>NZ_JBZEES010000007.1:0-139040 GCF_058310215.1 Flavobacterium sp. AK-301
ATTAAGAACTAAAAAAAATAAAAAATCCCAATCTAAATACCCCCCTAATGCCTAAACAAATGCATCAGGGGGTTTTTTGATAATTAGCAAAAAACAGAACTATCAAAATACACTATCAAAAATTTTATATAAATAGTAAAAACTACAGATCATATGACTTGTAGTTTTTTTATTTATCAAAATTAAATAATAACTTACCCGTGTTTTAATAAAATAAAACATCAAAAAACAAAACCCACAATACCAAATTACCATTTCTTCTTTAAAAAAACCTATTAAAAAAATGCGGTTATATAAACAAATTCATCTTCCTTCATGGCAATACTAAAATTTCCTTTATCAAAAATAACATTCTCTTTTTTACTGGGTATTCTATTTTCTTTTTATGTGAAACCTAATCTGAAATTTATATTTACAACGCTTATCATACTATTCTTCTTTTTAGGTTTATCTTTTTTTCTTGCGAGAAAAGATTTTCTGCAAAAGAGTTATTTTGGAATTTTCACTTATATAGTCTGTTTCTGGATTGGTAGTACTACACTGCTCCTACATACAAATTCTTTTCAGAAAACACATTATATTCATCAGATTAAAGACGATACTAAAACTAATCTAATAGAATTAGTAATTAATGAGAAACTTAAAGACGGCATTTACAACCAACGATATATTGCTGAAATAAAAAAAATAAATTCAATAAAAAGCACAGGATCTATACTTCTCAACATTCGAAAAGACAGCCTTACTACTTTAGTACATTTCCCTATTGGTTCTGTTTTGCAAATTAAAAGTTCTATTATTCCTCATAAAAAACCTTATAATCCCAATCAGTTTGATTATGGTAAATACCTTCAAAATAAATCTGTTTTTGCTCAGATATACACGGATAAAAGCGGGATAAAAATTAACTCCTTTTTAAAAAAAGATATTTTATACTATGCTGCTCATATTCGGGACAAAATCATTTCTAATCTTAAAGCAAAAGGATTTAATGATGCTGAATTAGGGGTCATTGCTGCTCTCATCTTAGGGCAACGACAGGATATATCACCTGAAACTTTAAGAGATTATCAGTATGCAGGAGCAGTGCATATTTTATCTGTTTCGGGACTACATGTCGGATTCATATTGCTTTTTATTAATTTCATACTGAAACCAATTCCCAACAATAAAATTGGAACAATAATAAAACTAATTGTTATAATCATTTCTCTTTGGGTTTTTGCTATAATAGCGGGACTTTCACCTCCTGTCGTTCGATCTGCTGCTATGTTTTCCTTTATTGCAATAGGAATGCATTTAAAACGACATACTACTATTTATCATACTTTAATTGTGTCAATATTAATCATTCTGCTCTTTCAGCCTTCTTTTCTTTTTGACGTAGGTTTTCAGCTAAGTTATATTGCTTTATTTTTTATTGTGTGGTTTCAGCCCTTATTGTCTAAAATATGGATTCCAAAAAATAAGATATTAAAATACTTTTGGGATATTCTAACCGTTTCTTTTGCTGCTCAAATTGGCACACTTCCGCTGTGTCTTTATTATTTTCATCAGTTTCCGGGTCTGTTTTTTGTAACGAATATTATTATAATTCCTTTTCTTTCTATTATACTTGCTGTCGGAATAGTTGTAATGCTGTTAGCTACTATTAACCAGATTCCTCTATTTCTTTTAAAAACACTGGAATATAGTATTTTTATTTTAAATAAAATCATTCATTGGATTGCCTCTTTTGAAGACTTTATTATTAAAGATATTCCTTTTAATTCCTATATGGTTATTAGCTCTTATTTTACAATTATTGTTATTATTATTTGGATTAAAAAACCGAGTTACAACAAATTAATCTTCTGTTTCACTAGTTTAATTCTGTTTCAGATCACCTGTTTAGGTACTAAATGGAAAAATGAAAAAACGGAGGAATGGATTGTTTTTAAGATGAAAAAAAATAATCTTATTATGGAAAGAAAAGGAACGGAAGCTATTCTATATTCTAATGACAGTCTAATAAAACATCTACAAAATAATCTTACTGTAAAATCATATTTACTAGAAAATTTCAGTTCTGTAAAACAACAGGATACTATTTGTAATCTGGCGTATTTTAATCAGAAAAAGATTTTAATAATTGACCATTCCGGTATTTATCCGAACACTGCTGATGTAGATATTCTTCTGATTATACAGTCCCCAAAAATAAATTTAGATAGAATAATTAATACTATAAAACCTAAACTGATTATTGCTGATGCTTCGAATTATAAAAGTTATGTTACCAACTGGAATGCAACCTGTAAAAAAAAAGAAATCCCTTTTCACGCTATTGCGGAAAAGGGATTTTATAGGATTTCAAAATAGTCCTTTTTAGTTGATAGTTGTTGGTTGATAGTTTTCATACTAATCGGTTAATGAGTACCGAAGTAAACAACAACTTACTTTTTAGTCTTTGAATTCATTTTTAAAATTTGCCTGATAACTCTCCCACTTTTCTTGCGTATTCAGTTCTTTGTATTTTTCTTTAGAGAAAATCTTTAGGAAAATTTCTATTCTACTTGGTGTATAATATCCTGTTAAAGGGGAAATATACTCTCCTTTTTCATCAAAGAAAACCATTGTAGGATATCCTGATATTTTTAAAGCATACGTCAGGTCGTGTGTTCCGTTTCTTCCTTTTCTAGTAGCGTCATAAGTTGAGTTTGTAAACTTTCTTCCTTTATAGTTTACTTCTTCATTACCTTCGGCATTGAACTTTACTGCGTAATAGTTTTTATTGATATAGTCTGCCACCTGTTTATTCTGAAAAGTATTTTTATCAAGCATTTTACAAGGACCACACCATTCTGTATAAACATCCATAATAATCTTCTTCGGATTCTTTTTTTGTGCAGTCAGAGCTTGTTCAAATGTCATCCATTTAATTTCCTGTGCTTGTCCTGCAAATGTCCCTAAAGCTACTATTACTGCTATAAATATCTTTTTCATAATTTTAATTTTAATTTTTGTATTCAAATAGTATGCCTAAAATTAATTATTTAACCCCATGCATTAATTTTTTCATCAAAGGATTTAAAGCGGTTACAATTATCCCTGCTGTGATTGGCACTATTGTAAAAATCAGAAAGAAAGTAGTCATATCATATTTACTGGTTACTTCATCGATCATACCTCCTAAAGAACCTGCTAGTTTACTTCCAATTGCAATCGCCAGATACCACATTCCAAACATAAAAGCTACCATTCTTCCTGGAACTAATTTACTTACATATGATAATCCTACAGGGGATAAACACAATTCTCCTAAAGTATGCAATAAATAGGCAAAAATCAGCCAGACCATACTTACTCTTACAGTACCGGCAATAGTTCCTTGTGGAATAACCTGAGAACCGAAAGCTAAAACAGCAAAGCCTAATCCCATTATAATCAGACCTAAACCATATTTAACGGCTGCACTTGGATTATATTTACTATCCCACCATTTTGTGAAGATTGATGCAAAGGTTATGATGAAGAAAGAATTCAGAATACTAAACCATGATGTTGTAATCTCTACTTGATTTTCTTTTAATTCTGAAACGGTAGCCTGTACTATCTGAGAAGGTTTATTTATTTTCTGATAATCGGCTCTTAATTTACTTTCAGCTTCTTTGGTCAGATAAACGAAACTACCTATTTCACTGTGAACAGCCACTTTATCATTAACTTTTAATATGTCTTTATTTGAGATTCTGACCAATTGATCTACTACTTTATCTGTTGGTTTTAAAATGGTTGTTTCTGTTATCGGTATAAAATTAAAGACAAGCTCTCCTTTCTCATCTTTTACCTGTTGCTTCGTTTCCGGATCAATCTGTGCAATCTTAACGGACTGATATTTTAATTCATATGCTTTTGAAGCATAATCATTATTCAACATCCAGATCACAATTCCCCAAATACCAACAAAACTTAAAGCTAATATAACATTCGATAATGCAATCTTTTTGAAGGTTTGTTTAAATAATAAAAATAGAACCCATGATATTAATAATAAAGGAACTACGGTTAAAAGCGTATTTACAATATTAAAAATTATAGCGGCATTCCCTTCTAAGGTTCTTTCTGTATAATCTCTTGCAAAAAGGACAAGGGAGGTTGCTCCTTGTTCAAATGATATCCAGAAAAACACAGTAAAGAATGCAAAGATGATTACGGCAATCATTCTGTCTCTTACAACTTTTTCATATCTGATAATTCTGGAAATTACTAAGAACAGGAATAAAATCAATCCGATAATAGTAATAACCAGGGCTCCCGGCACTGTCTCTTTACTAATCAAAAACTCTTCCGGTAATAAATGAATTCCTCCAATTTTTGACGCAGGATCGTTTATTAAATATAAAATTCCTATAATGGAAGTAATTGCAATCAGTATTTTATCTACTAATGTAAAAGGATTACGTTTTTCTTTTATGATATCTGTAGATTTTGGTTCTTTTATTTCTTTAGTCCCGGATTCTTTTGTTTCTTTATTTGGCACATCTCCAATCGTACCAAATAATGGTTTTGCAAACCAAAACTGAAGCATTCCTAACATCATAAATACTCCTGCCAGACCGAATCCCCAACTCCATCCTACTTTTTCTGCTAAATAACCACAAAGCATCATTCCGAAAAAGGCTCCTGCATTTACACCCATATAAAATATGGTATAGGCACCGTCTTTTTTTTCCGGAAGATCCTTATACATCTCAGAAATTATAGATGTGATATTCGGCTTAAAGAAACCGGTTCCAATTACTAAAAGAACTAATCCTGCGTATAATGAAAACTCTGTTTCAAAAGCCATTGAAGCATGTCCTAAAGTCATAATCAAAGCTCCGATCACAACTGCCCAACGATAACCGGTGATCTTATCTGCTACAATCCCACCTACTATGGGTGTCAGATATAAGAATCCTGCATAGGTTCCAAATAAAGCTCCTGCATTTCCTGTGCTCCACTCCCATCCCGGATTTGCTCCAACGGCTGCCATTGTTAAAAAGTTAATTAACAACACCCTCATTCCGTAGAAGGAGAACCGTTCCCACATTTCTGTGAAAAATAATACAAACAACCCGGATGGGTGTCCCAGAACTTTTGATTTGAAGAAATCATTACTTGTGGATTGAACCGACATATGCTTTTATTTAAATCCTTATTATATTATTATTTATTTTACTTCCTGCATTAGTTTTCTCACGAACGGTGAAATTATAATCAATATAATCCCTGCGATTAAGGCATAAAGGGCTAACTGCTGATAACCTGTAGTATATGAGATTAATTTATCATATAATGAAGCGCTTTCGCCGGGCTCTGAAGTTGACATTGCCGCTCCTAGTAACCCCGCAGCATACTGCCCGTAAGCACTTGCCAGGAACCATAATCCCATCATCATTCCGGATAAATGTTTTGGAGATAATTTTGTTACCATTGATAGTCCGATAGGAGATAAACATAATTCTCCAATAGTAACGAAAAAATAAGCTGCTGCAAAAACGTTTAATGAAGTTACGCCATTTACATCAGCAAAAAATCTTGTATAATAGAAAACATAATAACTTACTGCTAAGAATAAAAACCCTAAACCAAATTTAACAACTGTATTCGGCTCTATTTTTTTCTTTGCCATCCAAAGCCATACAATACCTAATATAGGGCTAAATATAATTACATAAAGTGAATTCATACTGTTATTCACAATATTCGGATCTATTTCAAAGAACAATAAAGTTGAATGTAGGTTCGTTTTTGCAAATAAAGCTAAAGAACCTCCTGCTTGTTCAAAAAAGGCAAAGAAAATGATAGAAAATACAATCATAACAAAAGCTGCCATTAATTTCTTTTGTGCTTTTATATCTTTTAAACTATAGGTTTGATAAATGAAATATAACAACGCTAAGGGTCCGATAGTATACATAAACTTATCTGTATAATCAGTATTGGTAATCATAACAAAAATCAAAGGAATTGTAAGTAAAGCACCTATGTATACAGCTATCTCTCTGATTTTTCTTTTAGCAACCGGCATGTCTTTTAACGGAGTGTCTCCGATAGGTCCTAAATGTTTTTTTGTTATAAGAAACGTAATAACACCTATAACCATTACAACAGCAGCGGCTAAAAAGGCAAGGCTCCAGGAATGTGATTTACCTAAATACACGCATACAAAACCTCCAAGTAAAGCTCCTATGTTGATACCGGAATAGAATAATCCAAAACCTGCATTTCTTCGGGCATCTCCTTCCTTATAAAGTTCTCCTACCATTGAAGAAATATTTGGTTTAAAAAAACCTGTTCCGATGATTGTTAAGGCAATCCCGATATAGAAAAAATCATGTGGGGAAACAGCGATCACGCTGTTACCGATAATCATTAATATTCCTCCAAACAACAACGATCTTTTAAAACCAAGAATTTTATCTGCAAAAATACCTCCGATAAAAGTAAACGCATAAACGAAGGCCTGAATTGCACCGTATCTCAAATTAGAAGCATATTCGGACAATGCTAACTGATCAACCATAAAAATAGCAAGAACTCCTCTCATTCCGTAAAAACAGAACCGTTCCCACATTTCAACTAAAAATAAATACCATAGCTGTTTCGGGTATTTTCCTTCAAAATTCTGTATTTTTTCTAAATCCGGATCAACAGATTCGACCTTTGTTGTATTCATTAATTATTCGTATTAGTTAGTTTAGTTTATTCTGAGTTAAGTTTTGTGATCTAAATTATATTCTTCTCTTTCATAATCCCATTCAGCCACTTCAGCAATAACACGGCAAAAGCGGTGGCAATCATCAAAAGTATAAAATTTATCAGGAAAAAATTAGCCTTATGGTCATAATCATACCACATACTTGCTAATACTCCGGATAATTTATTACCGATAGAAGTGGAAAGAAAAAAACCTCCCATCATTAATGCGGTCAGCCTCGGCGGACTTAATTTTGAAACTAGTGATAATCCCATCGGGCTTAAACAAAGTTCTCCAAAGGTAATTACACCATAACAGGCAATCAGCCAGAGAGGGGAAACTTTAATCGCTCCGTTACTTCCTATGTAAGCGGCTCCTACCATTACTAAACAGGATAAAGCGGAAATAAATAATCCCAACGCTATCTTACCGGGGGTAGAAGGCTCTTTTTTTCTTTTTCCAAGAAAAAGGAAAATACCTACTAAGATGGGAGTAAGTAATATTACCCAGGCAGGATTAACGGACTGGAATAACTCCGTATTAAGCAGATATATCTTACCTCCTTCTTTTGGTAAATTTTCGGGGGCTACATTTCTGAAATAAATATCTTTCCCCATCTCTTTTACAGGGGATCCGTCTTCATTTTTTATTGCTCTGAACTGGGTATCATAAGTTGTTACCAGTTCATCTTTATATACTTTTTCTTCGGCTAAATATAATTTATTCAGCGGTTTTTCTAAACTTGGAGAAACACTTCTTTCTGTATAATAATTTGCCCAGCGTGTGAGAGCTGTTCCGTTCTGCTTAAAGACTGCCCAGAACATTACGCTTACTGCAAAAATTGCTAATAATGCTGCAATGGGTCTTTTATCTACTGAACTGGCTCTGAAATAAAGGGATACATAGAAAATCACAACTGGGATACAGGCAAAGATAAAGGCATCTGTACTATCACTTCCTAATATATTTCCGGGAATCTGCCAACCTATAAAACCGGCAATCATAGCGGGTAAAAACACAAAAGACAATACTTTTGATATTCCTACATCTCCTTTTTCTGCAGGTTTCATTACATTCGCCTCTTTAATATATTTTAATCCGATCGAAAAGATAATCAGACCTATAAACAATCCGATTCCTGCTGAAGCAAAAGCGGCTCCCCATCCAAATTTATTACGCATAAATGCAGCGATAATATTACATATAAGGGCACCGATATTGATTCCCATATAGAAAATACTATATCCTGAATCTTTGAATGCTTTATATTGTTCTTCTGAATATAAATTTCCTAAAAGTGTTGATATACTTGGTTTAAAAAGTCCATTACCTATAATAATCAACCCTAAAGAAACATAAAAAGAGGTCATCCCAGGCAAAGCTAATCCGATATAACCTAATGCCATTAATACACCACCTATATAAACTGCTTTTATATAACCTAATAAACGATCTGCTAAAAATCCTCCTAAAAACGGAGTTAAATAGCTCAATGCTATGAAAGTTCCGAAAATATCATCTGCATTTTTATCTCCTATTGATAAGCCTCCTTTATCAACATCTGTCATATACAGAACAAAAATTCCAAGCATTAAATAATACCCAAAACGTTCCCACATTTCGGTAAAAAATAAAAAGTATAATCCTTTTGGATGTTTTGGCTTCATAGTAAGAAATTCATTAGTTTAATTCTGATTATAAATTTTGCTGAATAAAATTGGTCATTTTGGTATACAGCTGTACTCTGGTCTTACCTCCATAAATACCATGATTCTTATCGGGATAAATCTGAGAATCAAATTGTTTATTCGCCTGTATAAGTGCTTCCATCATTAACATGGTATTCTGCACATGTACGTTATCGTCTGCACTTCCGTGGATCAAGAGATATTTGCCTTTTAATTTATTTACATGATTGATTGGGGAATTATCGTCATACCCACTTGCGTTTTCCTGTGGTGTCTGCATATATCTTTCTGTATAAACGGAATCATAAAACCTCCAACTTGTAACTGGGGCTACTGCAATTGCCATTTTGAAAACATCGTTTCCTTTTAAAATACAATTTGAAGACATAAATCCACCATAACTCCATCCCCAGATACCGATTCTACTTACATCTACATAATTGTATTTCCCAATTACTTTAGCGGCATCAATCTGATCTTCTACTTCATATTTCCCTAATTCTTTATAGGTAACTTTTTTAAATTCGGCTCCTTTAAAACCTGTACCTCTGCCATCAACACAAGCAACAATATAACCTTGTTGTGCTAACATCATATACCAGTAATCATTTGAATTATGCCATTGATTTGCTACCTGCTGGGAACCGGGTCCACTATACTGAAACATCAGTACAGGGTATTTTTTATTCGGGTCAAAATCGGTCGGTTTAATCATCCAGGCATTTAACTGATGTCCTTTTTCTGTAGTAAGTGTAAAAAATTCTTTCTTAGAGATACCATATCTTTTTAAAGTATTCAGCAAAGTATTATTATCAACTATTGACTGAATCTGTTCTCCTTTATTAGCACCATTTAGTGTGAACTGTGGTGGTGTGGATACGCTGGAGAATGTATTGATGTAGTTCTGAAAATTTGGACTAAAAATAGCTTTATTTGTTCCTTCGGATTTTGATAATCTTACTTTATCCTTCCCATTCAGTTTAATACGATAAACGTCTCTGTTAATTGATCCGTTCTCAACTGACTGATAAAAAATAGAATTGGTTCTTTCATCGAAACCGTAATAGGAAGTAACTTCCCAATTTCCTTTTGTAACCTGATTAATTAATTTCCCTTCTTTACTGTAATGGTAAATATGATTGTAACCGTCTTTTTCACTGGTCCATATAAAACTGTTGTCTTTCAGAAAAGTCAGATTATCTGTAATATCGATATATGCTTTATCTTTTTCATTCAGAATAACTCTTGCTTTTCCTGAATCACCATTTACAAAAAGCAGATCCAGATTGTTCTGATGTCTATTTAGAATCTGAACGCTTAATTCTTTCGGATCATTGGTCCATTTTATTCTTGGTATATAGAAATCAGTATCGTTTTCTAAATTAACCTGTTTTGTGTTTTTAGTACTTACATCATAAAGATATAAGGAAACTACTGCATTTTTCTCTCCTGCTTTAGGGTATTTAAAAACCTGTTGTGTCGGATATAAAGTATTTCCATAAATATCCATTGAGAATTTCGGCACTTCTGTTTCATCAAATCGAATAAAAGCAATCTTATCACTTGCTTTATTCCAGTCAAAGGCTCTTACAAAAGCGAATTCTTCTTCATAGACCCAGTCTGTAATACCGTTAATGATATGGTTTTTCTTTCCGTCAGAAGTAATCTGAGTATTTTCTTTTGTAGCCAGATTATAAACATAAAGATTGTTTTCTCTGGCATACGCTATTTTCAATCCGTCAGGAGAAAAAGTGGGCTCCTGTACTTTAAAATCAAAAAGTTTAGTTAGTTTTTTACTTTCAATATCATACAAATAATAATCTGCTGTGAAAGAATGACGAAAGATTTGTTCAATATTACAGGCTAATAAAATTTGTTTTTCATCAGCACTAAAAGTATAACTCTGAATAATAGGCAGTTCTTTGTGATTTTTCGAATCAATCAGGGATGTTACTTTTTTCAGAGTAGCAAAATCATATAAATCAATCTGAATGCTCCTTGAGAGTCTATCAAAATTCAGTACGGTATACTGATTTGTATTTTTCATTGACTGGAGTTCGTCCATACCCTTGGTTCTGAATGTTCCTCCAAAAACTTCTTCTACTGTTATTTTTTGTTGTGCAAAAAGAGATACAAAAATAAATAAAAACAAAACTGTAATTTTATTCGAATACTTCATTTTAATAAATTAATAAAAACCTGTCAATTTTAGTGAAAAAATTGCAATTAACAACATTTTTTTGTGTTAAATCAAATTTTAGAAAAAAACAACCCTTTTGTTGAAGCTATAAAACTAACTTAAATAAATTATAAATAGCTGTTTTTTAACCCTAAATATTTTTTATACCTTATTTTAAAATCATCCAGACTAATGGTGTGTACAGAGATAAAATTATTGAACAAATCAAATAAATAAATATTTAAACCAATTCATAAAAAATAGATTGTAGAAAGAAAAAAACAAAACAATATTATAAATTAATACATTTTAATTATCTTTTAAAAAAGACATTAGTAGGACTTTTATATATACAAATAGTTAAAAATTACATAAATAAAAAACCAATATTAAAACTAATTTACAAAAGAGAAGTCCCAAAATTAACTACACAAAACTTAAAGTGTATTGGATTTAGATACTAAATATTTATATTTGCAAATATTTAAAAATAAAAAATTAAGATTATCTAAATTAAATTGAAAAATGAAAACAATATTACTTTCTTTAATAGCACTTTCGGTACATAACTTTAGTTTCTCACAAATTTCAAAAGTTGGGATTGGAACGCATAATCCAACTGAAATACTTGATGTAAATGGTACTGTTAGAATCAGAGAAACAGATGAAATAGGAACAGATTTGTATAAACTTTTAGTGAAAAATAATAACGGCGTTATTAAACAATTAGATAAGAGCGATCTTAATGCCAATACTGAACGAAAAGAGATAACGGTGGAATCCAAGAAAAGTGTTATAGTGACAAACGACCAAAATTTTGAAAGTACAAATATTACAATACTTTCAACTAATTCTTGTAATAGACATATGCTTAATTCATTCCAATCTTTTAATGCTGGTTTAGTCTTTTTAAATGGAATAGCCAGAGATGTTATAGCAAAATCAGTTTTAACAGAAATCCCTACAAATGAAAAGAATATGTCTGTAACATGGAATATTACCTTTCCAAATTTGATAGGATGTATGGATAAAGGG
Organism: Flavobacterium sp. AK-301; assembly: GCF_058310215.1. Taxonomy (NCBI): domain Bacteria; kingdom Pseudomonadati; phylum Bacteroidota; class Flavobacteriia; order Flavobacteriales; family Flavobacteriaceae; genus Flavobacterium; species Flavobacterium sp. AK-301. The sequence continues at coordinate 11,627 of NZ_JBZEES010000007.1, forward strand.
AGTACTCATTTTGATTTTACATTAGCAAAAACAATTCCTAATACTTATAAAATAACTAATGATGGTGACGATACAAGAACATACACTGTTATATTCCAAAAAATTTAGAATATTAAGCACTATAATCTTAATAACAAGAAGAGAGTACTGATTGGTTTTTGCTAAAATAAACAGAACAAGTATCTTAGAGCTTGTTTAAATTTTATTTAATTATTTTTCAAAGATGATTTATAGGAACATGGAATAGGTTTACAAAAGACTACACAACCACAAAATAGTACCAAACCTTTTTGGATTAATAGCAAATAAACGATCTAAAACGTATATTTGCCGATAATTTTATTTTTAATAAACTGAGAATGAGCAAAGAAATTACGGGATTTTCTAAATTATCTAAAGAGGAAAAAATTAACTGGATAGCTACTAAATATTTTTCGAATCCCACGGAAGCAATCAGTTTATTAAAAAAATACTGGAATAAAGATCTTGTTCTTCAGAAACTACATGATGAATTTATAGAAAATACGCTTACTAATTTTTATCTTCCTCTAGGTGTTGCACCGAACTTTTTAATAAACGGACAATTCAGAACGATTCCGATGGTCATAGAGGAAAGTTCTGTTGTTGCTGCTGCTTCTAATGCTGCTAAATTCTGGTCTAAACGCGGAGGCTTTAAAGCAACTGTTATCAATACTGAAAAAATAGGTCAGGTTCATTTTATATATGAGGGAGATTCTGAAAAACTGGAATCTTTCTTCTCTACTATTAAACCGAAATTCTTTTCGGAAACGGAAAGCATCACAAAAAACATGCAGAAACGGGGTGGCGGAATACTTGATGTGGTTTTAAAAAATAAAACAGATCTGATCTCAAACTACTACCAGTTACATGCTACATTTGAAACGAAGGATTCAATGGGAGCCAATTTTATCAACTCTTGTCTGGAACAGTTTGCAAAAACACTGAAAGAGGAAGCGGTGCTATATGAATCTTTTTCTGCTAAAGAAAAAGAAATTCAGATCATTATGAGTATTCTTTCTAATTATGTCCCTAATTGTATTGTAAGAGCTGAAGTTTCTTGCGAAGTAGGAGAACTGAATGTGAATAAAAATATAGCACCGGAACTGTTTGCCGAGAAATTCATAAAAGCAGTTCAGATCGCAGAGGTAGAACCTTACAGAGCGGTTACACATAATAAAGGGATCATGAATGGTGTGGATGCTGTTGTACTCGCTACCGGAAATGATTTCAGAGCTATTGAAGCGGGAGTGCATGCCTATGCTTCCCGAAACGGACAGTACAGTAGTTTATCTCATGCAAAAATTGAAAATGGTGTTTTTACTTTTTGGTTAGAGATACCATTAGCATTGGGAACTGTTGGGGGATTAACAACATTACATCCTCTTGTAAAACTGTCTCTTGAAATGCTGGAAAAACCATCTGCAGAAGAACTGATGCAAATAATAGCTGTGGCAGGATTAGCACAAAACTTTGCTGCTTTGCGCTCTCTTACTACAACCGGAATTCAGCAGGGACATATGAAAATGCATTTGATGAATATTCTTAATCAGTTACATGCTTCTAATGAGGAGAAAACACTGGCTGTGGAATATTTTAAAAACAATACTGCTTCGCATAGCGCTGTTGTTGACTTCATTGAAAATTACAGAAAAATATAAATCAGGACTCTTTTGAATACTACTTTCTACAGTAACGGAAAATTACTTATAACAGGTGAATATCTTATTCTTGACGGAGCCAAAGCTCTGGCTCTACCAACAAAATACGGGCAAAACCTAATTGTTAAAAAAGGTAAAGCATCTGAAATAATCTGGAAAAGTTTTGACTGTGATTCGAGTTGCTGGTTCTCTGCTTCTGTTACTTTTAATGATATTATACATAACAAAGTATCTGAACATCCTGAAGACATAAAAAATACTTTAATTAAGATTCTACACCAGGCTTATTTACTCAATCCCGGTTTCTTAAATTCAGGAAAAGGATATGATATTGAAACCAATCTTACTTTCCCCCGATTATGGGGTTTAGGCACTTCTTCTACTTTAATCAACAACATTGCTCAGTGGACGAAAGTAAATGCTTTTACGCTTCTTAATAATAGTTTTGGGGGCAGTGGATATGATATTGCCTGTGCGCAAAACAATACTGCTATACTATATCAGCTTGTTAACGGAAATGCTGTTGTTGAACCAATCACTTTTAATCCGGAATTTCATTCGTTCATTTATTTTGTTTACTTAAACAAAAAACAAAATAGTAAAACGGCTATTACTGCTTATTATAAAAACCGAAAAACAATTTCTTCTGCTAAAAACAGTATTGACAGCATCACTCAAAAAATAGCTGTAGCAAATGATATTGATCTTTTTTCTGCTTTATTAGAAGAGCATGAAAACATCATGAGCTCTGTTCTGGAAACTAAAACCGTTAAAGAGAGCTTATTCAGTGATTTTAATGGTTTTGTTAAAAGTCTTGGTGCCTGGGGAGGTGATTTTGTAATGGTGGTTTCAAAAGAAAACCCTGAAAATTATTTTAAAGAAAAAGGCTATTCTGTTATTCTGAATTATAAGGATTTGATTCTTTGATTTTTGTGATTATTCGATAGTTAGATTGTTCTATACTGTACTATCAATAATAGAATCTATTTATTTCCTATAATGGAAAACACCTATAATATTTTTTAATAATAAAGATCCGGGGAATTTATACACAGCTACAAAATAGAGAACTTCATAGAGTCGGTTTTCTTTCTGAATGGATTCTGATTCTCATACCTAACAGGTTAAAAAAACCTGTTAGGTATTATTTAGACAACATATAGTTGATCGATATAGTAAATATCTTGATATATATAATCTTAAAGCATATAAAAAACGAAGAAGCGGTCTAGAAATTAGACCGCTTCTTCGTTTTTTATAATACTATCGGATAACTGCTATTAGTAATTAAACTGCGCTCTGTTATCTTTAATTTTAGCATTCTCTTTTAAAGCCTGAACGACTCTTCCATTTACAGCTCCCTGACTCTGAGATTTTAATCTGTTTGAATAGTTAGCATAATTAGGTAATGCCGGAGCTTTAATAATTAGTTTTGTTCTTATTTTATACACTCCCAGGTTACCTTCTATCAGGTCGGAAGTTTTTCCTTGTTCTGTTCCAAAAGCAACGCCTACTACTTTAGGTTCTGGTCCTATATTTGGTAAATATGGAGCCATAAGAGCCACATTATTTGCCTGATAAACACTGGTTCCGGCGTTTTTAGCAACTTCTTCGAGTGTAGCTCCTTTCATTTTTACTTTGATTAATTCTGCTTTCTTGTTGTTTCTTAATATAGATTCAACAGTAACTCTGGCTGCATTCACAGACATTAATCCTTCTTTGTTTGCTTTCTTCACTCTTGCAATAACGTGACCTGCAGAAATATCAAATTTCTTAACGTCTCCTTCTTTAGTATCACTGTTAAATGCCCATCTAACGATTTGTCTTTGATTACCTAATCCCTGAACATTTTCATCGAAAGCTAAAAGACTGTTTACAGGAACTACTGTTAGTTTCATCTCTTTAGCAACAGCTGATAAATCTTTATTACCGGCTTCCATTTCAAGTTTACTTGCTAATGTATAAATCTGATCGTTTGTAGCATCTGATGCTTCTATTCTTCGAGCAACTGTAGCTAATCGAACAGCATCTTGCTTATCTGTAACTTTAATTATATGATATCCAAAATCTGTTTCTACTAATCCAACTTTTCCAACTGGATTACCAAACACATAATCATTAAATGGTTTTACCATCTGATTTGGTCCGAAGTATCCTAAATCACCACCTGATTGCGCGGATGAATCGTCTGAATTAGCTCTTGCTAAATCTTCAAAAGATGAAGGATTAGCATTAATTTCTTTTATTAATTCTTCTGCTTTTGCTTTTGCTTCTTCTTTTGTTCTTGTTATAGCCGGATTTGCTCTCTGAGCACCTGCATAAGCTAAAAGAATATGGCTTGCTTTTACATTAGCTCCTGCTCTTCTTTCTTCTAATTTAGAAATACAATAGTAATCTCCAAACTGATAAGGTCCGTAAATTTCTCCTTTCGCTAAATTAAATAACTGATCTGCATGTCCTTCCGGTAAATCTTTTTTAGCAATAAAGGTAGAATCGTATTTTACATCGGAATTTGAATCTACAAATTCTTCAAGATTAGTTGGTTTTCTGAATCCAGGTAAAGTATCGTTTTGACCTGTTTTCTGATTGTAAACTATTTTACTGTCTAATAATGCAGTAATTGAAGCTTTAATTTCATCTTCATCTTCTTTTGATGGTTTGTCTTCGATAAGAACGTATTCTATATCTCTATTTTCATCTGCTTTATATTTCTTTTCATTTTTCTTCATGTAGGAAATAATATCAGCATCGGATACTTTTACATCTTCATCTTTTATGGTACTGAACAATACTGGTACAATATCAAAATCAACTTTATTATTTTCTGATTCGTAAGCAAATTTTCCTTCATTTGATGTACTTATAAGACCTGATTTGATCATTGTATAATACATTTGCTCAATTGCCATCTGCTCAACTTGCTTTTCAAAAGTTAACCATTCATTCCATTGTGTTGAACCTGAAGTTTTGATACTGGCAACATATTCATTGAATTTAGCTTTATCAAAAACTTTCGCTTCATTTAAGAACATTGGGTTTTGTCCAATATTCGGATTCTGTATCATCACATTGATCAACTGGTCTCTACCAATTCTCAAACCTAATTTTTCATATTGTGCATCCAGCAAAACTCTTTTTACCTCCTGATCCCAAACACCGTTCATTACCTGCATCGAGGTCATACCTGAACCCTGAACATTTTTTTCAGCTGCATCAACTTTTAATCGAAAATCTTCAAAAGAAATATCTTGTCCATTTACGCTTCCTACATTATTTGAAGTACGATTGAATCCCTTCGTGAAAAGGTCAGGAAGTAGAAATGCAAATAATGCAAGTGCAATAACTGCTATCATTAAAGCGGAACGTTGTCTAATTTTTGCTAAAACTGCCATTTTATAATTATTAATTTTTTAGTTCAGTGGGCGAAAATACAATTATCTATTTAATAATAAAAGCTATAAAGTTATATTTTTATATAAAAAACATAATTTATATCGATCTCTATTTTCTTTATTATTTTATACTACCTGTAATTATTCTTCTTCATCCTTGTTCTTTTCTTCTAATCTCTGGATATTTCTACGTCTGAAAAAGAACATAAAAAGAGCGAGTACAACAAACAAAAAACTTGCCCATGGACTTTTGTCACCTGAATTCAGACTGATAATTCCATCATATAGAAATAGCGCTGCTATTGCTAAATATAAATAGTGTGTGTATTTATAATATTTCATCTTTATCTTTATTTTATTGTGTTCTATCTATCTCTGCCCGGAAATTTCTGGTTTTAATTACTTTGAAATCTTTACTAAAATCGACTCCTGTACCATAACTTTCTGCTTTTACATCTGTAAATTTATAATCACTTTCTGTAAAAAACCATTCGTTCTTCTGATCGTAATACAATTGTTCTGTTTCCAGCACTTTACCATCATCAGAAGTAATTCTGACGTTTCCCCTCAAATCAATAATATCAGATTTGGAATAGGTTATGGCATAATCTGATCTCACGAAACTATTCTTCCCTTTTTCATCGTATAAAGTCACGTCTACTCCTAAAGGAAATTCCATAAAAGGAAAATTGACATTGGAATAATCAAACATCTTCTTACTCACTAATATTGCTTTAATCTTACCGGAATCTGTATATTTCAGATTCACACTGTCTGCTTCTCCGACAGGAGTAAATTCTTTTGCATTGATATTCTGAACATTTTTAAAATTACTTTCACATGCAAAAAGCATTGTCACAGTAATAACTGTGACAATGCCTGAAAGCACTTTAAGTATATTCGATTTCATCTTTCTGTTTTGAATCAATATGATTAATCGTATTTTGATTTCACGAACCACTTATCGCTTAAGGACAATCCAATCATTACATTAAAGTAATTTTCCTGAACAAGATTTGCTTTTGTTGTTCCGCGTCTGCCATATTCAAAACCTATATTCACATTTGAAAAGTTTCTTCCAACCGGTAATCCTACTCCTAATGAAATTGCATAATCATTGATCGACTGATCTGCAATTACCAGTCCTGTTTTTTCAAATCGTAAACCTGCTCTGTAGGTTATTGTACTCCAGTAACTACTGAAAGAGGCATAGTTAGGAACATAATACCCTCCTATGGAAGCTTTGGTTCCATTCTCATAACTTGTCCCTGTAATATCATCATACAGATTACCAAATTTATTACTTTGTTGTAATGTAATTTCAGCACCTAAAAACCATTTCATTTTTTCCCCAAAACCTGCCCCTAGCACTAATTTACTTGGTAAGGTAAGATCATTATCTGCAATATCGTTCTCAATCTTATTATGAATAACCTCAATACCTTTAGCATTATAAGTAATAGTAGCTGTATTCCTTTTATTTTGAGATTTCAGGTTACTCTCAGGTGAGAAAACTACACTTCCTATAAAATCATATTTTTGTTTAAATTTGGCCTGATAAACTGCTCCAAAATTAAAACTTGCTCCACTCAAATCTGAAATATTCAACTCTCTTGTCCCATATTGAACGAAGGGTTTAAAAACTGTTCTGTTTGTTTCAATGTTACCGAAGTTATAATTAACATCCGCTCCCAGACTAAAGTTTTTTGTTATTTGATATCCTGCTCCTAAAAACACTTTATTTACACCCCCTTTTCCTGTATATCTCTTACTATCTGTAGTCCCATCAGAAATAGTCTGAATTTTATATCCTACTGATGAGAATGGAATCAAACCGAAAGCAACACCTAGTTTTCCCATCGGAATCCCAACAGCCAAATAGTCTAATGTCGTTCTCTGAGCGTCATCTTTAGCTGAATTTGTTTTCAGCTTAACGCTGTTATAACCTCCACCAATTGTAAATGTAGTACGCTTTAACGCAGAATATGTTGCTGGATTCTGCAAATTAAGATGAATACTATCGGGGAACACCCCTAAACCTCCCATAGAACGATTTTCAACAGTTCCTTTAAATTTCTGATCTCCAATTCCGTAGAAAGAATATGGTGAAGATGTACTCTCCTGAGCTACTAATACTAATGAAAAAAGCAGAGAGAAACTTACTATTATTTTTTTAATCATTTTCGATTTTTATAATGAAAGGTTTGATTCAAACTTTGTAAAAGAAAATTTGAATTGGCAAATATGGTATTTTTTAATCTTTTAGCCAAAAAATCAGCGTCTCCTCCTGTTAAAATTATTGTTAAAACCGGATATTTTTTTTCATACTGGTCAATAAACCCATTTATCTCATGAATTAATCCATTTACGACTCCGGAATGAATTGACTCATCGGTAGATGAACCAATAAAATCTCCAGGTTCTTTTAAAGTCAATAACGGTAATTTTGCGGTAAAATTATGGAGAGATTCATACCGCAGACGAAACCCGGGAGAAATCGCTCCTCCGTGATACTGATCTGCTGAATCTATAAAATCATAGGTTATACAGGTTCCTGCATCTATAACCAGACGATTCTGATCGGGATACTGAAGCACAGCTCCAGATGCCAGAACGATTCTGTCAATTCCTAATGTATGAGGTGTTGCATATAAATTTTTAAAAGGAAAGGGGTCTTTATGAGAAATAATATGGGTTTCAATCACACTTTTCAGATATTCTAAGTCGCTTTCTTCTAGATATCCGACTGAAGCAATGGTCAGATTTGAAATTTTTTTAAAATTTTTTAAAATTTTTTCAATGCTTTTTTTAAGGTCTTTTTTTAAGAAAACACAACTCTCTATTAGGCTATTGTTCTCAAAAACAGCTCCTTTAATTCTGGTATTCCCAATATCAATGGTGAGTAGCATAATGTGTAATTTTATTACTGCGAAGATACGAATTGATTTTTTTTAAAAATTGTTTTGGATAAACTAAAAAACATTCTATATTTGCACTCGCAATAAGCAAGGTACCTTAGCTCAGTTGGTAGAGCAATGGACTGAAAATCCATGTGTCCCTGGTTCGATTCCTGGAGGTACCACTTAAAAAACCGCACTAAAATTTAGTGCGGTTTTTTTGTTTTATGTCCTTTTTCAGACTAATACAAAATTAGGAACAAAAATTAAGTTTTCTTTATTCTCTCGCCCAAAGTATTCCATGAGTTGCTTCTGGATTCCATTCCGCAACTAATGAAATATGAGCTTGAATACAAAAATATTTATTGTCTTTGTAGCTTACTTTACTACCTAATTCGTAACGTATATTTAATTCCCATTCAGGATCACTACTACCAGATGCCTTTGTTCTTATGACAAGAACATCAGTTGGAGAGGATATCAGCTCTTGGGAATCTTCAGCCAGAATATAATAGCTGTATTTTGTATTTGATTTTAAATTTTCTTCACTATAACTTTCTTGAGTACCGGGAACTTCTGAATGTTTGTGTCCATCTCTATATATATGGTAGACTGCTATTGGATTATGACCTATTGATGCTCCCCACATCAAACTAACTGAAGTTTCAGTAAGTCCCATTGCATGTAAACCAGAAGGAGGAGAAGGTGGTGCTTGACTACCATCATCATTGAGTGTACGAACTTTAATAGCAGAACTTGGTAAAGATTCTTGTCCATTAAAACCAACGGCACTAATAAAATAGGTATATTCACTACCTGGTAACACTCCTGTATCTGTACATAACAGCATAGAACCATCTATCTCTATTAGCGTCGTCCCATTTCGAGTTATTCTATATTTTTCAATTGGCAATGAACTTTTGAAATAATCCCAAGTTAAAGTAACGCTTCTTTGTTTAACGTCAACTGCTTCTAAATTTTTTGGTGTTACCGGCAACTCACCTCCTCCATTATCTTCACCACTAAAGTTAAGATCAATAACCTGATAAAATGCATTACCTGTATCTGCAACTTCCCAAATTGCGTATAACACCTGATATCCTTTCTTTTTTGGTAAAGGAACTTCATGAATAGTCGGTATTCGAGGTGTTAGTTCATCCGTATAACTCCAATAAGGCTGATGGCTAAGCTCAACCTTATAGAAAGGTTTCTCTTCAAATTGATCTCTGCTTAGAGGCTGATCAGGAGCCCAACCATCTTTAGTAATAAAGTAATTCCATCGACGTGTTCTATGGTTAGCTGTATAGTCCCAAGATACTGTTAATATTTCCCCTGAGGCAACTTCATGCTTTTTCCAATGTGTTCCCGGCTCATCTAGAAAGGCTCCTGTTAATTGCCCTGTACTGGCTAGTTCTCCATCTTTTGGAGGGGTATTACTCGGAGTATCATCTGGAGCAAGTGAATCTGTTAATCCACCTTCAACTTTTGGAAAAAACTTCCCTGCTTCTCTCTGGTTTAAGGCTCCTTCATCAAGTTTTCCTTCCAGCCAGGCAAAATAGGCTCGTGAAGCTGGTTGAAAAATGTGACCATGTCGTGAAGACTGTGTTTTACTTTTAAACTTTTTCATGATTGTTTAGATTTGGTTTATATAAAAATATTTAATCTCTACTCCAATTTACTTGACCTTCATAAAAAACAGAAATGATACTATACTTTTAATATATTTGGGTCAAGTACACCCCAAGACTCTCCCTCCTCTCCTTAACATTTCTATACTTTTTAATTACAAAAAAACAGAAATGAATACACTATCAAATTTATAATATTTCATTTTAAATAAAAATAAGAAAAAACCTATTTTACGCGAAATATTTATAAATAAAACATCAATAACACGAAATAGATAAATTTATCGTAATTTATAACAGAAATAACACTCTTTTTTTAAAATATAATCAATTTAGCTTTCAGTTTTGAATACTAAAAAAACTAAATTAATTTTTGTCTGTAAGTATAAGTAATAAACAGATACCTGCAAGGTCAAAAAAGACCTTGCAGGTATCTGTTTATTACCCTTTAAAACCTGTATATAGTATCTCTCTTAACTCAGTCCTTCTACTTTACCATTTACCAGGTCAATATAAATTGCTTGTGGAATCTTAGGTAATCCGGGCATACGCATAATATCTCCAGCTATGACTACAATAAATTCTGCCCCTCTGTTTATCACGACGTCTTCTATTTTAAGATCAAAATCTTTTGCTACTCCAAAGGCTTTTGGATCTGTAGAAAATGAATATTGCGTTTTAGCAATACATACGGGAAAACGACTCATGTCTGTATTTTCTATTTTATCCAGTTTTTTAAGGGCTACTGCACTAAAACTGACGCTTGCTGCTCCATATATTTTCTTTGCTACTTTTTCTGTTTTTTCTGCAATACTGTCTTTATCATCATAGGCTAATGTAAGGGAACTTGAAGGTGTATCCTCTATTGTTTTCACTACCAGTTCTGCTAGTTCTTTAGCTCCTTCTCCTCCATCGGTAAAAGCATTATTAATCGCAAAACCAATATTTAAAGTTTTACAAAACTCTTTTATTACGGTTATCTCTGCTTCTGTATCGGTATTGTATCGATTAAAAGCAATTATGATACTCTGTCCATAGGATCGAATATTACCAATATGCTTTTTAAGGTTTTCCAGTCCCTGAACAATCCCCTGAACATTCTCTTCTTTAATCTTTTCTATAGGCACATTCCCATGCATTTTTAATCCTTGTCCTGTCACTACTATAATGGTGAGTGCGGGTTCGAGACCAGATTTTCTACATTTGATATCAAAGAATTTTTCTGCTCCTAAATCTGCTCCAAATCCGGCTTCTGTAATTACGTAATCTCCAAAACTCATTGCCATTTTAGTTGCAATCACGGAATTACATCCGTGTGCTATATTAGCGAAAGGACCTCCGTGAATAAAGGCGGGTGTATTTTCAGTCGTCTGTACTAAATTAGGCTGCAATGCATCTTTTAATAACACAGTAATAGCTCCTGCTACTCCTAAATCTTTTACGGTAAACATACTACCATCTGCTTTATAGCCTAATAGTATATTTTCTATTCTTCTTCTCAGATCTTCTATACTGGATGCTAAACACAGAATAGCCATAATTTCTGAAGCGGGTGTAATATCAAAACCTGATTCTTGAGGAACCCCGTTAGCGCTACCTCTTAATCCGGATGTTATATAACGTAGGCTTCTGTCATTTACATCGAGTACTCTTTTCCAGAGTACTTCTTTCAGCATCTGATCTGTACTCCTGTTCTGATAATTGTAATTATCCAGTAATGCGGTTATCATATTATGGGCTGATGTTATAGCATGGAAATCACCTGTAAAATGCAGGTTTATATTTTCCATAGGCAACACTTGTGCATAACCTCCACCGGCAGCTCCTCCTTTCATACCGAAACAAGGTCCCAATGACGGTTCTCTTAGTGCTACTACGGCATTCTTTCCAATCTTATTTAAACCTAACGCCAGTCCAATAGAAACGGTAGTTTTACCTATTCCTGCTTTTGTCGGGGTAATGGAGGTTACCAGAATCAGTTTTGATTTTTTAATATGTTCTTCTGATTTCAGATTTAGCGGAACTTTGGCTATATATTTTCCATAAGGAATAAGGTCTTCCTGTGGTATATTAATTTTTTTAGCAACTGTCGTTATATTTTCCAATAACGTAGACTGCGCAATCTCAATATCTGTTTTCATTATATGTTATTTAATATTTTCATTTTCAAAATTGGTTTTGAGACTTTGTAAATGATAAACATACAAGATACAAAATAAGGAATTAATTATCCCCAATTATTAAGTTCAAACCCTCTCTTTTTTTAAAATTAAAGTCTTACAAATGAGACGGTTTTAGTGATTAAAATCTCAAAACACTGACAATCAAATACACTGACAATTTTTTTTTGTGATCTTTAAAATAAACCAATATGTATAAAAAAACCACTCAGCTGAGTGGTTTTTTATACATATTATGGGTTTTTAATTTCTTCTTCTGTTAATTTAGATTTTATAACAGGTTGTATGGAATCAGTAACTGGTGCTACAGGCTGGTTTTTTGGCACTACGGGTTTTACAATCCCGGTAGAGTCTACATATTCTGTTTCTTGTACTTCGTCTGCTGATTTACTAAATATCTTGACTTTGGGATTCTGTTGTGTCCCTTCTATTACGATCGGAATTCCTATAATTCCTAATGGTGGTAATCCGAGTCTCATTTTTAGACTCAGTTGCCCATCAAGATTTGTTTCTCCTTCTATTCTCGGTCTAAATCCTGCTACTTTCATTTTAAAACGATCAATGGTGATTACATTATTTTTAATAGCGGTTTTAATATCTACTTTTGAAATATCGGGATCATCCATACCTTCGGAACCTGTTTTTTCGCTTATTACACTGAACATTTTAAGTCCTCTAAACTTCACTTTACTAACAGACAGCACACCACATCCTTCTAAAGAGGAATAGATCGGTTTCATATTACCATCCAGAACCCCTTTTAGTTGATAATCTATAGAAATAATCCCTTCTGCTTTTTCGGCTGCTGTTGCCATTTCTCTGAATATTGCTATTTCATTATAGGCTTTTTTTACATCAAAATCTTGTGCCTGAAGATGAAAATCAAAATCTGCTTTTCTGGGACCATCAGCTTTATAGGTAGCATCCATATTTACTGTACTGCCAATCAGATTAAAACAGGTCTTATTTAAGAACATTTTCCCCTGATTTATTACGAGACTTCCTTCAAAATTTTGAATATCCAGTCCGTCATAAGCTACTTTAACAGCTGCTGCGTCTAACTGTAAATTCAAATTGGAAGGAATCAGAATCACTCCTGATTCTTTTGAATTTTTCTTCTTTACGGCTTTCGCTTCTTGTGCATCTTTCTGATTATCTCCGGATTCTAAAAACATAAATTGATCTACATTGATGAAATTGGAATTCATCTTGAAATTACCCTTCAGGATTCCTCTCTCAGCAAAAACAAAATCAATGACATTCTGTAAATAACCATTTAGCACGAAATCAGATTGTCCATATACTGCTTTGAATTTTTTAAACCACATTTTATCCTGATTAAAAGAAAACAGTCCTTCTTTAATAATAAACGGTTTTGGGAAATACTCTGATGTCGTTTTTATATCCCTCAGTTCAAGGGTTCCTTTATTATTAAGTTTACTGTACTGACCTTTTGCAGCATAACTCTGTTTTCCTTTCAGCGATAGATCTGCTTTAATATTACCGTCCAACTCTAATCCTTTTCTTGAAAATACTTTATAAATTTTTGCGATTTCGATCTCTCCTTTTGCTTTAACATCATAATCAATATCGTCAAAATTAATCAGACTTGCTTTAACATAAACCGGATTATTCTCAAACAGAAAGGATGCGGGAGCAACGTTCATTTTTAAATCCTTATACTTTCCGGAAGTATTTACCACATTTGCAATTACATTTATATCAGTAATCGGATTAGGATAATATTCTGTTTTTATCCAGCCTTTCTGTAAATCAATCTTAGCGTCTGTAATGGGAAACAATCTTTTTTTAGAGTCATAGATACCATTCATTTTGACATCTGCTTTTAATACTCCCTGCAAATCAACATTTGGTATTCCAAAAGCTTTATCTAAAACTGCCAGATCCAGATTTCCTTTCATTTTTACTTTTATAAAAGGACTCGCTATTCCTTTTGTTTCTACTACTGCATTAAAACTATCTTTTCCTAAATTAAAAAATAGTGAATCAACTTTTATATTCAGACTATCCACATTTGTAGCAGGCATTCTCATTTTCATATCTAAATAAATATTAGATGCGGGCAGAGGAGCAACACCATTTTGTACAAAACCATCTCTAATATTCATATCAAAGGTCAGATCGGGTTTTCTGCTTTTTGATGCATTATAATTCCCTTTAAAAGTAAACAACAGACTGGCTTGTCCTTGTAATTTTGTCTGTTCCAGCCAAGTGACATAATGTGGCGGAAGTGCTTTAAAAAAATCTTCGAGTTTACTGTTCACTGAACTTGCTGAAACATCAATATCATATCCGTCTTTAAGGAAATTCAGCTTTCCATTGAACATAACGGGCAGATTATTTATTTTCAGGTTATTTTTCTGAAAGATAAAAGCCAGGGAATTCGTATTGATATTGGTTATCAGATCGGCTTTAATTAATTTATTTTTTAAATACGGTTCTCCTTCATAATAAAAATCCAATGAATCGATCTGAGTTCTGGTATGCAAATCAAAAACGGATTTACTTAAATCTCCATTTCCAATATACCTAAAACCTTTTGCGTCAATCAACATTTTTAAAGAGAGATCACTATATTTAACGTGGGTATTTTTAATATCAATCCTTTCTAATCGAATAGCGGTTGAAGAGGCTGTGTCTGCCGGTTCGTCAGAAACATAAACATTATAATTCGCCAGACCTTTTTCATTTACCTTGATATTGATAAAAGCATCTGCAACGTATATTTCATTGATCTTTACTTCATTGTTAAACAGCAGTCTTTTTAGATTGACACCAAAACCCACTTCTTTTGCCGCTAGTAAAGTGTCGTTTTTATACGGCTCTGACCCTTTTAAAGAAAAATCATATAAGGTCAGTGTCAGTGTAGGGAAATGATCGAAAAAAGACAACCTTGCTTTAGAAAAAGCAACTTCTCCTTCTAATTTCTTATTGGTAAACGTTTTTATTTTTTCTGCAACTGGTCCCGGAAAAATCATTGGAACTAAAAACAAAACTAACAACAAACCGGAAACTGTAATCGCTACGATCTTCAGCCCCTTTAACGCTATTGATTTGATCGATCTTTTCATAGAGTAAAGATACTACAGTAATTAGATAAAAATCAAAAGAAATAAAAACTAAACAGATTAAAGTTAGTTATTTATGAAATAAAAAGAATCTTGTTTAACTTATTGTTAATACAAATAGTAACAAAAAACACAAATAACACAAAAAAACATTATTTGGTCAAAAATTTATAGTATGAGACAACACTGTTAAAATTTAGACCTGAATAAACTCTTCTTTTTAAATCTGTCATTTTACTCTATATTTACGTTTTATAAACTAACTCAAACAGCATGAACAAAAAAGCATTTTTCCTTCTTACGGTAATAGGAACGACCTTATTTTCGTGTAAGAAAGATGACAAAAAACAAATTTCAGAAAACGTGAATCCACTATTAGAAGCTTACACCACTCCTTATGGAGTTCCTCCTTTTGATCTGATCAAAAATGAGCATTTTAAACCGGCTATTCTGGAAGGAATCAAGATTCATCAGGCAGAAATCGATTCTATTGCTAATAATCCGGAAACTCCAACTTTTGACAATACTTTACTTGCTATGGAAAATGCAGGTAAATTACTAGATCGTGCCAGTATTGTTTTCTTCAATCTGAAAAGTGCTAATACGAATGACACGCTTCAGAAAATAGCGGAAGAAATAGCTCCGGAATTATCAAAACACAGTGATAATATTTATCTGAATGAAAAACTTTTTGCACGTGTAAAGACAATATGGGATACTAAGGCAAATCTGAAACTGAACTTAGAACAGGCAAAAATATTAGAAAACACTTATAAAGCTTTTGTACGAAGTGGTGCTAATTTATCAAATGTGGATAAGGAAAAACTCAGAGCTATCAACAGTAAGCTTTCTTTACTCTCTCTAAAATTTGGTGATAACATATTAGCTGAAACAAACTCTTATGAATTAGTAATTGATAAAAAAGAAGATCTTGCGGGATTACCTCAGGATCTGATCACTGCTGCTGCTGAGGAAGCTAAAAATAGAGATAAGGAAGGAAAATGGGTTTTTACACTTCATAACTCCAGTGTAATGCCTTTTCTTCAATATGCACAAAATCGTGAATTACGCAAGGAAATATGGACTGCTTATCAAAATCGTGCTAACAATAATAATGAGTATGATAATAAAGCTAATGTTATTGAACTAGCAAATCTTCGCAGAGAAAAAGCGCAACTTTTAGGATATAAAAGTTTTGCAGATTACAGTTTAGAGGAAACAATGGCGAAAACTCCTGAAAAAGCATATGAACTGCTGAATCAGCTTTGGAAACCGGCTTTAGAAGTTGCACAAAAAGAGGCAGCTGATATCCAGAAACTAATGCTTGCTGACGGTGTTAATGAAAAGGTAGCTCCTTATGACTGGAGATACTATACTGAAAAAATCAGAAAAGAACGTTTTGATCTGGATGAGCAGGAAATGAAACCGTATTTTAGTTTAGAGAATGTTCAAAAAGGTGTTTTTCAGGTAACTGAGAACCTTTACGGACTAAAATTTAAAGAATTAAAAGATCTTCCAAAATATCATAAGGATGTAACAGCTTATGAGGTAACGGAAGCTAACGGTGATCTTGTCGGAGTGATTTATATGGATTTCCACCCAAGGGAATCTAAAAGAGGGGGAGCCTGGATGACTTCTTATAAAAAACAGGAAACGGTAAACGGAAAAAGAATTGCACCGGTAGTTTCTATTGTATGTAATTTCACTAAACCAACTGCTGACGCTCCTGCTCTGCTTACGTTTGATGAGACTACTACTTTCTTCCATGAATTCGGACATGCATTACACGGTCTGTTATCTAATGTACAATACAAAAGCTTATCGGGAACGAGTGTTTCAAGAGATTTTGTTGAGTTACCATCACAGATAATGGAAAACTGGGCTGCTGAACCGGAAGTAATGAAAATCTATGCTAAACATTATAAAACGGGAGTTGCAATTCCGGATGCTTTAATTGAAAAATTACAGAAAGCAGGAACTTTTGATCAAGGCTTTGCTACAATTGAATATTTAGCTGCTTCATTACTGGATCTGGATTACCACTCTCAGAAAACAGATATTACAGTTAATGTAAATGACTTTGAGAAAACTTCATTGGAGAAAACAGGATTACCGGAAACAATTATCCCAAGATACAGAAGTACTTATTTCAGTCATATTTTTGCGGGAGGATATTCTGCGGGATATTACAGTTATATCTGGTCGGGAGTATTGGATACGGATGCTTTTGATGCTTTTAAAAAGACGTCTTTATTTAATCCGGAACTGGCAAATTCTTTCCGTAAGAATGTACTTGAAAAAGGAGGAACGGAAGACCCAATGGTGTTATATAAAAATTTCCGTGGTGCTGAACCTAGCATTGAACCTTTATTAAGAAAAAGAGGTTTAAGTAAAACACCTTTGAAATTATAAAATACAGATACTATAATTTGGAAATTTGAAGATTAGATAATTTGAAAATTCGTTCTCAGAAACAACAGAATTAATATCTCTTTTTTCCCCAATAAAAAACCGTTTCATTATCTGAAACGGTTTTTTTACTTATTTGTTCTTACACTTATACTATCCGTAACATCTTCTATTGCTATTTCTGCTAATTTTCTTCTCGCATTTTCAGAAAAATAACCACTTACCAAAGGCACGAAGAAAAGAGCAATGGAAGCTCCTTTTATTAATAATGAATTAGGATTATTTAAAGACCACCTGTTATCTCTGACAGTATCATCTAAATGAGATATAGCATTATTTCTCATTCCCGGGGTAATTCTATTTTGGTTATATTTATTATTTCTTTTAACGGCATCATATACGCTCTCATATTTTGGACTTAATTCTACTTCTTTCCATAAATTTTTAGCTATCTCACTTGAAGCTAATTGCTGTCTATTCATGGAAGCCAGTTTTTCAAATTGAGCTTGTAACACTTTATCTTGTATAATTAGCTGACCTGTCTTATATAATTGTACTACTCCAAATATATCTTTTATTTTTCCTGTATTAGAGTCTATTTCTATATCTATTTTAGGCGGGTCTCCTGATTTAATAGAGTCTACCACTGACTCCTTTAATCCTTCCTGCAAACTAGTGTTTTCAGCTTCATTCATCCTTTGATAAATTTCATTACCTGCATACTCCTCTTTACTTCTCATAATATGACTTTGATAAGAAGTCATAGCATAAGTTACCCCTATACCACTAAGAGTAAACAAAGCTCCCGATTTAGTAAATATCCCTTTCATGGCACTTAGAAAACCTCCTCCTTTTCCCATTAAAAATCCAGAAGCAACGGCACCAATAGTAGTAACTCCTGTTTCTATAATATTTTCTTTAGCAATGGCTTTAGCTACTTTACAAGCTACATCATAACTAATAATAGGTTGCAATATTCCTTTATTATCACACATAAGCATAGAAGACTGGGTAATAGCATTATATCCATTAAACTTTACATTTTCTTTATAATTTATCCATTTCCCGGCTTGTAAAGGTCCTGAGCAATCATGAGTAACTACTGCTAAAGTAGCTGCCGCAGCAAGAATACCTACACAAATACCTGCTACAACCCATCCAATCGGATTAGAAGCTAAAATCAAACCTACGGCAAGACCTGCTAATCCCATCAATAAATTCATTGGGCTTTTACAAATAAATTTCACATCAGTATTTCGGTCTTCTATAGTTAAAAAAGGTCTTTTATCTTTATAAAAAACAGAAACCTGAGCTCGTGTTACAATTAATTTCTTAGGATCTGTATTTTGTTGGTACGTACAAACCACAAAAGCATCTTCGGGTATATAAGCTTTACTCATATTTTATTTTTTATATATTATGAAGTATTTTGAAGTATAATTTTGCACTGAGAGAATACAATACTGAAATAACCATAAAACTAAAAACAACATAAATCAACAAATAGGTTTTTACGAAAAAATCAGTCATTGTCTTACTGTTTATTATTGTTTTATTTTCAAAATAGTTTACTAAATTATCCTTATACTCTACCGGTATATATAAAAAATAACTCCTGCCATTTTTTAAACTAATTCTTAAGCCAAAAAAAAGCCTCAAAGAGTTAAAAATTCTATAGTTAGCAATTTCTGACAACTCTATATCTTCATTATTTATATTTATATTTTCATTACTAAAAGAAATGTTTTTCTTTATTTTTTTTGTTTTTTCCATAAAAAGAGAATATGGCAATCCTACTGCTATCATTGCAAACCACATCGAGTGCATATATTTTGATAAAGGATAGCTAAAAAGCATTATGAAAAAAGAAAAAAACACTGCCATTAAACTGTATTTTAAAATTTCTTTAAAATTATATACCTGTATTTCTAAGGTTTTATTTTTCATGCTTATTTTTGTTTTTTTTAAACAGAAATCTAAGGTTGTGTGATAATAAGTTTCTTTGAACTTATATTTATCAATAATTTTGCGGCATACAGAATTTAATCCTTTTTAATTGTATTTAATAAAATAATGAATCTTAACTACAATTCCACAAATCAACAAACCTATAAAGGGTAAAACTAAATGACTGTATTTTAAATAGGTATCATAAAATGTTTTTTTTACAGGAAATTGACTGTTTTCTAAAAAAGAATCTATTTCTGTTTTATCTTCTTTTCCTATATATACTATTTTATCGCTACCTTTTATTTTCATTCTCAACATAAACAATTCATTCAAAGGACGACAGATATAATAATTCTCTATTTCTGATAACATAATAGTCTCTTTATCAATGTTTATTCTATCTGCTGAAAAAATGACCTGAATAGATTTTTTCTTCATTCGGTTAAGAATCATTCCATAAGTTGCCGCTCCTACTGTCATAAACAAAAAGAATTTTATTTTTTCAAAATAAGAGGAAATAAATAAAACTATAGAAAACACAGGAAGCCACATGAGAGCCATTTTTCTTATAGTAAAATATTCATAAGCTTTAACCTCAATTATTTTCTCTTCTTTATCCATATTTACAACTCTATCTTTTTTAGTTCAAACTTAGTGATGGTTTCATAATTATTTTTGACCTGTTCACTCAAAGAAACATTGGCTTTTATTAGTAAACCTGTTTTGTTTTCCATTACATAAGTGATTCTATAAACAAAATTAAATTCAGTATATGAGAATTTTATCAATGGTTGATACATTTCATTATACAACTTCCTTAATTCTTTTTCATTGAGGTTTTCTTTATTTAATGTTCCTACTAATCTATAAGTAGTAGAAAGATCGTCATCAGAAACTTTGGTTTTCACCACCTTTGTTTTTAGTTTTATATTTGGAAATATTTGAGATTGTTGCTCTATATAATATTCTTTTAAGTCCTCCTCTAAATTAGCTTTCAAAAGAACATGATAAAAAAGGTTTTTATCTAATACACCTGCTAGCTCCTCGCTATTAGAAAACTCTTTATTTCCGTTTTTTATAAAATCTTTGATTGTGTCAGGACTTCTTATTTCCAGTTCTTTAAAAAAAGGTATCTTTTTAACTTCTTTATTTAAAAAAAAACTCCAGTTATTCTCTAAAGTTCTTAGATTATGAATTTTGGACATATTTCCTACATTATCCTGAGTAAAAATTATATTATTTCTAATTAATTCTATTTGTTTAATAAGTTCAAAGGCTTCTTTCATTCCCTCAGGCTGTATGGAAGTAATATAATCCTCTAAATTGACATTAAAATATCTCTGTTCTTCTTTATCTAAGGTTGAAAATAAATATTGCGTTTTAAGTTCACAGGAAAAATTAGGAGTTCCATCTATAGTTATCAAATTGGTTTGACTACACCTATAACGAACTTTAGGTATAAATTCTCCTAAAGAAACTGTATATCTTTCTTTTTGTAATACTTCTATTTTTTCCTTATTAGGTATTTTTATTTCTTGCATTGCAGAAACAAATTCCCCTCCTATAAAACCTCTAAAAATTCTCATATCAGGATTAAGAGCTTTTATTTCCTCTATAGTAGTATTGTATTTATCAACAATTGAAAGAATTTTTTCTTCTTTGGTTACTGTGTGTATTCTGTATTCCATAAAATAATATAAGTACTTTTTACAAATAAACATAATTAATTTAAATAATTAGCATTAATTTACCAATAAAAACATTTATTTAAAACAATATCGCCCGAAAACATAAACAAAAAAACCGTTTCATTATCTGAAACGGTTTTTTATAATCTATGGATTTTTATTTTTATCCGTGATATACTCTTGAGGCTATAATTTTATCTCCTCTGATGTCTAATACTTCTGCTACTAACATATCTTCTTCTCCTTCTACCATTCTGATATATTCCATGAATACACGCTGATTGTTTGCAGTAAGTGAGGTTACTTTGTAATGTAGTGTGGGCAAACGGTCAAAGGCATCCTGCCACCAGTCGTGCAATGCTGCTTTTCCTTTTACATAACCGTTGGTTTCCGGTTTTTTAATTTTTAATTTAGGACTAAAATGCTCTGCTTCATCATCATACAAGGCTAATAATTGTGCCAGCTGATGTGTATTAAAAGCTTCAAACCATTTATAAGCAATGGTTTCTAATGGAGGGGACATCATGATATTATTTATTTTTTGCAAAGATAGGATTATAGTTCAATTATCAATTGATAGTTAACAATTGATAATTTTGTAAAAGGTGAAATATTTTTTGAGAAAAGTAAAAAGAATCAAGAGTAAAGAAAAAAGAGAATTACAACAAAAAACCTTTAATCTAATGTTTCGATTAAAGGCTTTTATATTTCGTGATGTAAATAATTACATATTCTTTATATTGATAATCTCCTGTTCTGTGAGGAATCTCCAGTTTCCACGAGGTAAATTCTTCTTGGTCAGTCCTGCATAGGCAACGCGATCTACTCTTAAAACATCGTATTTAAAATGTTCGAAAATAGCACGAACTACTTTTACATGGGAGGTACGTAACTTAATACCTACTTCACTTTTTGGTTCGTTTTCTATATAACTGATCTCTTCTACATGTACTCTGTGACCATCTAACATCACTCCTGTTGAAATTTTCTCCAGATCTTCGAACTTCAGATTCTTATCCAGTGAAACCTGATAGATTTTTGATGTTTTCTGATTAGGTAAGGTAAATTTTCTCAGTATGTCTGTATCATTGGTAAACAACAATAAACCGGTCGTATTTTTATCCATTCTCCCAACAGGCTGAATATTCGCATTAGTAGCGCCTTTAACCAGTTCCAGGACATTACGGGGTTCATTCTCATTATCTCCTACTGTTGTAAAATTCTTAGGTTTATTCAGTAAAACATATTCTTTTTTTCCGGGTGATAATAATGATCCATCAAAATGAACTACATCGGTTGGTTTTACTAAATGTCCCATCTCTACAATTACAATTCCATTCACTTTTACATTCCCGGACTGAATATAAACATCTGCTTCACGTCTGGAACAAACTCCTGAATTTGCTATATATTTATTCAGACGCATTTCGTCTGCACCCTTCGCTCTTTTAACAGTGGGTGTTTTGGTCGCTACAGGCTTTACTGCTTCGGGTTTTGCCGAATTTTTTTTAGGTGCAGGTTTTCCTTTATTTGGATTGCCTTTTCCAAAAGCTCCTTTACGTTCTCCACCGGACTTCCCTCTGTTACTACTATCTTTTTTATTCATATATTATATAAATACTGTTTATTGATTTTATTGATCGTCTAAAAAATTGGTCTGAATATACTAATCTACCTTCTGCTACAATCTATCAGACATAATATTCCGGCAAAGATAGTTTATTATTGATTAATAATTGTTAGTTCTTCAAGGATAGATTTGGAGCTTTTCTACTGTTTTTAAATGTTTTGTAAAACTATATTAATCGTTTTAAAAGAACACTCGGATCAATTAATGCAATACAAAAAACGCCTGCTACAATAAGAAATTTTAAAGTATTATGAAGTAATAAATATTCGGGTTTTGTTTCTGCTTTCCACAGATACAGTAGAAAAAACAGTAATATGATTAAAGCGATATAAAAATAAATATCCATATAACCGATATCAAAAACTTCTATTAGAACATAAACAGGAATTACGGTAGCAATAGTCAATATTGTAATGCTAATTTTAGAAACTTTTTCTCCGTATAAAATAGGAATGGTTTGATAACCACTGGCAATGTCTCCTTTTAAATTTTCCAGATCTTTGATCATCTCTCTGATAAGAATCAACAGAAACAAGAAAGTAGCATGTCCAAAAATAACTTCATAAAAATTCTTATAGTACAAAAGAATAGCAAAAAAGGGTAAAACGGCTAACAGTGAAGCCCACAGATTTCCTATAAACGGATATTTTTTTACTTTGTGGGAATAAAACCATATCATAAAAATATAGACTGCGAAATAACTTACTGCACGCCATGAAACAAAGAAAGCAAGTAAAATAACGATAAAATTCAATGTAAAATAAACCTGTAGTTTTGTCTTCTGACTTACGAGTCGATCTAACATCGATTTATTAGGCTTATTAATCAGGTCTTTCTGAGAGTCATAAAAGCTATTAATAATATATCCTGATGCTATGGTCAGTGATGAAGCAAAAACGATTATAAACAGATTAAAATCAAAAACAACAGCAGATACTCTTACTTCGGGAGCCAGAATAAAAATAGCTGACAGGTATTGTGCTAATACAATCACAGGAATATTGTAACCACGAACAACGGAGAACAAGCCAAGAATTTTCATTAATAATAATCTGTTCTTTCTGCTTGACATTGATAAAGTTTAATATTTAATGTTTCAGGTTGTTCGTAAAGATATAAAAAGACATTTTTTAAAACTGATAAACTACTTCTAATTTATAGTCTTTTAAAGATGTTTTTGCCTTTTCCAAATCTTGTGTAAAGCCTAATATATATCCTCCTCCACCTGATCCGCAAAGTTTTAGATAATAGTCATTAGTTTCTATCCCTTTCTTCCAGAGTTCATGAAATTGTTCGGGAATCATTGGTTTGAAATGATTTAAAACGACTTTAGACAGTTTTTTAGTATTTGTAAATAACGATTTCATATCTCCGTGTAAAAAATTTTCTACGCAGGCATCTGTATGTTTTACAAACTGATTTTTTAGCATATTACGGAAACCTTTGTCTTTTAGATTTTCCATAAAGATATTAACCATGGGAGCTGTTTCTCCTACGATACCTGAATCAATCAGAAACACTGCTCCTTTTCCGTTCTCTATCTGGGAAGGAATTCCTGCAGGTTCGATATTATCTTTTGAATTGATCAGAATCGGAATGCTTAAATAACTGTTCAGAGGGTCTAATCCTGAACTTTTTCCATGAAAGAAAGATTCCATCTGAGAAAAGATCTCTTTTAGTTTTAATAACTTCTCACGGGTTAAATTCTCTAAAACAGTAATTTTATTATGGGCATATTTATCATAGATGGCAGCAACTAAAGCACCGCTGCTTCCTACACCATATCCTTGCGGAATACTGGAATCAAAATACATTCCTTCTTCTACATTCTTATTTAGTGTTTGCAGATCAAAAGTTACTAATTCAGGCTGTTCTTTTTGCAGAACTTCTAAATATCCTACAAACTTCTTTAGGCTCAAATTAGATTTTATAGCTTCTTCTGACGGGGTATCCATCATTTTTAAAGCTCCATTATAAAAATTGTAGGGTATTGACAACCCTTTGGAATCTTTAATTATACCATATTCTCCGAAGAGTAATATTTTCGAGTAAAATAATGGTCCTCTCATATATTATATTAATTGATAATTAGCAATTGAAAATTGATAACTATTTATTCTTTAACGTGTTAATTATACTAATTAACAATCGTAATATTTCTACTAATTTTGGCTTTATAACCTGAAACCTATCTTCTGACAAAAACTTTGTTTCAAATAATAAATCTATCCAATATTCTGTTTCATTTGCTTCTTTTAAAGCAACTGATAATTTATGAATGAAATCGGCCTTACTTTCAGCATGTTCTGCTTCTCTTACATTTGCTCCTATTGAAGTTCCCGAACGCAACTATTTGTCTGGACAACACAAACTCTTTCTTCTCTATTAATTCTTTATAGAGAGATACTATTTCTATTGCAAAAGAAAATGTCTTTTCTTTAATAACATTTTTCTTTGCCACAAATTATTAATTATCAATCATTAACTATCAATTAAATTGAATAGCTCCGTTACCTATTTCGTCGCAAAGGTACTGACTGTTTTGACAATAGACAATTAATTCTGCCTTAATAAAATCTAAAACTTCATTTTTATTTCTCTCAGGATACAGAATATGAACGTTTGCTCCTGCATCAAGGGTGAAACAAACGGGTACTTTTGTTTTTTCTCTAAAAGCCCAAATCTTGTTGATAATTTCGAGGGTATTGGGTTTCATCAGTATAAAATAAGGCATTGAAGTCATCATCATGGCATGTAATGTCAACGCTTCACTTTCCACAATTTTTATGAATCGGTCCAGATCTCCTGTTTCAAAAACAGATAATAAGGTTTCTAAATTTTCATGCGCTTGTAAAAAACGTCTTTCTGCATAGGGATGGTTGTGCATCAAATCATGTCCTACTGTACTGGAAACCTGCTTTTCTCCTTTATCTACTAACAGAATTGTATCTTGATAATTATTAAAATTTTCATGAACTACATAAGGATAGGACACTCCAAACAAATCTGAGCTTCCTTCTATCTTTTTATGTTCTCCCCAGACTACTATTCTGCCTTTTACACTTCTACAGGCACTTCCTGAGCCTAAACGGGCTAAAAAAGAGGCTTTCTGAAAAAAGAAATCATCTGTCATTTCTGGAAACAATTCTTTTTCAAGACTCATTAACCCGATAGATAATGCACTCATTCCGGATGCTGATGAAGCGATTCCTGAACTATGGGGAAATGTATTATGGGTATCGATTGTAAAATGATATTCTTTTAAAAAGGGCAAATAACGTTCTACACGTTCAAAAAACTTTTGAATCTTAGGTTTAAAATCTTCTTTGGGTTTTCCTTCGAAAAGCAAATCAAACGAAAAACCACCTGTCGAATCTTTCTTCCGATAGGATAAAACTGTTATGGTTTTACAGCTATTCAGTGTAAAACTCACGGATGGGTTAGCAGGGATCTGATTGTCTTTTTTCCCCCAATATTTTACTAATGCAATATTACTAGGAGCACTCCATTTAAAACTTCCTGAATCTGATGTCTTAGTATATACGGGAATGCTGAAATCTTGTTCTTGTAACATTTCTATTTGAAAATTTAAGCAAAGATACATTTTTCGGAAACAATTTTTATTTCTTCTTCTTGATTCTTTTTATCTCTAAAAAGAGGACTAATGAAAGTCAATTCAAAAAAATAATAAATTTTGTTTCAGCTCTTAAAGTTTGTCAGCTTAGCTCTTTCCAGAACTCACTATAGAAATTATGCGTTTTAATCAGCTGATTATGGTTACCACTAACTGAAATTTGTCCTTTTTCCAGAACATAGACTTCATCTGCTATCTTTTTTAATATATCTAATCGATGAGAGATAAAAAACACGGCACAATTCGGTTTAATTTTCTCTAATAACTGCAGTGTGAATTTCTCTGCTTTTCTATCCATTGCTGAAGTGGCTTCATCAAGAATGAGAAGTTGGGGTCTTTTATATAAAGCTCTTGCTAAAGCAACAATCTGTTTCTGTCCTCCTGATAAATTAATCCCTTCTTCTCCTATAATTGTATCTAATCCTTGCGGAAACTGATCAAAATAAATATCAAAACCATACTCTGATAAAAATGCTTTATAATCTCCCAAGACCTCTAGCTTACTCAATACTACATTATCTGTTATATTTCCATTAAAAAGGGTTATTTCCTGAGGAACCACTCCAATCAGATGACGATAGTTCTGCATTTTTATTTCAGAAAGATTATAGGTTTTATTAACCATAATACTCCCGCTTTCAAAAGAATAAAAACGTTGTAAAATTTGCCCCAACGTACTTTTCCCTCCTCCGCTTTCTCCTACAATAGCTGTAATTTTATTTTTCTCTAATGTGAGATCAATGTTCTTTAAAAGCATGCTTCTTCCTGCAAAACGAAAGGATAGATTTTTAATTTCAATTTTATCAATAGTCATTATTATTCGTCCGTCTTCTTCTTCTTTTTCTAAAGAGGCAAACTCATACATCCTGTTAAAAGCGATTTTTGCTTCATTAACAGGAATTGCTATTAAAGCCAAATTAACAATGGAAGGCAATAAAGAACTTACGATTCCTAAAATAGCCATCAATTCTCCTAATTTCATTGTTGAATTAAAAACAGCAACTGAAGCATAAATCATAATACTTATCAGAAAAAAAACGCTTGCTAATCCTGACTGCCAGGATAATCGAACATTAATAACTCCTAATTTAAAGATCTTATCCTGATAAAAAGAAAAAATAGTCTGATTCTGCTCACTGAAAACAATCTGACGGTTATTATTCTTTATTGTTGCAATACCCTGCATACTTGTTATATAATTACTCTCTGTAGATACATAGGTTTGCATTACCTCTTTCTGAGCATCAATTATGACTTTATTATTCCTGTAAATAATATAAAAGTAAATCGGCAAACTAAACAATAGTATAACTCCTATTTTCCAGGAATACACAAATAAAAGAACTAATGAGATAAGAGTTATCAGAACATCAATAACCAGATTACTTGCTAATATCTTTATTACACGTTGCACTCGTTGTGTATCGTTTAATCGAGCTACCAACTCTCCTTTTGTTCTTGTATCAAAAAAATGCTTAGGCAGATGCAATAATGAATTATAGAACAGTCTGTTTATTCGATTATTAAAATCCAATGACTGTTCTAGTAAAAAATACTCTCTTAAAGCAGAAAAACCAACTCTGGAAAAAAGCAGAATAGCTAATAATACAACTCCCGAAATTAACTTCCTTATATTTTGAGAAGGTAGTATGTCATCTATTAGTTTTTGAAAAAAAACAGACATTGTTAATCCGAGACCTGCCACAAAAACACCAAGAACAATACTAAACACTAATAATTTGTAGTCTTCTTTTACTAATTCTGTGAAATATTCTTTCTTTGATTTTTCTGCAACTCCGTTATTTATAAAATTTCGATTTGGAGACAGCGTTAAACAAGTCTTTGAAACCCATATTTTCTCTAAATCCATCTCTGATAAAAAACAAATCCCTTTAGACGGATCTCCTATAATAAATCCTCTTCGCGGATCATAACCATAACAAACTACATAATGCTCTAAATTCCCCTCGATAAGAACATGTAAAATAACAGGTTCTTTATGATCTATTAACGCCTGTATTTCTGCTTCACAACCTTCGGCAGTAAATCCTAATATATTTGCTGCCTGATAGAGACCCAATAATGTGGTCCCTTGTTTTGTTGTTCCACTTGATTTACGAAGAAATTCAAGAGAATGGTCTCCTCTGTGAAACCTTAATACTGATAATAAACAGGCAACGCCACAATCTGACTGATCTAATTGTAATACATGTGTGTTTTTAATATGTTTTTTATCCATTTTTTCACTGATTTAATCCTTAAACTTTTTAATAATGGTCTCTACTTTAACTTGTCCTTTAATTTTCTCAATCAGATTATTTTGAACACCAAAACCAACAAAAAAACATATTCCACTTTAATAACAACTTTCCAAATCTCTTTATATTGTACTTCTTTATTAAAGAAATAGATCCCCATATACAGAATAATTGTTATCAGGCTTATTTTTACAAGTAAAAACAATAGAATAGAAACATTACCCACCCATTCCCATTTTTCCTGAAATTCAAAAAAACTATCTATTTGGTGCGCTGTTAACTTTTCTGATAAGGACAAATACAATAAGGCATCAATATTTAATATCTCTTTTAAAAGAGCATTTAGAAGTATAGATAAAACTACTAAAACAAAAAAAGACAGTATACGATTCATTTTAAAAAAGGTTATAAAAAAATACCTCTCTTTTACAAAAGAGGTGTTTTTCTTATTTATATCTATAGTAATAAATGTTAACTATTCCAACATCTAACTATTTCGTCATTTAAAAGGGGGTTAAAAAGGATTAATACAGCAAATACTCCAACCCAACTACATTTCATTCCTCCTCTAATAAATTCCATTTTTTTCATTTTCCCTTGGACATTTAACATTAATAAATAATGACAAAAGCATAAATGCTATCAATGTCAAGAGGAGGATTGTAATAACGTCTTCAGTAACAAAACGCTTTTGATTATTAACAACAATAACCCCAACAACAAACCATGTAAAACCACCAACCACTTTTTTCATCTTCATAAATAATCTTCATAAATATTAAAAACAATCTGCTGCAGCTGTTGCTGTAAAAACTCCTAAAAAAACCATTCCTCCAAACACAATTGATACTGCTAAAGCTCCACCCAATAACATACAATTTCTACCACTAGTACCTCCATTCAAATTTTCCATTTGATTTATATTTATTTTTTTCATAATGATATAGTTTTAATAATTAATAAATATTGTATTGCAATACTTTTTCAAACTTATAATAAAAAAATCGTTTAAAATATTCCCATTTGGAATAAATTGTTAAAGTTTCATAAATACTGGATTTATCACAATAAAAACACATAAATATAAAACAAAACACATGTATTATTAAAAAATACACAATAATTAATACTATTTAATATTTAAAATATTGTCTTTTTATTTATATTGCAATACATAATAAGGATAAAATATGGAAGCTATTATTAGAAAAAATATTAAAGAATATAGAATAAAAAAGGGATATACTCAGGAAAAGATTGCTTTTATTATGGGTATTTCTCAGGGATTATATGCTAAAATTGAGAATGGTTCTACAAAGCTTACAATCGGAAGAATATCCTTAATTGCAAAAGCACTTGAAATAAATACGGAAATATTATTTATAATTAAGTGAAAAATAAACCTAGCACAACGCTTAAAAAAGAAATCTAAAAAACAACGTAAATTCTCTGAAAACAAATTCTCCGGTTATAGCATCAATATTTACAATTTTACTACTAAAATAGTATATAACTTACTCTTTATTATTTCTAAGTTAATCCCTTTCATATCTATTACCTCTACGGGGTAAATTCTTCTTTAAAATCATTATTTTTCATTAACACAAAATTAACATTTGTTGTGTATAAAAAGTACATATTCTACTATGTAAGAAATAATAAAAAACTCATTTTCATACTCATTATTTTTACATTTCTAAAAGAAAACAAACATTGTATATTTTTAAAAAATTCAAATCCCAAAGTATTGTTTAACAATACTTTGGGATTAAAAACATAGCTGTCAGAAACTTATAAAATTATTATTATTTTAACCTGAAATTATTTTAGGTTAAAAAAAATATAATATTGAAAATCTTTTTTTTTTATCTACATTTGCCCGTTTCTCTCAAAAGCTAAGAGAATCACTCTAATTTATATATATACTTAATTATCAATAAATTAGATTTTATAAAAAAAATAAATAGCAAACATTAAACAAAAATATTAACTTAATAAATTACAATATATTTGCCAAAAGACAAAAATATTGATAATAAATAAACATTTTAAGCTTTTTTAAACGAAATGGAATGGAAATGAAAAGATTATTACTTATTATACTCATTAGCTATAAATCATTTGCTCAAATTGCAATAGGTACTACAGCACCTCCTCATCCTCATGCACAAATGGAATTTATTTCCTCTAATAAAGGAATATTAATCCCAAAAATAGCATTGATCTCTACAGAAGAGACAACCCCTATTGACGGTTCAATAGGCTCTATTCCTGAGAGTTTATTAATCTATAATACCAGTAAAAATAAAAATGTTACTCCTGGATATTATTTTTGGAATAATAACAAATGGAATAGAATTATTATTTCGGGAGAAGAAGCTCTTAATTCTTTAAAAGCAACAACAGACACCGTAACTGACAATTACAGATATGGATATAAAAAACATTTATTAACCTATTTTGATGAAGATCAAAAAGAAAAAGAAATCTCCTTTCAACAGGATATTACTCCAACAGCTTCTTTTACCCTGCATTGTGATAAGATTATATATAAAGGAAATTATAATGCCAATGTTCCGCTGGAACAGTCAGAATATCTGAAAATCCCAATTACTATACAAAAAACAGGACATTATACTATTGTAGGAAAAACAGGAAACGGATTTTATTTTGAAAAATCCGGTTATTTTCCAACAGAAGGAAATTTTACAGTAAATGTACAAGGATATGGTATCCCCACTGAAGGGAAAGAAACTGAAATTATTTTTTATATAAATGGTATAGATAAAATTATCAAGAGTAACACTTTAATAGAAACTTCCTGCAAACCCAATATAGGAATAACAGCACAAGCAGATTTTTCTCTAATTTGTAATGAGACTGTTATCAATGGGAATTATCTTAAAGGAATCGCTCTTTCTGAAAAAGAAACAATAACAGTAGTTGCATCAGTTAAAAAACCGGGCTCTTACCAAATAAAAGCAGAAGCAACTCCGAACAACGGCTATACTTTTTCAGCCGAAGGAACTTTCAATGAACCGGGGATAAACTCTATCATTCTTACCGGAAAAGGAACTCCTAAGGATGTTGCAAAAAGTACTTTTGATATAAATAACACTCTAAATAACGAGAATTGCCCTGTTGTAATTGAAACTTCTTCAGCAATATTTGAAATAACAGAATGCAACAGTATAAAAGCAAACGGGGAATATATAAAAGACGTTCCTTTGACTGACGCCAATACTCTTGAAATGCAAATCAATGTAATCTCTCCGGGAGCTTATATAATCAAAGCTTATTCCGGTAATGGTTACTCTTTTGAATATAGTGGTACTTTAACACAAATCGGAACTACTACTATCAAACTTCAGCCAACATCGGGATCAATCCCCACAGCAGCACAAACAGATCACATTAGCATTACAGCGGATCAGACTCTCTTATCTTGTAAAGCTCAAATTAGAGTAGCATCATTATCGGAAGCCAACTATAATGGTAACGCACTGAACGTGGTTTATTTCCTTCCTTCTGATGTTCAAGAGCCACTGGGAGAATATAAAAGACGTCTTTCGACACTATTGTTTTTTATGCAGGACTGGTATAAAAAAGAAATGGAATCCCACGGCTTTGGTTCTAAAACATTTGGTTTATTACGAGATCAAACCAATAAAAGTTACGTGAAAATAATGGTTATCAAAGGAAAAGAAGGAAAAGCAAATTATAATGCTAAAGATGGTGGTGCTAAAGCAAAAAAAGAAATAGAACAATATTTTATTGACAACCCTTTAGAAAAAGCAAGTGAACACTCTCTCGTTTTCATGGCCAGTTTAACAGGTGACGGTAAGGGAAATAACGAGGGTGGTGTCCCTTTTCATAGCCTGGAAAAATATACCTTTAGTATGGATTACCGCTATTTTGATGTTTCTCTTTTCCCAAAAGAAACGAATACAGCAAAAATAAGCTGGGTAGCAAAAACGATACATGAATTAGGGCATGGATTAAACCTTCCTAATGATGAAGAAAAAGCAAGTGATACTTTCATTTCGTTAATGAGCGACTATAGTGCTTTTGAGACCAAACATGATAAATCTCATCTTACTTTTGCAGCAGCTTCTATTCTAAACAACAATGAAGTTTTTAATACCGGAAAAGATTATTATAAAGTAAATCCGGATTTTAAGATAAAAGAAACACGCATTTATGCCGATAATAATAAAATTTATTTTAAAGCTAAATTCAGCGCAAAAGTTCTGCCAAATAGTGTGATCATCTATAATGATCCTAAAACCAGCCCGGAAGATGAGGATTATAATGCCGTTAGCTGGGCAACAAAGGACATTCAGAAAACCGGTGATGTTTATACGGTTACTATGGAAATGCTCACTTCTGAAATCGAAAAATATAAAACGTATCCTTTTGAAATGAGAATTCGATATTGTTTTGAAAACGGACTAACAGAAATAATATCACATCCGTACCGTTTTGAAAATGGCAAAGCAACTATAAATGAAGAAGAGATTATTGATTTTAAAGAAATCCCTGCAAAAACCTGGGCTGTAACAGCTTCTTCTACCGATCCGAATGATCCTATAAAAAACATGTTCGATAATGACCTAAACACGATATGGCATTCCAGATGGAGTGCAACAAAAGATCCTCTGCCATACATCATTACTATAGATTCCGGTAAGTTGACTACTCTGGAAGGAATTTCTTTTACATCTCGTCAGACTCGTTCCGACGGAAGACCGAAAAAAGTAACGGTTGAGGTCAGTACAGACGGAAAAAAATGGGATAATGCTCTTAATCTGGAGTTAAAAAACAGAAAAGTACCACAAAGCTATCGATTTAATACCATTTTAAAGACAAGACATATTCGTATTACTATTAATAGTGTCTATTCGGCTGGATCAATAATAGATCCTGAATATGCACATATAGCAGAATTAAAGTTTTTTTAAAAGTATACTACTTAAAAATAAAAACGCCTTTCTTTTATAAGAAAGGCGTTTTTTACTATTATGTACGTCTCATACTAAAAGAACGACACATACAAAATTATTCCTACTCTATCGAATTCGCTACAATAAAACTAGTTGTCCACGCATTCTGAAAATTAAATCCTCCGGTTATGGCATCAATATTTACAATTTCACCGGCAAAATAAAGAGTATCATATAACTTGCTCTGCATGGTTTTAAAATTGATTTCTTTCAGGTCTATTCCTCCTGCTGTAACAAATTCTTCTTTAAATGTACTTTTCCCATTAATCTGAAACTGTGCCTTGGTCAGTTCGTTTGCCAGATTCTGAAGTTGAAGTTTGGTCAGGTCTGCCCATTTTGTTTCTGAGCTTATTTCTGAAGCAAGAACAATACTTTCCCATAAACGATTGGGAAGATCAAAAGGAGATTTTTTACTGACTGTTTTCTTAGCCTGATCTTGTTTCAGGTCTTTTAACAGTACCTCAGCATCACTTGTATCCAGATCATTCAGCCAGTTAATAAAAATAATAAACTGATAGTTTTTCTCCGCTAATACCCTCGCTCCCCATGCGGAAAGTTTCAGAACTGCAGGTCCGCTCATTCCCCAATGGGTGATTAATAATGGTCCTGTGGAGGTTAATTTAGTATCTTTCACTTTAATAGAAA
Organism: Flavobacterium sp. AK-301; assembly: GCF_058310215.1. Lineage (NCBI taxonomy): Bacteria > Pseudomonadati > Bacteroidota > Flavobacteriia > Flavobacteriales > Flavobacteriaceae > Flavobacterium > Flavobacterium sp. AK-301. The sequence continues at coordinate 45,709 of NZ_JBZEES010000007.1, forward strand.
CCTGTGCAGCAATACCCGGTAATTCTTTAATACGCTTATCTTTACTGTTAAAGGTAAATAAAGAAGGAACGGGAGTTACAATAGTGTGTCCCAACTCTTGTATCATTTCCCACATTTTAGGGTTACTTCCTGTGGTTAGAACTATTTTTTCTGTAAGATAGGTGGTATCCTGTGTTGATATCTTCCAGAAATTATCTGATCTGTAAACAGATTGTACGCTCTGCCCCAATATCACTTTTATATTTAGTCGGGCTGCTGTTTGTATAAAACAATCTATAATAGTCTGAGAGGAATCGGTTACCGGGAACATTCTGCCATCCTCTTCTATTTTTAATTCTACTCCGTGTTTTTCAAACCATTCGATGGTATCTCCACTGCAAAACTGATGAAAGGGACCTTTCAGCTCTTTTTCTCCTCTTGGATAAAATTTCACTAATTCGTTCGGTTCAAAACAGGCATGGGTTACATTACAACGTCCGCCTCCTGAGATACGGACTTTCGTTAGCACTTCTTTTCCTCTTTCAAGAATAGCAATTTTAAGTTCCGGATGCTTCTCTGCAATATTAATCGCTGTAAAAAATCCTGCTGCACCCCCCCCTACAATTATAATATCAAACTGTTGATTCATCTCTTACTTCTTAAAATGCTTAATTTTTATTATTATCTAAATAGTTTTATGTTTACTATAATACCTACAAGGTTCAAAAAAACCTTGCAGGATAAATCATTACTGACCACTTTATATTTTATCCGGATAATCGGAAATAATTCCGTCTACACCGTATTGCTTCATTCTTTCTATATCCTGAATATCATTTACAGTCCATGGAAAAACTTTATATCCTGAACGTTTTATTTTTATTACTTCTTCTTGTGTTAACAGGGTAAAATCGGGATGAATGGCTTTTGCTGAAAATGCTCTCGCCCATTTCAGAGCTTCTTCAATATCGGTTTCAGTCAGTACACCTAATATTATATTGGGATTGGTCCGGCTCATCTTCTCCAATTCTTCTTTTTCAAAACTGGAAACAATAAAATCTTCATAGTTCCATCCTTTTTCTGCTCTGTATCTCTCAATACAACCTGAGACTCCCTGAGCGGTATTGGCTCCTTTCAATTCTATATTAACCACTCCTTTTCTATCAATCATATCTAACACTTCTATTAAAGTCGGAATCCGGTATTTCTCTTCTATTTGAAACTTTTTTAATTCTTTCAATGTTAAATCTTTGACTGCTCCGAAACCATTAGTCGTTCTATCTATAGTAAAATCATGAATTACAACTAATTCGCCTGACTTGCAAAGATGCACATCCAATTCAACTGCATCTGCTCCCAAATCTAATGCTTTCTGAAAAGAAATCAGTGTATTCTCGGGTTTGTAAGCATTCGCCCCACGATGCCCTATTTTTAATATTTTATCCAAAACGAAAAAATTATTGATAAATATGATGTAAATTTAGTTATTCTAAGTTAGATAATCGGATTGTTCGATCGCTTCGTCTATTCGTTCTTTCAAGCTTGGGTCTATAATTTTTGGATAATTAGAAAAACTACCGGTTCTTTTATACTATCCAAAATCTCAGAATCGTATAATTATATAAAATAAATTCTGTTTTTTATGTCTTTTAATACAAAAATTTATCTGTTATCTGCACTGGGTTTATTATCATGTGATTCTAAAACACCTCTGGAAACGGTCTTCAAACTTCCGAAAAAAATAAAAGAGGCTTCTGCTGTACAGGTAACGAATCAGTCTGATCTGATTTGGACTCTGGAAGACAGTGGTAACAAAGCACAATTATATGCTTTAAATGAAAAAGGAAAAATAGAAAACACACTTTCTGTTACAAATGCCAAAAACATAGACTGGGAAGACCTTACCGCTGATAAGGAAGGCAACCTTTATATTGGTGATTTTGGCAATAATCAGAATATCCGACAGGATCTCTGTATCTATAAAATATCTAAAGACAGTCTTTCTAATAAAAATACGGAAACTTCACAAAAAACGACTTTTTATTTTCCGGAACAAAAATCATTCCCTCCTAAAAAAAGTGAGCTATGGTATGATGTGGAGGCTTTCTTCATCTCCGATAATCAGTTCTACTTATTCACTAAAAACCGTAGTAAAGGGTTTGACGGAACAACTTTTTTATATCGTGTTCCTAATCGGGAAGGAAATCACAAAGCGGAACTATTAGGCTCTTATAAAACCTGTGCTATTTTTAAATACTGTGCTATTACAAGCGCTGATATTAGTCCTGATGGCAAGAAAGTAGCATTGTTGAGTAATAACAAAGTATGGATATCTAAACAATTCCCTAAAGATCGTTTTCTGGATGGAAAAATAAAGGAAATAGACCTAAATCATGCCTCTCAGAAAGAAGGTATCTGCTTCGTAAACGATTCTACTCTGATTATTACGGATGAGGTAAAAAAAGATTCCGGAGGATATTTGTATAAATTGCATTTATAATCATTTATAATTGTATTGTAGAGATGCACAGCTGTGCATCTCTACAATACAATACAATACGTAAACGTAAACGTAATAATATGATCAATTATTAAAATCCAAATCCAAACCCGAAGGTAAATCGCCCACCGTCACTGGATTGGAAATAGGATACTTTTGCTGTTACCATGTCTACGCCATTCAACCAGATTCCTCCTCCGACAGACTGATGCCATTTTGAAGAAAAATCATCTTTTAACCAGATGCGTCCGTAATCATATCCACCAAAAACACCGTATTTTAACGGTCCTAAACCACTTTTTATCTTACCTATATTAAAACGCAAGTCTGAAGTTTGATACAGGGATTGTTTTCCTGCAAAACGTTCATTTCTAAAACCTCTCAAATTGGAATCTCCTCCAACGGTTGCTGCTTGATAAAATTCATAATCATCACTAAATAAGGCTTGTCCTTTTATTTGCGTAGCGAAAACTATCCTTCCTGTTTTAGACAACTTATAATTAAAGCTGATGGAAGATTCCATATAAGGAACGGTTCGATCTGTATCTTTCAGATTTACGGTCCATCCGCCTAATAAAGAGAAAGTCATTCCCATTGTGGGATTAGAAGCATTGTCAAAATTTTTAAAACTATACTCCATATTTACATCTACAAAATTCAGATGATCAAAAACGGAAGTATTAATTGCATTCGGCTGTGCTATAAACCTGCCTGCTGTTTTCTGTACTCTGACACTTTCCAGAGTTGTTTTGATTGTTACTGCTGCTCCTTGTTCTCCAACCCATTGTAATGAGGGAGAAAACCGAATTATTTCTGTTTTTACACGGTTATAATCTTTATTAATATCTTTATCGAAGTTTGGTGTTTCATTTCCGTATCCAAAGAAATTAATACTGAAATTAGCGCTTGTAAATCCTGCTTCGAGTCCTAAATCCCATTTTCCTACTATGTGGGTAAAAATACCTTTATAATTTAATTCATATCCACTGGTTGCAAAATAATAATTAGCATTCAGACTATGTTTCTGACTATATGGATAACGATTGAATCCATTAACGGTATAATCCAGTAAAACCCCTAATTTCACTCCGTCATCGGGATTGTATCCAGCCCATGGATATCCGGCATTTACATTGAATTTTGGTTTTCTATAGTCATAGTTATTTACTTCATAATGATCGGATAAGGATATACTTGTTCTTCTGTCTGCTTCGAAAGTATTTTTTTTACTTTTAAAATCATATATTTTTACTTTTTTACCATTTTCAACAGCGTAAGTATCATCATTTTGCCCTCCTAATAAACGTACCAAAATTGCATTATCTCCTTTTCCTTTTACTTCATAAATATCCTCTTCATCTAGTCCGTAAACCCACAATTCTTTTGTTTCTTTGTGATTGTAGGTTTTATCGTGTGTGAGTTCTTCTCCGTCTTTTTTAATTCTATAAATCTGTACCTGTGTTTTTCCTTCGGGAAGTCTGGTAATTACAAATCGATCTTTTTTATCTGTTCCGACCAGTAAAACGGTTTTTTGTAATACTTTATAATAATCCCGGGCATATTTCTCCAAATCTGCTCTGCGTATCTTCAGTATTTCTTTTATTTCGGTAATGGTCTCATCTTGCATTTCCGGAGGAAGATTCAGAAATGCTTTATCAATGACTGCGTCTGTCAGATGGGTCTTGATATAATAGGCTTGTTTTATCCAATCTTCTTCATTTGCTCTTGTAATAAAAGCCAAATCCATTGGGTAAGGCTCCATATTAAACCATTTCACATTTCCAATATCTTCTTTAAACGATTTCATATGACGTAAAGGCGGAACAGTCATCAGAACGGATAATAAATTACCGTCATATTTTGTAAAGACCTGATCTCTGTCTCTTGCTATCGGGCGATAGATTACTTTTCCATTCTCTTTATATTCTCCCCAGCGCCACTGGTCGGAATGTCTGTCCCAGTCTCCGATAAGCATATCGAATAAACGTACTTTGATATATTCGTCTTCGTCTATTTGATATTTTTCATCTTTGGTCAGATTCGTCAGAACGTCATCTGTATTTATAATTTTCGGAGGATATCCAAAACTTTTCAGATCACTATGTGCACTCATCGGACGTTCTTCTATCATATATAATTCGTCTCCAAAATCAGTATTGAATTTACTTAGTCGTTCCTGTTTTGGAACATAATATAAAACGGGATTGGTATGATTAATTCCTAAAGGATCTGCCAGATCTCCTATTACAAAAGGAAAATAAGGATGTGATGTTGTATAAAAATCTAATAGAAAATCTTCTGCATAGGTATCTTTATATTCGTCTTCTATAAACTGATCTTTGAAGGCTACGGATTGTAAAAAACGAACAGCGCTTTTCTTCAAAGCACGCATTACATATTCTTTTCCGTCTTTATCTACTAACCGAAGTGATTTTGACTGATGCCCTCCTCCTGCCCTGACCGGAGTTAATCCGCCATATAAGGTATCGAGTGTTACTGTTTTTGCTTCTATTGGCAAACTATAATATTTTCGATAATGATTTCCCCAAAGAAATCGATACGTTCCTCCTTTTTGGGTCATTTCGTCTGAATAAACGGATGTCTGTATTTTTTCAGGAAAAGACACAGCATAGGAATTTACAATCTCTTCGGGTTTAGCAAGTAGAGGTTCTTGTTCATACAACAGGGCTTCTTTTCCGTCAACGGAACCATAATAGGATACTTTGGTTGCTCCGTTCCTGTAAACTTCCAGAATAGCGTATCCATTACCTCCATAAGAAAAATCTCTGAAATTGGTTGCTCTTGCGGGAGCAGTTTTAGATCCGGAACCACTAATGATTTGTTTGATATTATCTTTTTCAATATACTGTAAGTTGTGTTCGTGTCCTGAAACGACCACTACATTATTTCTATTCTGAATTAATGCTTTAATACGCTTTACGAGAGAAGTATATTTTTTATTCTGAATATCCTGAGGACTAACTCCTCCTGTAGCACGCATCAAATTAATAAGGGAACCTACTACGGGAACAGGGATATTGTCCTGAAACGGAAACAAGTGTTTTTTCAGGGAGAACTCTCCTCCATGAGGTCCATTACTCATTAAAGGATGATGAACTGCGAGTACTATCGTTTTATTCTGATTTTTATTTAACTGACTTTCGAGTTCTTCAAAGAAATCTTCTCTGGTCTTTATGGTACAATCATCATTAATTGTCGGATTTTTGTCCCAGTTTTCAAGATACCATTGTGAATCAAGCACAATCATAACAATACTGTCATTAATATTCAGTTTGTCGATCCCACATCCTTTTCTAGGTAAAAAAGATTTTTTTTCTTTTAAAACTTTATTGACATAGTCTTCCTGACGTTTAAGTCCTTTTACTCCATTATTATACCAGTCATGGTTTCCGGGAATAAAAACAGTCTTCCCTTTGAACTTACCGGAAAGGGCTAATTGATTGTCTATCTTTTCTTCTGCTAAAGCTCTTTTTTCAGAACTCTCTTCAGGCATTCCTTTCGGATAAATATTATCTCCCAATACCAATAATGTAGCACTGGAATTAGACTTCTCAAGTCTTTCTTGCAGCATGGCAAGAACCTGCCTGGAGACCTCTTCATCTGCGTTTCCGGCATCACCTAAAAGATAGAATGTATGAATCGGTTTTCCTTTTGCGGAAAGGTTTTCAAGATTTGCAGACACTTTGGAACCATACTGAACATGGTGTGTTGCACATGAGTTTAAAAAAACAATAATTAACAGACTCTGCAATATTGTAATATTTTGCTTTGCTCGTATATTAACCCAAAAGAATTTCATAATTTGGCACTACGTTAAAAAATCTATATTTTATGACTATTATTCAAAAAGCTGAAGACTTCGTCTTTTATCTTTTCAAAGATAAACTTTCTCTTTCATATACTTATCATAATTTTAATCATGCATTAAGGGTAGTAAATAGTGTGAAAGAGCTTTGTAATGGAGAAAATTTAGATGATGATTCTAAAACGGCTGTACTATTAGCTGCTTGGTTTCATGATACGGGATATATAAACGGAAGTGAAAATCATGAGGAAAACAGCGTTCTGATAGCTCAGAATTTCCTGAAAGAAAACCCTGTTTCTCCTGTTATTACGGAACAGGTAATACAACTGATCCGTGCAACTAAAATAGGGAAAGCTCCGGAAAACCTTCTGGAAAGGATCATATGTGATGCGGATTCTTCTCATTTTGCTGATAAAAACTATCTGGGAATATGTGAACTGCTACGGGAGGAATGGAAACTGGTCTTAAATAAAACGTATACGGATAAGGAATGGGCAATTGAAAACCGAACTGCTTTTATTCAGTGCCATCGTTTTTATACGAATTATGCTAAGGAAAACTGGCAAATGAACAAGGAAAAAAATCTTACTTTACTTCAGGAAAAAATACAGTCCACTGAGGAAAAGAAAAGAAAAAAACAGGATCGACTTGAAAAAACGGAACGTCCGGAACGGGGTATTGATACCATGTTCAGGGTTACACTGAACAATCATACACGATTGAGTAATATTGCGGACAGTAAGGCAAATATTCTGCTTTCTGTAAATGCTGTTATTGTTTCTATATCTCTGTCTACTCTGATCCCGAAACTGGACAGCCCGGGTAATGCTCATCTTATTGTACCTACTTTCATTATGCTCATCCTGAGCGCCACTTCTATTATATTTGCAATCTTATCTACGAGACCAAAGGTAACTCAGGGTTCTTTTACCCGTCAAGAGATTCTGGACAAGAAGGTCAATCTGTTATTCTTTGGTAATTTCTATAAAATGCCTCTGAATGAATATGAATGGGCTATGAATGAAATGATGGCAGACCGGGAACATCTTTATAACACAATGATTAAGGATCTTTATTATCTGGGTATTGTTCTAAACAGAAAATACAAGTTGCTTCGCATTACTTATTCTATTTTTATGATTAACATCATTGCTTCTGTAATCGCGTTTGTATGGGCTTTTAGGGCATTGGGATAGTTTTAATTTGAAGATTAGGCATTTTGAAGATTTGAATAATGAATGGTTGTTAGTCACTGGTATTTGGTTGTTAGATATAATAAAGAGCCTGTTTAAATTTTATATACCTACAAGGTCAAAAAAGACCTTGCAGGATAAATGGTAATAAAACACAAAACGATATTTAAGATATATCTTAAATATCATTTTAATGACTCTTTTTCTTAAAGTTTCTCAATACTATTTAGATTGATAATTCTTTCAACAGATCTTCGTAACTGAAGGTAATTTGATCTTTTGGAATTACTTTGTACACTATGGGCACACGAATTGCTTTTAATCCTGATACTCCCTGAAGGTCTTCTACATTGAATGTTTCGATTTCTTTTCCGAGAATATTTTTACTTTGTAAGAATTCTATATAACGCAGATATTCCTGCTCTTCTTTTTTATGAGAAAAAACAATCGTTATCTTCCCTTTTTGAGTAATACGTTCTCTTGTGCCTTTTATATTTGCTTTATCAATCCGTTTCTTCACAATCTCATAACGGGCATTGTAATTTCCGTCTACGTCAAATCGCTTTTCATCCATTCTAAATCGAATCGAAATAGGGGTACTGAAAACGAGAATTAGAGATGCAACATCAAGTTTATAAGGTAATGTTGTTCTTAAAGACTGATACTCATTCTCCATTTCACACATAATCTGCAACTGCCATAAGCGTAAATTATAAAGATATAACAGATCAAATGTTTTACCTGCTGTTATGGAAGCTCCTATATATAAATTATGTTCTACTCCGTCTGTTTTAAATCGCTCATAATAATGGGGATAATACTTCTGTGCTGCCAGTTGTTTCTCGTCCAACATATTTGCCATTTTTTTATTGATAATGGAAAGTGTAATATCAAAATTCTTTCTGTCTTCATAAATGGTCCCTGTTTTTTTATCGAGACGATCTGTATAAACTTTTATTAATGCATTAGTAATTTTATTATCAGATTGAAAAGAAAACACTATCGGATTAATATCTGTACTGATATTGTTCTGAATGCTTTGTTCTGTATCTGCACTGAATTCTGTTTTTAATTGTTGAAGAGTTTGTTTTATCTCAAATATTTTCTGTTCAAAAATAGGCAGATGGCTTTCTTTAGTAATCTGATTAAAAATCTCTATCAGAGAATTCATTTGTATAATCAGGTCTTTCTGAACAGATGCGTTCCTGATCTCTGATGAACCTTTTATATCTATCTGACCGAATAATGCATATACTTCAGAAAAGACGATCTCATTAGGAGTATAATCTTTTATCTCACGAACAGTATTGATATACTGAATTGCTTCTTTTCTGAACTTCCAGTATACACTGGGATGAATTGAGGTGTATTCTTTTTGAATAATAGCTTCAATCTGATTTTGCAAATCAGAATAATATCGCTCCATTGTATCTACAATATATGGCATTACAATATCCATTTTTGTAGCATTCAGACTATTCAATACTCCTTTTTTTGATGAAACCAGCTCTATAACTCCCATTAAACGGTCGTTTTTAACAACAGGAGCAAAAATACAGCTCTGTATACCTTGTTCTAACAAATGATTTGCTAAAAGAACTTTATCGGTAGAAGCTAAATAGGTCTGTACATCGGATATTGCAAAGTATTTCTTATCTTTCATCAGTGTATCAAAAGAACAGTTACACAATATCGATTTACATTCTGCTTCTACAACATTCAGTAATATATAACTGTGAATTACGTCGTTAAAAGAAGCAATATTGAATGTTCCTTCTTCCTGATTAAAGGCTGTAAAACCAACTTTTAAATCCGGAATCCTGAAAATAGAACTGAAAATAGTTTCAAATTCACCGGTCAAACCTCTTGAATTAACATCAGCTGTTAATAAATTTGTTTTTAAGTTAGAAACAGCATTTTCAGTTGTAACATCAAATAAAGTCACAATACCAAATCCTTTTGATATCCAGCTTTCATTAGGAAATTTCTCTTTCCATAACGACAGATCATCATAATTGTCCATAAGAAGTTTAACATCTTCGGATGTAATCTCTATTGCTTTTTCTGTTGGATAAATTTCCAGAAAATCAGCATTATAAAGAATTCTGTAATGTTTTACTACTCCCTCTGCATCCGGAATATCATAGAATAATGGCTTGCTCAGATCAAAATTATATCCGTAATAATTATTCAGTATCAGACAACAACTCATCACATAGAACTGATGTTCTGTAAAATCGCGAATAATAACATCAAATTCCTCTCCTGCATCTTTAATAATCTTAGAGAATCTTTCGGAATAATTCAGTGTAACATTCTGAAAAGGAATAGTAACTGCTTTTATTTCATTATGAGTTAAGGTCTGAGGAAACAGATCTGCCAGTAAACTCTTTATAATCGGAGTATATTCGTTTATTTTTTCTATTGAAATTCCATCACTTAATTCCGGATAAGGGGCCGCTTTTTCCAATAAAGCTTTTGCATAAGCAGACTGATAGTCCACATCTGACAAAGCTATCTCTTTCAGACTTTCAATTACTTTATGAAAGGAAATTCTGATCTGAAACGGATTTTCTTTGTATTTTTTATAATTCATATCGCATATCCTTTTATGACTTCCAAATTTACGAAATATTGTACAATTACCACTCAACAAGGATTTTACTATATGATAAAATACATTCCTGTTCTTTTTCATTCATATTTATGATAAAACAGGAAAAATGCATTAAAAACACTTTACTATAGTATGATTTTTATCATGTTTTCTAAAAGTTTATTTTCTCTTCTTTGTAAACTCTTAACTAAAAATTTAACCCAAAAAAATTATGATTCATTCATTTCACATCCCGGTACTGGGACTAGGATATTCTGTTGATACGCCTGTAAAAGTAGCTCCTTACGGTATCTCTTCTGTAGCGTCAATTGTTGACGATATTTTACTGGAAGAAATCCGAAAATATTACTGCGATGCAACGAATCGTCCTTTTACAACTATCTTACCTAAAGAAGAAGACAGCAGAGCAAAAAGAGTTACGGCTTATTTAAATCTAATCCAGGAACTTATTGATCAGGAATTTGACGCTATACGTTCTGAAGAATTTACGAAAGGAAGCAGAATCAGTAAATATTTTGAACTCCTGGCAGATCCATCTACTCTGAAACAAACTTATATCAAAATGCTTGCCTGTACGAATATTTCAGAAAAAGTAGCTTTACAGCAACAACTTCGCCAACAAATGAAAAAAGGTTCTATTGATGTTAACATCATGGCTAAAGTTGATAAAGTAAACAGTAATGCTTCGGGTGAGATACTGGACGGAACCTTTACGGATGCCTTAGCTGCTTTTCGCGGTTATGCGCAAAGTAATTTATCTTCTTCTATTGTTCTGTCTGCCGGAATGAATCCAAAACTATACAGTTATGTTGAAAATTTTGATTCATTTTTTCCGGATGAAAACGGAATAATGAAAAAAAAGATCATTTTGAAAGTAAGTGATTTCCGTTCTGCTCTGATACAGGGGAAATTCCTTGCTAAAAAGGGTGTATGGATATCTGAATTTCGAATTGAATCAGGATTAAACTGTGGTGGACATGCTTTTGCTACGGAAGGCTATCTTATGGGACCAATATTAGAGGAATTCAAAATAAAAAGGCAGGATATACAAACAGAGCTTTTTGAAATCTATCAGAAAGTATTACTGGAAAAAGGAAAGATTGTTCCTAATGCAGTTCCTGAAATGCGTATTAGCGCACAAGGCGGAATCGGCACTCATGAGGAGGATAGTTTCCTTGTTAATTATTATCAACTGGATGCTACAGGATGGGGAAGTCCTTTTTTACTGGTTCCGGAAGCAACTAATGTGGATGAAGCTACTTTAAAAGATCTTACCAATGCTACTGCTTCTGATTTCTATATCAGTAATGCTTCTCCACTAGGAGTTCCGTTCAACCATTTCAGAAACAGCAGTGTTGAAAAGGAAAGACTGGAACGTATTACAAAAGGAAGACCGGGAAGTCCATGTAAGAAAAAATTTCTGGTATCAGATACTGAATTTGGAGAAAAACCATTATGCACTGCTTCGAGAGAATATCAGAATCTGAAAATAAAACAACTGGAATCTTTACAATTACCAAAAATTGATTTTAAAGCGGCTTTTGACAAAATCACAGAAAAAATATGTCTGTGTGATAGTTTATGTTCTTCTGTTTATATAAAATACAATACACTGAAACCACGTCAGAATAAATCGGTTGCGGTTTGTGCAGGACCTAATATTGCTAATTTCTCAGGAACATACAGTCTGGAAGAAATGGTAAAGCATATTTACGGAAAAATAAAATTGTTTGATACGGAGAAACGTTCACATATGTTTATTAATGAATTACGTTTATATGTAGATTATCTTAAAACGGATATCAATAATCATCTTACAGATATTAATGATAAAAAACGCAAATATCTTGATAATTTTAAATCACAACTGGAAAACGGTATAGAATACTACAAACAACTAATCCCGAAAATAACTGCTGAAACGGAACTGTACAAACAAAAGATGCAGGAAGAATTAGAAGAACTGGAAATTAAATTAGGCTTATTGAAAATACCTGTCAAAATCTAATTATTTTGTAAAATGTTATTTGTGAGATGTGAAAAGAGATGGACGACTTTTTACATCTCACTATTCATAAAAAAGACTAAATTTATCTTTTTCGACTTAATTTAATTTTTGTTGCTTATGAATAAGATACATATTATAGATCTATATTTTCAGGAAGAAAGTCATTCTATTGCTTCTTTCCTGATAGAAACTTCTGAAGGACCTGTTATAATTGATACGGGACCTGAATCAACCTGGGAATATCTGGAGAAAGGAATCCATGATTTAGGATATAAAACGGAGGATATAAAAAATATTCTGTTAACTCATATTCATTTTGATCATGCGGGTGTCGCTTGGAAATTTGCAAAACACGGAGCCAAGATTCACGTGCATCCTATTGGCTTACCTCATCTCGCTAATCCTGAAAAACTCTGGAATTCTGCTGCCCAAATCTATGGGGAAGATATGGATCGCCTCTGGGGAAGTATGGAAGCTATCCCTGAAAATTTACTGGTTCCTGTCAATGATGGTGATAAAATTAGATTCGGCTCAACGGAATTTACTACTTGGTACACACCAGGACATGCTGTTCATCATAATGCTTATCAATTAGGTCAGGTGATGTTTACGGGTGATGTAGGCGGTGTGAAAATAGGAAATGGTCCGGTGGTTCCGCCCTGTCCTCCTCCTGATATTAATATCGAATTATGGAAGGAATCTATTGCCAAGATCAGAGCTTTACAACCTGAAGCACTATACCTCACTCATTTTGCAAAATCAGAAAATCCTGCCAAACATTTAAAAGATTTGGAAATCATACTGGATGACTGGTCCAACTTTATAAAACGGTATTATGATAAAGGAACGGACATAGAAAAAACGGTTCCGGTCTTTATGAAATATACTCAAGATCAATTGAGAGAAAACGGAGTCAGTGAAGAACATATACAAACTTATGAATATGCTAATCCTAGCTGGATGTCGGTTGCCGGCTTATATCGTTACTGGAAATTAAAGGAACAGGGAAGGATTTAAAAACCGTATATAAAATCGTATAATTGTATATAACTGTATCTGTAGAGAGGCACGGCTGTGCTTCTCTACAGATACAGTTACCGGTTACGGGGTTATATACAATCTGTCTGCACCATTATTCTTTTATCAGGATTTTATATTCCCATGGTTTAAAGGTTTGTTTTGCGTCTTTTAAAAAAGTCATTTTTTCTCCTGACATATAATCAGTATAAACACCTTCAATCGGGGTTGTAAAAGTCTGTTCTTTTTTAGTCAGATTTCCAACAAAAAGAACTTGCTTTCCTTCTTTTTCTCTTATAAAAGCGAGAATATCTGCATCTGCTGATGTCATTAATCTTGTATAGGAAGCAGCATTTTTACCTCCATTCAATGCTACATTATTATTTTTAAGGGCTCCCAGTTTTTCATAAACGGAGTACATTTTTCCTTTTGCTTTAGTAATGGTGTCTTTTTCAAAGAAACGTAAACGTTTTTTGAAATCGTATTCCTGTCCATTATAAATCAAAGGCATACCCGGAGTAACGAAAGTCAAAGCAGCAAATACTTCTACAGCATCTCCCATTCTTTCGTATTCTGTCCCGTTCCATGAGTTTTCATCATGATTTGAGGTAAAATACATCGTAAAATCATCTCTCTCAAAAATAGTATCTTTCTTTATGATATAATCATCCCACGCTTTTACTGTTTTTTTACCTTGAGCGATTTCATTCATAAGGTGGTGTGATTCCCATCCATAAGCCATGTCAAAAGCATTTTTCAGTAATCCCGGTTTTTCAGCTTCTGCTAACATAAAGATTGGTTTTACTTTATTCAGTTCAGGAGTGGCTTCATCCCAAAAATCCGTAGGAACCTCAGCAGCAACATCACAACGAAAACCATCAATATTGGTTTCAGTAATCCAGTATTTCATTTCATTAATCATTTCCTGACGCATGGCTTTATTGTCATAATTCAACTCTGCAACATCAGTCCAATCATAAGGAGCAATTACTTTCCCGTCTTTGTCTTTAGTATAATAATCCGGGTGTTGTTTCATCCATTTATGATCCCATGCGGTATGGTTAGCAACCCAGTCAAGAATCACATAAATACCGTTTTCATGTGCTGTATTTATCAAGTTTTTAAAGTCTTCCAGTGTACCAAATTCGGAATTAATTCCTCTATAATCCTGAATGGAATAATAACTCCCCAGTCCTTCTTTTCTATTCTCTACTCCAATTGGATAAACAGGCATCACCCAGATTATCTTTACTCCTAAGTTCTTCAAACTCGGAATGTCTTTTGTAAAAGCATTGAAAGTTCCTTCGGGGGAATACTGACGGATATTTGCTTCATAAATCACTGCATTTTCCATCACTGCATCGCTCATGGGAGCAATCACTTCTTCTGTCATAACAGCTGTTTTTTCTTTTTTCTGATCTTTACAACCTGCTAAGGCAGCAAGGCATAAAACAAATAAAATTGTTTTTCTCATTTTTATACTTCTTTATTATTTGGATAATTGTATTTGTACTCTTACTTCTTTTTCTTCTTTATTAAAAGCTACAGGAATTTTTAAAATGGATGTTTCTTTATCCCATTCAAAAGGGATTGTTTTATCTCCTGTAATCACCTTTTCAGGTTTGGCTTCTACTTGGTGCACAAGTAATGAAAAGGATTTATCTTCCAGAGAAAAGGATTTTCCTTTTTCTAAATGGATTGTAATAGTCAGTTCTTTCTTTTTAAATGTACTCTCAAATCGTAATAATTCATATTCTCCTTTTTGATAAGTATCAGGTGTTATTCCATTATCATTATAAAGTTGCCCTCTGCTTTTTTTCACTTTAGGATCATGATAATACTGTAAAAGCAGATTTTTAACGGAATAATCTTTTGTAGTCTGAACAGGTTCAATCATCGGAATAAATGAACCTCCTCTTACATATACCGGAATATAATCCGGAACAACGGCAACAATTGCTTTTGTTCCTCCTTTATATTTTTTTCCGGTATAGAAATCATACCAGTTATTCTTTTTTGGAAAAAAAACAGTTGTTTCGGTTATTCCGGGCTGTACTATCGGGGTAACTAAAAAAGCATTCCCCCATAAATAAGTACCATCAACGGTTAATAGCTCTTTATTTGTTGGTTCTTCGAAAAACAACGGACGCATTAATGGACTTCCATATTGGTTATTTTCAAAAGCCAGTGTATAATTATAGGGCAGTAAACTATATCGTAACTGAATTGCTTTTTTAACGAGTGCTTTTGTTCTCTCTTCTTTAAAAACAGGTTCGGAAGCTACTTCTTCTTGCGCATGAGGTCGGAAAATAGGCTGAAAAACACCATATTGTAACCAACGGGTATACAATTCATTATCTTCTAAATTACCGGCAAATCCACCCAGATCGGAATGCATATATCCTAATCCCTGCATCCCCATTTGTAATGAAATTTCCATTTGTGGTTGTAATCCGCCCCAGGTTCTGTTCACGTCACCGGACCAAGGGATTAATCCATAACGCTGTGAACCGGAATATCCGGAACGCATCAATATAAAAGGTCGCTGCTTCGGAAATTCTTTCTGATATCCTTCGAAAACCAACCTTGCCCAATTATGTCCATAAATATTATGAACCTGATCGGCTGTTCCTGTTACATGTTGTAAAGCAGCAGGATGAACTTCGGGTTCTCCCAAATCGCCCCACCATCCGCCTACTCCTTTATCAACTAAACCTTTATAAATATCCCAGAACCACTTTTCTCCTTCGGGTTTGAAAATATCTACCAGACCAGTATTTCCAAAAAAGAAATCATAGGTAAACGATTTTCCTAAACTATCTGTTGCCAGCACTTTATTCTCTACGGCTTCTTCCCATCGGTTAGAAGTGGTCAGGATAAAAGGTTCTGTTACTAAAATGGTCTTTATTCCCTTTTCTTCAAAATCAGCCATCATCTTTTCAGGTGTCGGAAAAGTATCTTCATCAAACTTCAGATTCCCCATTGTTCCCTGAACTTCTTTTCCAAACCAGTACAAATCAATAATAACTGCATCTAACGGAATTCCTTCTGCTATGAATTTATCTACTGTTTCTCTTGTTTCTTTTTCGGAATGGTATCCAAATCTGCTGGAAAAATTCCCTAAAGCCCATCTTGGCGGTAAAGGTTGTGTTCCTGTAAGGGAAACATAATTAGAAACCAAATCCATCCATGAATCTCCTGCAATTACCTGATACGTTTTTCTGCCACTAATCGTTTCATAGTTTAGTGTATTATTCTTTTTACTATCCAGATCCAGATAACCGATTGGTGCATTATCAAAATGTACTGCATAAATACCGGATGACATTACAAGAGGCATGGAGTAATTCATTAACTCTGAATGGGTTTCATAACCATAATGGGCACGATTGTATAATTGTAATCGATTTCCTCTTCGGTTCATACCCAGAACACGGGAACCACCACCATACAATACCTCTTTAGAATTTAAGTTAAACTCCAGAATCTCTGCTTTATCCGTTTTGTAATATCCTGTTTTCTCAGAGATCAAAGGTTTGTTTTTATAGGTGTAACTGATCTGAAAAGGTTCTTTCTGAATAATTGCTGCAATTCCGCGAGTGGCTTCTATTCCTCTAAATACAGCTGCTCCGTATCTGATCTTTGATGCTGTTTCTCTCACGCCATAACCATAAGTCTTACTTACTAATTTGGGAGACAAAACAACAGCATGTGAAACGGAATCAAAAGTTTCTCCTTTTGGAATAAAGGAAGTCTCGATAATCTTTTCTGAATATATTCTTATCCTGTACATACCATCACTGGTATATACTTCTAAATGGTTCTGCTTTTGTTTTATTCCTTCATATTTTCTATCTACATTTTGTGCTGCTACAAACGAAATACTAAAGAGAAAGAACAAAACCGTGATTTTTAGAATTTTAATCATATTTCTTTTTTTATTACGAACCTTAACTTAATTATTAAAAACTTACTCCTGCTCTGCAAAAGTCAGAGACTTGGCGAAACAGAGTTATACCTAACAGGTTAAAAAAACGGGTTAGGAAAGAAATATTTATGGTATTATCTCTCTAATTCCAATATTAAAGCTGATTTTGCTTCAACTGTAATTTCATTGGTAATATCAATCACTGTTCCGTTCAGAACCTCTTTACCTTTTACAAAAGATTTAATATTCTCCTGAAAACGATTTGTTTTTACTTTTTTAACTTCTGTACTGTTATTGATCACTACCATTACGGACTGATCGTCATTGTATCTGAAATAAATATATACGTTGTCTTCGGGAAGATAATGCGTCATTTTACCGAAATGAACAGCCTTATTTCCTTTTCTCCACTGGAATAACTTAGAGGTGAAATCAAAATATTTCTGTTGCTCTGCTGTTCTTCCTCCTTTTGTAAAAGCATTCTTTTTATCTCCTTTCCATCCTCCGGGGAAATCCTGTCTGATTGCGGCATCTCCTTCGTCTTTATTCCCTGCCATACCGATCTCACTACCATAATACACCTGTGGTATTCCCCTAACAGTAGCGATCAGCGTCATTGCCATTTTATATTTACTGAAATCATTTTTGTAGATATGGTTGATTCGGTGTGTATCGTGATTTTCTGCAAAAACCAACAGATTGTCTACATTAGGATATAAAAAATCATTTGTAAAATTCTCATATACTTTTATCATTCCGTCAGACCAGCCTGTTTTGTCTTCATTGAATATGGACGTAATAGCGTCATGCAATGTAAAATCCATCACACTAGGCAAATAGGAATTATAACTTTTTATTGCTCCAATCTTACTGTCTTTCTGCCAGAATGAAATTTGTGCCTGATCATGCATCCATACTTCTCCTACGATATTAAAATAAGGATATTCGTTTGTGATGGCTTTAGTCCATTTTGCAATAGCTTCTTTATCATTATAGGAATAAGTATCTACTCTGAAACCATCTAATCCTGAATATTCTATCCACCATACTGCATTTTGTATAAGATAATTCAAAACCAATGGATTGGACTGATTCAGATCCGGCATTGATGGTACAAACCATCCGTCTATACAATATTTGGCATCGATTGTAGCTGCATTAGTATCATATTGTGTAGTCATTCTATAATTAGATTGAGCATATCCGGGAAACTGGTGAATCCAGTCATACGTTGGCATATCCTTAATCATCCAGTGCTCTGCTCCCCAATGATTCGTCACATAATCCATTACCAGTTTCATATCTTTTTTATGTAATTCATCTGCCAGACGTTTATAATCTTCATTGGTTCCGTAACGAGGATCGATTCTGTAAACATCAGACTGAGCATAGGTATGATAAGAATATTCTGCTTCATTATCTTCTAAAAGAGGTGTATTCCAAATTGTGGTTACTCCTAATTCTTTTAGATAATCTAAATTCTGAATAATTCCTTCAATATCTCCTCCGTGCCTCCCTCCAGGTAAGGAACGGTTTACTTTTTCAGTTACAGATTTATCGGAATCATTATCAGGATTTCCATTTGCAAAACGATCCGGCATAATCAGATACATCATATCGGATGCATCATAGCTTTTTCTGTTTGCCGAATTTTCTTTTCTCTCTTTCAAATTATATTTATGTGTGAAAACAACTTTGTTTTTCTCTTTGAATGAAAAAATAAAATCTCCTGCTTTAGCATTCTTTATGTCAATAGTTACAAAAACATAATTTGGATTTTCTGTTTTAATAACACTGGTTATTATTACTTTATCTGATAATACAAATGGTTGATAATTAGCTATGTTTTTCCCATAAAACATAATTTGTACTTCTGGATTTTTCATGTCTGTCCACCAGAAAGGAGGCTCTACTCTGTCGATTTGTGCAAATGCAGAGGTAACTATAAAAAGAACTAATAGTAGTGTTTTATTCAATAACTTCATATTATTTTGACTTTAAAAAAATATCATAATCGATATATTAAACCTACAAGGTTTTAAAAACCTTGCAGGATTTGTATTACACAGTAACCAAGTTATCTGGTGTTACAGTAACTGCTTTTCCGTTTACATAAACAATCAGTTCTTTTGCTCCGTCTATTGTAAATTGTGTTTTATCTTTTTCAATCGCTACTTTTAAAACCTGATCTCTAAAGTTGATCTTAAAAGAATATGCTGTCCACTGATTGGGAATTCTTGGCGTAAAATGTAAAGTATCTTCTTTTACTCTCA
Organism: Flavobacterium sp. AK-301; assembly: GCF_058310215.1. Taxonomy (NCBI): domain Bacteria; kingdom Pseudomonadati; phylum Bacteroidota; class Flavobacteriia; order Flavobacteriales; family Flavobacteriaceae; genus Flavobacterium; species Flavobacterium sp. AK-301. Next base: position 65,050 of record NZ_JBZEES010000007.1, read on the forward strand.
TTCCTCCAAATCCTTCCACAATACTCATCCAGGTTCCTGCCATACTTGTAATATGACATCCTTCTTCTACTTCTTTATTATAATCATCCAGATCTAAACGGGAGGTTCTTAAATAAAAAGTATAAGCCTGTTCCATTCTGCCCAGAGTGGCTGCTTGAATAGAGTGTACACAGGGAGATAATGATGATTCATGAACAGTATAAGGCTCATAAAAATCGAAATGACGTTCTAATTCTTCTGCTGAGAAATGATCTTCAAAGAAATAGAATCCCTGTAAAACGTCTGCCTGTTTAATATAAGGAGAGCGTAAAATTCTGTCCCATGACCATTTCTGATTGATCGGTCTTTGTGAACGATCCAGATCTTTCACTTTTACCAGTTCCTTATCCAAGAAACCGTCTTGTTGTAAATACACCTGATTGGTTTCTGAGAAAGGAAAATACATTTTATCTGCAACTTCTTTCCAGCTTTCGGTTTCTGCTTTATCCAGTTTCACTTTTGCCATAATACGGGCATAATCTGTCGGATATTCAGTTGCAATTTTCCGGATCTGTTCGTAGGTATAGTTAATACACCATTTTGCTATATAGTTGGTATAAAAATTATTATTTACGTTATTTTCATATTCATTAGGTCCGGTTACTCCGAGAATAACATACTTGTTTTTATCGGTTGAAAAATTAGCTCTCTGATGCCAAAAACGGGCAATACCTATTAATACTTCCAGTCCTTTTTCTACTATATAACTGTAATCTCCTGTAAAGCGGTAAAAATTGAAAATTGCGAATGCAATGGCTCCATTACGATGAATTTCTTCAAAAGTAATTTCCCATTCATTATGACATTCTTCCCCATTCATCGTCACCATCGGGTACAGAGCTGCTCCATTGGTAAAACCTAATTTAACGCCATTTTCAATTGCTTTATCTAATTGGTTATAACGATAGGTCAGTAAATTTCTGGCTACCTGCTGATCTTTGGTTGCCATATAAAAAGGGATACAATACGCTTCTGTATCCCAATAGGTACTTCCTCCGTATTTTTCTCCTGTAAAACCTTTTGGTCCAATATTTAATCTCGGATCTTTACCTAAATAGGTCTGATTCAGCTGAAAGATATTAAAACGAATTCCTTGTTGTGCTTTTACATCTCCTTCTATTGTAATATCTGCTTTTTCCCAAATATCTGCCCATGCCTGTTCCTGATCTTCCAGTAAAGCAGCATAACCTTTGGCAACTGCTTTATCAATTACAACAGAAGCTGCTTCAATCAACTGATCATTCTTGTGATTCAGTGAAACGGTGTAACCACCTATTTTATGAATAGATGATTTTTCTCCCTTAGCTACTTCAACGGTATAGGTAAATTGAACTTTATCGGAGGTAGCTTCAACCTGCTCTGCAGAAAGATTCAGATTTTTATCATTTAATAAAATGCTGTTTTGCATAAAAGTAGCCACATTGAAATGTGTTTTAAAAGTACGGGCTACTACAAAGGCTTTATTATTACCCTGTTTTACTTCCAACGGTTCCCAAAATTTTTCTTCCCAGTTTGCATCTTCGTTTTTTACTCCTGCATCTATATACGGTTTGTAAACGATCTTAACAGACTGATTTAATGGTGTAATCTCATAGTTAATTACTCCTGTCTCATCCAAATTAAGGGAAAGAAAACGACGTACATTCACTCCTATCTGCACACCATTTTGCAATGTTGCTTCAAAAGAACGATGATACCATCCTTCTTTCATATTCAGTTCTCTTCTAAAATTTTTTACTTCGGTGCAGGTATTCAAATCTAAAACTTCCCCGTTAATTTCGATAGCAATACCAATCCAGTTTGGGGCATTTAATACCTTAGCGAAATATTCCGGATATCCGTTCTTCCACCATCCCACTTTTGTCTTATCAGGATAATAAATTCCTGCAATATAACTTCCCTGAAAAGTAGTCCCTGAATACTGCTCTTCAAAATTGGCTCTTTGTCCCATTGCTCCGTTACCGATACTGAAAAGACTTTCTGATGATTTTACTCTTTCTCTGTCAAACCCTTCTTCGATGATAGACCAGTTGTCTGGGATTATATAATCTTGATTCATTTCTTTAACTATTTTTAATTTGTATTAGGTATTGAAATATTGAGAAGTTTCTTGGTTCTTGACTCTTGGTTCTTTTTTCTATTTCTAACATCTCAATACTGATTTATCTCATTAGTGTTTCAAGGAAACTGTTTTCTATTTTAGTAAAATCAGAAAAAACGTATTTTGCTTCATGGAGTACTTTCTTTTCTCCAATGCCTATACTTATCATATGAGCAATATTCGCTGCTTGTATTCCTGCAACGGAATCTTCAAATACAATTGCTTGTTCGGGTGTACTTCCTAAAAGCTGAACAGCTCTCAGAAAAACTTCAGGATCCGGTTTTGCATTAGTCACATCATTACCGTCAACGATAACATCAAAAAAGTCGATTATATTTACTTTCTCTAATATCGGTCTGGCATTTTTACTTGCGGAACCTAAGGCTATTAACTGACCCTTCTCTTTTAAAAACTGTAAAACAGGAACTACTCCGGGTAAAATTTCATCGGGTCCCATAGTAATAATATGGGTAAGATAATCTTCATTTTTTTGAAGAAGATATCGGTCTTTTTCTTCCTGACTGATTTCAATATTCCCTAAACTCAGAATAAGATCTAAGGAACGAATTCTGCTTACTCCTTTTAACTGTTCATTGTCTTCATGTGCAAATTCAATTCCCAACTGATGTGCAATTTTCTGCCATGCAAGAAAATGATATTTTGCGGTGTCAACAATAACTCCATCCAGATCGAAAACAAAGGCTTTTTTTATCATTTTTATAAAAATTATTTGAAATTCTGAAAACTGATTTAAAATTACAGCACCAGAAACGGTACTGTTTCTTAGGCTTTCTCTTTAATGGTAAATACAGCCAGACCAGCTATAATAAAGGAAATACCAGCAATAACAATAATTATTATCGGATTACCTCCAAATAAAGCGATTAGCATACCTCCGAGTAAACCGGCAACGATTTGAGGCAAGGTTATGGTAGCATTAAATAGTCCCATATAAACGCCCATCTTATCTGCTGGTAATGATCCGGACAACATGGCATAGGGAACTGCTAATATTGCTGCCCATGCAAATCCTACTCCGACCATAGAGAACAGTAAAAGATTCTTATCTTCTATTAAAAATATTGAAATAAGACTAAGACCTCCTATCAGAAGAGAAAAACTATAGGTTCTCTTTCTGCCGATTGCTTTGGCTATTACAGGAATTAATAAAGAGAAAATAGCCGCTACAAAACTATAAAAGGCAAATAACACACCTGTCCAGTCACCTGCTTCATTAAACCCAACCGATTTTGGATCTAATGCATCCGGTCCCCAGATATGATCTGCGATTGCTCTGGTGGTATACACCCACATTAAGAATAATGCAAACCAGGAAAAAAACTGTACAAAGCCTAGTTGCCAGAAAACTTTAGGAGCTTCTGTTATTAGTTGTATAAGACCCGGTTTTTTCTTTTTATCTGATTTTTCCAAATCTATATTATTGTACTGTGCATGTTCTTTTGGCGAGTATTCTTTTGTTCTGAAAACAGTCCAGAGAACGGTTAATAGTAAAATAGCACCACCAATATAGAAAGACCATATTACGGAAGCAGCTACTTTTTCACCTACTGCCGGAACATTTGAAACTCCAACTTTAGCAAGAATCCAAGGTAATAAGGAACCAAAAACGGCTCCAAAATTAATCAGTGCACTTTGTAGTGAAAAACCTAAATTACGCTGATCGTCATTTACCATATCTCCGACAAGTGCTCTGAATGGCTGCATGGTAACATTAAATGAAGTATCCATCAATAACAGCATAACTGCTCCAAAAATTAGGGGAGGTAATAAAAAAGTAAAATATTCTGCATTAGGCATAAAAAACATGGCTAAAGCGGAAATAATTGCTCCAAAAAATATAAAAGGAATACGGCGACCCATTTTAGTCCAGGTCTTATCGCTTGAAAGACCTATTATAGGTTGTACAATCAAACCGGCTAAGGGCGCTGCTAACCAAAAATAACCAATACTATGAACATCTGCACCAAGTGCTTCTAATATTCGGCTTGTATTTCCATTTTGCAGTGAATATCCAATCTGAACTCCCAGGAATCCAAAACTCAGATTCCAAATTTGCCAAAAACTTAATCTCGGTTTTTCCATTATCGTAATTATATTAATATACGATAAGCAACATGCTTATCAAAGACTTACAAGTTGAAGTGAAAGTATAAGCTTTGATAATATTTGATACACAAATATAGAACTTTTTTTAAATGAAAAAATTAAAAATGACAATTCATAGATCAGTAAAGGAAAACTAAAAAACATTACACACTAAAAATCAACACATTACAAACAACTACAACGTTGGCGTAGATTCTCTTTCTACCAGATGAGTTGATATGATTTCTGTTCTGTATTCTTCTTCTTCTTCTTCCTTTGATTCTATTCTACGAATCAGCATTGTGGCAGCTTTCTGCCCCATTTCGATTCCGCTCTGACTCACAGTTGTAATACCCGGAGAGGAATACTTTGAAATAATTCCATCCGTAAAACCAATAACAGCAATATCATCCGGTACCTTCAGTCCTAATTTAGGAGCTACTTTTATAGCTGTTACAGCAAACAGTTCGTTAACAGCAAACACAGCATCTATTGTATTTTCCCGAAGTAATTTTTCTATAACCTCAGCACATTTGCTTATATCTTCAATCTTAACAATTCGGTTTTCATCTACTATTAAACCATTATCTTTTAATGCTCTCATATAACCTTCTGTTCTTAATTTCCCGACACTCACATAATCTACAGTAGTAATCAGAGCAATATTTTTATATCCTTTCCTAATTAAAGATTGTACTGCTTTATAAGCTGCCAGTTCATCATCAATTATAACTTTATCACATGCAATAGCGTTCGAAACCCTATCAAACATAACTACTGGCATTCCCTGACCTATTATTTCTGTAATATGATGAAAGTCCCCTTTTAACTGGGTTTCTTTGGACAAAGACATAATAAAACCATCAATACTGCCATTCGCTAACATTTCCATATTAATCACCTCTTTATCAAAGGATTCATCGGATAAACATACGATTACATTATATCCATTCTCATTTGCTACCTGCTCGATACCACTTATTACGGTTGCAAAAAAATGATGTACAATTTCAGGAATAATAATCCCTATTGTTTTGGTCTTTTTATTCTTTAAACTTAAGGCAATATTATTGGGTTTATAGTTATAAAGCTTCGCAAAGGCTTGTACTTTCAGCCTTGTATCTTCACTTATTTCAGAACTGTCTCTGAGTGACTTAGAAACTGTGGATATTGAAACATCTAACTCTTTTGCTATTTGTTTAAGTGTGACTTTTCTTTTCATATGTAGATGTCTGTAATTTTTTAATAGTAATTTATAAAAATAATGCTTCTCTACGTTATACCTGTACTTTAGAATCATAACTATTTCATAACGTATCCCAGAGATGAAGAAATAATGTTTTCTAAATAAAGATAAATTTTATTTTGATTAATATCAATTTTTACACGTAAAACCTACATTATCAGGAAAGTTATCAACACGCAAACGTTTGCGTTACTCTTATTCTGCATTAACATTTTTTTATGCTAAAAATTTACATAGATTTAACATCGAAGTGAAATTATAAGCCTAAAGAATTCAATTTTAATTTAAATAAATTGTATGAAAACAATCTATAAACAGTTCTTGCTTTTATTACTCTTACTTCCTCTTAGTGTACTTGCACAAAGCACTTTGAGTGGTACTGTAAGAGAACAATCCTCCGGATTACCTTTACCCGGAGTGAATGTAATATTTCAGAGTACTAACAAAGGTACCTCAACAGGAATGGATGGTGAATTCACACTGCCAAATCTTAAAAAGGGTGATATTCTTATTTTTTCCTATATTGGTTTTAAAGACTATGTTTTTACTTATAATAATCAAACTACAATAGCAGTTACTCTTGAAGAAGACTCTGCTTTACTAGATGAAATTGTAGTAATAGGATATGGTACGGTTAAGAAAAAAGATGCTACTGGATCTGTCGAACTGATAACAGCTAAAGACTTGAATAAAGGAGCGATCGTTTCTGCAGATCAGATGCTCAACGGTAAATCCTCCGGAGTAAGAATTGTCAGTAGTGGTGGAGCTCCGGACTCAAAAGTAGACATCAGAATACGTGGTGGGGCTTCATTAAGTGCTTCAAACAGTCCGCTAATTGTAATTGACGGAGTACCGATCTCTAGTGCAAGTCCAGCAGGACAGACAAATCCGCTAGCTTTGGTAAATCCAAATGACATTGAGTCTTTCTCTATCTTAAAAGACGCATCTGCTACAGCAATTTATGGTTCAAGAGCTTCTAATGGAGTCATTATTATAACGACAAAAAAAGGAAGTAACGGAGCTACAAAATTTAATTTTTCCTCTAATACACAAGTTGGAAAAATGACTAAAAAATTAGATGTATTATCTTCTTCCGAGTTTGTTAACTTCATCAATACTAAATACCCGGATCAGAAACAGTATTTAGGGGTGAACGGGATTATTTATGATACAGACTGGCAGGATGAAATTTACAGAACTTCGATAACTTCTGACAATAATTTCAGTGCTCTGACTAACTTATTCGGAAATACTCCTTTACGTGCTTCTATAGGTCATTCTAACATAGAAGGTATACTAAAAGGTTCTCAATTAAAGAAATATACTGCTTCTGTTAATGTGAGCCCAAAATTCTTTGAAGATCATCTTAAGATAAATATTAATGCAAAAGGGGTTATGACCAGAAAAGATCAACCGGATGAAAAAGCAATTGGATCTGCCTTAAGTCTAAACCCTACTCTTCCGGTATATGATCCATCAGGAAACAATAGGTTTGGTGGTTATTATCAATCACTGGATCCTAAGGCTAATTTCCCAAGAACAGCCGGGGCTACTAATGCAGTTGCTCAATTAAGACAAAGAGAAAGAAATGAAAATGTAGACCGTTTCTTAGGAAATATAGAGTTTGATTATAAATTGCATTTCTTACCGGAATTAAGAGCTATCCTTAATCTGGGTCTTGATTATTCAAAATCAAAAATCAATGAAAGTCTGGCGAGTAATGCCATAGCTGCTTATAATAATTTTGAAAGTAATCCTCTGTTTAACTCAGGAAAAACAACAGGAGAAAATCAGACCAAAGAAGATAAAACCTTAGATGCTTATTTTGCTTATGCAAAATCTTTTGATGGTATTATACAAAAGATTGATGCTCAGGGAGGTTATTCCTATCAGAATTTCAACAATAAAGGATTTAAATACCCTACCCAGATCAATGACCAAGGGGTACGAGTTCCGAGTAAAGTATTCCAATACTATAATGATCTGAATCTACAGTCTTTCTTTGGAAGAATTAATATGGATATTACTGACAAATACTTACTAACCGTTTCTTACAGAGCTGACGCTTCTTCTCTTTTCGCTCCGGGTAAAAACAGATGGGGACATTTCCCGTCTGTAGCAGCAGCATGGAAAATGACTGAAGAATCCTGGTTAAAAGATTCAAAAGTAATCTCCTCTTTAAAATTCAGAATCGGAGCAGGTATTACCGGACAACAGGACATCACTGGAAGTGCTGGATATTATCCTTATCAGGCACTTTATTTAGCCGGAGACCCTACTGTTCAGTATCAGTTTGGAGACGAATATTATATTACTTATAGAGCAGATGCTTATAACCCAAAATTAACCTGGGAAAAAACAGTAACCTATAATGCCGGATTTGATTTCGATCTGTGGAACGGATTTTTAGATGGTACATTAGATTATTATCACAGAGATACAAAAGACCTGCTGGCAATTGTTCCTCAGTCTGAAGGAAGTTTATCTAACCGATTTGTGGACAATGTAGGTAAAACCAGAAGTGATGGTGTTGAGTTAGGATTAAACCTTACTCCTATTAAAACGGATAATCTTACCATCTCATTCAGTGGAAATATTTCATTTAATGAAACCTATGTAACGAATCTGAATAATGTATCGCAGGTTTCTGTACCGGAAACAGGTATAGGAAGAGGTACAGGTATTAACATCGGTTATTTTGCCGTAGGAGAAAGATCAAGAAACTTCTGGCTATTCGATCAGTTATATGATACAAACGGAAACCCAATACAAGGTGCTTTTGTTGACAAAAACGGAGACGGTATCATTAATGACCAAGACAGAATTTATGTACCTTATGATCCAAAATGGAATTACGGATTCGGAACAACAATCAATTATAAGAATTTTGATTTTACAGCCAATTTCAGAGGTCAGTTAGGCGGAAAAATATATGATGCTAACAGATTGAATAAAGGATATTCCGATTCAGCTATCCCAACTAACGGAACCGGTTTCGTTAATAACGTTCTGGACCTGTATAATGGTGATGCGTATACCGGATTTAAAACTAATCCGAATGATTATCAGGCTTTATCTAACTATTATGTATCTGATGCTACTTTCTTAAGACTGGATAACGTTACTTTAGGCTATAAATTCAATACCTTTTTAACGGATGCCATGAGCTTAAGAATCTATGGTTCTGTAAATAATGTTTTCGTTATCACCGGATATAAAGGTTTAGATCCGGAAAACTTTACAGGTATTGAGCAATCACCATATGCCAGACCAAGAGTATATACTTTTGGAATTAATTTGGATTTTTAATTTAAAAAAAACGATATATATACCTATGAAAAATATAAAAAGCATCTGGCTTCTTTTAATCCTACCTTTCTTTGTTTCCTGTCTCAATGACCTGGATACAGAACCAAGGGTACAACAAACACTAAAAGATTTATTAGCTGAAAATCCGGAAGCAGCAAAAGGTTTACTGGCTAAACTTTACGCCGGACTAGCTCTGCATGGGCAGGGAATTCCGGGATCAGGAGATCAGCTACAGGACATCGTTGGAGACGATCCGGGAGAAACCGTTTATTTACGTAGTTTATGGAATCTTCAGGAAGTAACAACGGATATTGTTAAAAACAGATGGGGAGACGGTGGATTAGATCCGCTAACAACTGCTACAGGCTGGGTACCTACTAATAAATATTTTGGGTATATGTATAACCGAATCTTCTTCCAGGTAGCACAGATCAATAACTTCATTCTTGAAGTAAATGAAATACCTGTTAATGAAAAAGAACTGATTATTGCTGAAGCCCGATTTTTAAGAGCTTTATCCTATTATCACGCTATGGACCTTTTTGGAGGAGTACCTATTGTTACAGAGGCTGATGGTATTGGTGGCGCAAACAAAGCGAAAGCATCCCGTACAGAAGTATTTCATTTTGTAGAAACCGAGTTAAAAGAAATTGAAGATATTATTCCGGCAAACAATCAATATGGGAGAGCAAATAAAGCAACCGTACAAATGGTTCTGGCTAAAATCTATCTGAACGCAGAGGTATATACAGGACAAGGCAGATATGCTGATTGTGTAACTTATACTGAAAAAATCATTTCAGGATCTGGTTTTACGATCGACTCCAATTATCAGTCTATCTTTCAGGGAGATAATTACAAAGCCAGAGAAATTATCTTCCCTCTGATCGGAGACAGAAACAATGTACAATCTTATGGGAATGCCACCTATCTAATCAATGGTAGTTTAAGCACTGAAACAATGGATATTTCTGAATTTGGTGCTTCTGAAGCATGGACAGGTCACCGTTGTACGAAAGCTTTATATAGTTTATTTGGAGACCTTGCCACCACTCATGATTCACGTGCTATTTTCTTCACGAAAGGTCATAGCTATGAAATGACGGATTACAGAAAATGGACAGACGGATATCCAACTACTAAATTCAGAAATACTTACGCCGACGGACAGAATACCATCATGAAATTCTCTGATGTGGATTTCCCTATGTTCCGATTAAGTGATGCTTACTTAATGTATGCAGAAGCGACACTAAGAGGAGGAGGAGGATCTACAGGACTGGCTCTCGATTATATCAATAAACTAAGGGAAAGAGCTTACGGAGATACTTCCGGAAATATTACCAATTCTCAGTTAACACTTGATTTTATTCTTGATGAACGTGCAAGAGAACTATATTATGAAGGACACAGACGCCAGGATCTGATCCGATTCGGAAAGTTCACCGGTGGTACCTACAGATGGCCATGGAAAGGTGGTACACTAGACGGGACTTCTATTCCTGCAAATTACCAGTTATTCCCTATTCCGCTGGAAGCATTACAGGCTAATCCTAATCTGGTACAAAATCCCGGTTATTAATAATACTATTTAACGGTTTAAGGCTAATAACTCTAAACCGTTAAACTCTTAATTCTAATTTAAATATGAAAAATATATATAAAATTTCGGCTGTACTTCTGCTGGTATTTTTAGGATTTTCCTGTAGTGATGATGACAAAACCACAGTAAATTCAGGCACTCCGGCTATACTTGATCTTCCTGAAGAAGGAACTACCTTCCTCTTAGAAGAAGATAAAGCAAAAGAGACTATTGTCATTTTAAACTGGCAAAAAAGCGACTATGGCACCCCTACTCAGATCACTTATAGTGTGGAAGCAGCTGTGTCCGGAACCGATTTTAAAGAGCCGACCAATGCAGCCACTTCTTCTGAAAACACAATTACATTAACCGTAGCAGAATTAAACGCCGCTGCAATAACAGCCGGTTTAGGAGCTCTTCAGGAAGGAAAACTGGACATTAGAATAAAATCTGCATTAGGAACCAATAAAGAACTAGCACTATATTCTAATGTAATTACATTAAACGTTACTCCTTATCCAACTATAATTCCTAAAAGAAACCTATTCTTAGTAGGTGATGCAACTGCTGCCGGATGGAGTGAAAACAATGACAACACGCCTTTATTCAGAGATCCTGATAATGATAATATTTACTATTACAGAGGCTACTTTAAAGCAGGGGCATTCAAAATGATCGAAACAAAAGGTTCATGGCACCCACAATATGGAAGCTCAGGAAATGGTCTTGGCGTAAGTAATGCTTCCGGTGAACCAGGCGTTATAACTGTACCTTTAGCTGGCTATTATGATCTGATGGTCGATCTTCAAAAAATGACCTATACTTTTGTTTCTTATACCGGCTCTACTACTACAACATATCCTGTAATAGGAATTATCGGAGATGCCACTCCTGGAGGATGGGGTGGAGATACTGATATGACCGTTTCTGCTTTTGACGCTCATTTATGGAAAATTACCGGAGTAACATTAATGAATGGTGAATTAAAGTTCAGAGCTAATGCCAGTTGGGATACGAACTGGGGTGGTTCTACTCCAATAAGCGGCGTAGGAATTCTTGGAGGAGGCAACATCCCTGTAACAGCCTCTAAATACGATGTCTGGTTAAATGATCTGGATGGAAGATATATTTTTATTCTGATTCAGTAACTCAATTATCAGATTATTGGATTAAAAAAAAATCAAAAAAAAACCCCTCATTTTTTAATAACGAAATGAGGGAGTTTTTATTTAAATTTTATAAAACTTACTGTTTTATAAATATATCATAGTTGTCTCTAGCTTTACCATAGTAATTTCTAACATCACCAAAAGAACTCTTCATTGTGCTCTCTTCATCTTTTTTAGTAATCTTTTCAAGGGTAAAATCAATTGATTTTAAACACTCATCTACATTATTATAGAAAATTTTATAAACCTCTTTATAGTAAATATCACTCCGTTTAGAAAAATCTTTCCCGGTCATATCTTTATTTTTCTCTATAACAGGTTTCAGTTCATTTACCTTCTGCTGAACGGCTACTACATTCATATCTTGACCGAACATATTCAGAATTTCGTTTAAAGAAATTAAATCTGTTTTCATTGGAATAATCAGATTCGCTATTGTGCTCTTCTTTAAGAATATTAATTCTGCTTTGTCCCCAATTTTTATTGCTAATTCAGCAACTTTTACCCAGTTTGTATAAGCGATTATAAGTGAATTATATAGATTCTTTCTAATAATTGGATAGTATTTGTATTCCTTATCTTCGTCATAGACTCTATTAGCAAAATAATCACTAACCTCTTTACAATTTTCCATCACTTCTTGAGTACCGGTTAGCGCTTTTTGAATTAGCTGATCCATTTCTTCTTTTCCATCAAACAATTCTGCCTTTGCCAGATGAATTCTATAAATACTCGAGTCTATTTCACCAAAAAAATCGCGCATATAATAATCCCATTTAACCGCACGCATCAGCATACCGGAATTCTTTTTTACCTTATCAAAATTGTCATCTGCAATATAAAATGATTCCTTGTAATAATAAAGATATTTTACATGCATATTATTGAGCTTAATCGCTGCATTAGAGTATTCAATATTATTTACTGCCTGTTGCTCTTCTTCTGTTAAGGTTTCCTTTTGTGCTATTATATCTGATGAAACCATACTTAAAACAACAACTGTAACAAATAGCAACTTTTTCATAAAAAAATTTAAATTATTAGTTTTTCAACTAAAAGCAGAATAAAAAAGATCTCATTTCTTTATTAGAAAATGAGATCTTTTTATTGTCACATCACTTTATAAAACTTATTGTTTTATAAATGTATTATAGTTTTCTATAACTTTACCATAGTAACCTCTTGCATAACCAAAAGAACTCTTCATTGCGTCCTCTCCATGCTTTTTAGTGATCTTTTCAAGGGTAAAATCAATTGATTTTAAACACTCATTTGCATTATTATAGAAGGTTTTATAAACATCTTTATAATAAACATCACTCAATTTAGAGAAATCTTTTCCGGTCATTTCTTTATTTTTCTCTATAACCGGTTTCAGTTCATTTACCTTCTGCTGAATAGCTACTACATCCATATCTTCACTAAACATATTCAGAATTTCATCTAAAGAAATCAAGTCTGTTTTCATTGGGATAACCAGATTTGCTATTTTACTTTTCTTTAATAATACCAACTCTGCTTTATCTCCCGCTTTTGCAGCTAACTCCGAAGCTTTTGTCCAGTCAGTATAAGCTGTCATAAGTGAAGTATATAAGTTTTCTTTGATAACCGGATACTGTTTATATCCTTTATCTTCTTTATAGGATTCATTAGCAAAATAATCACTCATCACTTTACAGTCTTCCGCCACTTTCTGACTACCGGATATGGCTTTTTCAATTAGCTGACTGATTTCTTCTTTTCCATCAAATGACTGAGCGTTTTTTAACTGAGTTTTATAGTTAGCCACAGTTGTTTTATTAAGAGAGCTGATATAATCCCATTTCACAGCATACATCGGCATAGTAGATTTCTTCTGCACCTTATTAAAATTATTATCTGCTGTAGTAAACGAATCTTTATAATAAGAAAGATATTCCGTATACATATTATTCAATCCAATTACCGCATTAGAGTATTGAATTACATTTGCAGCCTGCTGCTCTTCTTTTGTTAAGGCTTTTTTTTGTGCTGTTACATCTGATGAAATCATACCTAATACAACAGTTGTAAGAAATAGTAACTTTTTCATAAAAAGATTTTAAATTATTAATTTTTTCAACTAAAAGCAGATTGGGATATTTCTCTTTTATCATTCCGTTATCGGGGTAAAAACGGAAGCATAAATATACCCCTTTAACGGCTCAAAACAAAGAATAATCAGACTTTAACTACTATTCTTATACCAATACTGTTTTCTTCCTTCACTCTATTTCAACTTCTGATAAATTCTTTCTCCTATCGACTGAAATACAGAAAACAACACAAATATTCTTCTTCCTGAACCCTGTTCAGACATTCCATATAAACACATTATTTACTTCCGTAACTAAAGTTACTGTATATATCAAACAACTATCTTAATTTTACACCTTAAAATAAAACGTTGTTTAATTATTAAAAAAGATAAGATATGTTTTTTCAACACGTATACGATAAAAGTTTAGCACAGGCAAGCTACTTTATAGGCTGCCAGGCAAAAGGAGAAGCCATTGTAATTGATGCCAAAAGAGATATTGACACCTATCTGGAGATTGCAAAACAAAATAATATGAAAATAACTCATATTACGGAGACACATATTCATGCTGATTTTCTGAGCGGATCCAGAGAATTAGCTGCTGTCACCGGAGCGCAACTTTACCTTTCTGACGAAGGGGGAAAAGACTGGCAATATGAATTTCCTCATATTGGACTAAAGCATAACGATATTATCAAAATAGGAAATCTTTCTCTGAAAGTAATACACACTCCCGGACATACACCGGAAAGTATTAGTTTCCTTTTAACAGATCATCCTGCAACAGATCGTCCTATAATGATATTTACAGGAGACTTTGTCTTTGTAGGTGATATCGGGCGTCCAGATCTACTGGAAAAAGCAGCCGGTTTAACAGGAACTAAAGAAATCGGAGCTAAAGAAATGTATCAGTCGATACAACGATTTGCAGAATTACCGGAATATATTCAGGTATGGCCCGCTCATGGAGCCGGTTCTGCCTGTGGTAAAGCTTTAGGTGCTGTTCCAAGTTCCACCGTAGGTTATGAAAAAATCCGTAACTGGGCTTTTCAATATGATGAAAATGAAGAAGGTTTCATTGAGTATCTGTTAGACGGACAACCGGAACCTCCTAAATATTTCGCAATGATGAAAAAACTTAATAAAGTAGATCGACCTTTATTAATAGAAGTTCCAAAGCATAAAAAACTTTCTAAAGAACAGTTTCTAAGTGCTTATGAAAAAGGGATCAAAGTTATTGATGCAAGAAATAAAATTGATTTTGCTAATGGATTCATACCGGGCAGTATTAATATTCAGGGAAATAATGCATTCGCTACCTGGGCAGGCTGGATACTAAACTATCAAGAGCAGTTTATCTTAGTTGCTGATGATGACCAAATCGAAGATCTGACCAGAAAATTAATGCGTATTGGTCTGGATAATATATATGGCTATATCTCGTCTGTAGATATGGGAATAGAATTAAAAACAGCAGATGTAATTGATATTGAAGAGTTCAAAACCTATCTAAATAAAGATCATGTTCAGATCGTCGATGTAAGAGGCGTTTCTGAATATGAAACCGCTAAGATAAAAGGAGCAGTTAATGTGTTCATTGGAACACTGGAAGATAATCTGGATAAGATAAATAAAAAAGATCTCGTAATTATCCATTGCCAAAGCGGAGACAGAGCCTCAATAGCCTATTCTTTACTTCAGAAAAACGGATTTGAAAATATAAAAAACTATTCCGGAGGAATGAAAGAATGGATAAGTTCAGGTAATCCAACAGAATAGAAAAGAACTATAACCAATTTATTTTAGGATAATATCCTGGTTTATAAAGGTCGGATACTATTTTATCCGGCCTTTACTTATTCTAACAATTATTTATTTTGAATTAGTGGAAAAATACATATCCCATCATCTTCTTTTCCTAATTGTTCCAGAGCCCAATTATGTAAATATTCGATAAAGGGGAGTAATTCTTTTCCTGTTTGTGTCAGTTTATATTCGACTTTTGGGGGAATTTCTTTATATGCTTTACGATGAATTAACGCATCCTCTTCAAGCTCCCGTAAAGTTTGGGTCAACATTTTAGTACTTATATCAGGTATAATTTTGCGTAATTCTCCATAACGCATAATTTCTTTATTAGACAAACGGTACAAAATACGTCCCTTATATTTTCCACCTATCCGCTGAAAAGCGTAATCTATTGTACAAATATATTTATTTTCAACTTTATGAGTCATAATGTGTTTTTTATTGTGTTGATAATCACTAATAGACACCTAATAGTCTGTAAGTTACAATAAAGTACATACTTGACAGAATAGCAATATTATAATAGTTTTGTTCTATTAACTTAATTAAAATATAAATATAATGAAGAAATTAATTATTCTATTCACTTTTGCTCTATTTTTAGTTTCAGTGAATTTGACAGCCGGAAATAAAAACGGCAAAGGCTTTCAACAATTCAAAATCGGAGATATAGAAGCCATTATACTCACAGACGGATATGTTCCTTTCAAATCGGTGCAACCTTTTATTGCACCACTTGCACCTCCTCAACAGGTATCTGAGCTGTTGGATAGAAACTTTGCATCAAATTCGGGTCTGGAATTGGGTATAAATGTAATTCTTTTGAAAAAAGACGGTCATTTGATTCTAATCGATTCCGGTCAAGGTCCTTTATTAGGAGATAATGGCGGTTGGTTACCTGAAAACCTGAAACTGATAGGAGTCAATCCCGAACAAATAACTGATATTGTAATTACACATGCACATTTGGATCATATAGGTGGACTTGTTGGTGCAAATAACCAATCTATTTATCCCAATGCAACAGTGTATATATCCAGAGTTGAATACGAATCCTGGACAAAGGAAGTACCTGATTTTTCGAAATCTTTATTAAAAGATGATCCGAGGATTAAGATAATGTCCTCTTTCATCCTTAACATTTTGAGTGTTATGAAGCCTCAATTACAAATGGTTGAAGATGGAGAGACTATTCTTGATATAATAAAAATGGAGATTGTTCCCGGACATACTAAAGGACACGTAGTATCTACTATTTCTTCTCAAGGCGAACAGCTTGTAGCAATTGCAGATTTAGTACATTATGATGCCATTTTGTTTACTCGTCCTGAATGGGGAACAGCTGCAGATTGGGATTTCGAATTAGGAGTGTCATCACGAATCAAAACTTTGAAAAAATTGTCCGATGCTAAATCAATGATATATGGTTGTCATATATCTTATCCCGGAATAGGACACATTCGCGAAATAGCAAAAGATAGTTATGAATGGATTCCTCTCGGTTTTGTTTCTCCTCAAAGAAGTAAGTAACAAAACAATAAAAAGGATTAATCCTTTTTTAAAAATATTGGCAAGTCTATAAAAACAAAAAAGCAAAACACTTATAATAAGTGTTTTGCTTTTTTTAAGTGCGGATAATAGGACTCGAACCTACACGCCTTGCGGCACCAGATCCTAAGTCTGGCATGTCTACCAATTTCACCATATCCGCTAATACAGTAACAATAATTTTTGTTATTATTGTGGTGCAAATATAATAATATCTTCCAATATACAAACAATTTTATTAAATTTTTTTTACCCTCTTTTTTTGTATTTTTGAAAACTATATAAAAAACTCAATACTACTATATGAATACTATTGCAGCATACATTCAAGAACACAAGGACAGATTTATTGGAGAACTGGTCGAATTACTAAAAATTCCTTCTGTCAGTGCGGACTCTGCTCATGCACAAGATGTAATTGATACAGCCGAAGCTGTTAAAGAAAGCCTTTTAAAAGCAGGATGTGACCATGTCGAAATATGTGAAACACCGGGTTACCCAATCGTTTACGGTGAAAAAATAATTGATCCAAATTTACCTACTGTACTGGTATATGGTCATTATGACGTACAACCGGCTGATCCGTTAGAATTATGGACAAGCGGACCATTCGAACCGGTTATTAAAAAAACAGATATTCATCCGGAAGGAGCGATTTTTGCTCGTGGAGCATGTGACGATAAAGGACAAATGTATATGCATGTAAAAGCACTGGAGTATATGACTCAGAATAATGCTTTACCATGTAATGTCAAATTCATGATTGAAGGTGAAGAAGAAGTAGGTTCTGTAAGTTTAGGATGGTTCGTAGAACGCAATCAAGAAAAACTGAAGAATGACGTTATCCTTATTTCAGACACCGGAATGATCAGTAATTCCCAGCCATCTATCACTACCGGACTAAGAGGTTTAAGTTATGTGGAAGTAGAAGTAACCGGTCCTAATCGTGATCTACATTCCGGTCTTTATGGTGGAGCTGTTGCTAATCCAATCAATATTCTGGCAAAAATGATCGCTTCATTACACGATGAGAACAATCATATTACCATTCCCGGTTTCTATGATAAAGTACAAGAACTCTCGGATGCTGAAAGGGCAGAAATGGCAAAAGCTCCTTTCTCTCTTGAAAATTATAAAAAGGCACTGGATATTGATGAAGTTTACGGTGAAAAAGGATATGTTACAAACGAACGTAACTCAATCCGTCCCACTCTGGATGTAAACGGAATCTGGGGAGGTTATACCGGCGAAGGAGCAAAAACAGTTATCGCAGGTAAGGCATTTGCTAAAATCTCCATGCGTCTGGTACCTAATCAGGACTGGAAAGAAATTACAGAACTATTCAAAAAACATTTTGAAAGTATCGCTCCTAAAGGAGTTCATGTTGTAGTAAAACCACATCATGGAGGTCAGGGATATGTAACTCCAATAGACAGTATTGGTTATCAGGCTGCCAGCAAAGCCTATACAGATACTTTTGGAAAAACACCAATTCCGGTACGTTCCGGTGGTAGTATTCCAATTGTTGCTTTATTTGAAAAAGAATTAAAAAGCAAAACAGTTATGATGGGATTCGGACTGGACACAGATGCGATCCACTCTCCAAATGAACATTTTGGCGTATTCAATTACCTTAAAGGAATCGAAACCATTCCGTTATTCTATAAATATTTTACAGAATTAAGTAAATAATATCAGAGCCTGTTTAAAATTTAAACAGCCTTTTACTCCATAAACGTTTAAACAGTATTTAAAATCTGTTTAAACGTTTTTTTCTTCCTCATTCAAAAGGTTTATCTTCCTTTTTCATTCTTTACATTTCACATTTTACTAAAAACATTTTACATACTAAATCTTATAAAAAGTTAAATAACAGCCTTCTACATGCAAGAATATTGAAACTACAGTATCTTTGCTCTCATCAATCAAATCAAAAAATCATGTTCAAAAAATTCTTTATTATCTGCTCCGGAGCGGATAGAAACCTCATCGACACTTGTTCCAATGGAGAACAAAATAAATTTGCAGGAATAGGAGCCACTGTATTTTTTACAGCAGTAATGGCTTTTATAGCGGGCAGCTATGCTCTTTATACTGTATTTAACTCCGTTTATTACGCTGTATTTTTCGGATTGATCTGGGGATTACTTATTTTCAATCTCGATCGATTCATTGTTTCCACTATTAAAAAAAGAGATCGTTTCAGCAGTGAACTGGTCCAGGCAACTCCCCGAATTATTTTAGCAGTTATTATTGCTATTGTGATCTCAAAACCTTTAGAGATAAAAATTTTTCAGAAAGAAATTGATACCGTTCTGCTAACTGAGAAAAATAACCTTACACTAGCAAATAAAAATCAGATCAGCAACTATTTTTCTACTGATATAGAAAAGAATATTGCTGAAATCAAAGCCTTAAAAGACGAAATAATTGTTAAAGAGCAGGAAGTAAACACCCTTTACGAAACGTATATTGCGGAAGCAGAAGGTACTAAAGGAACCATGAAACTAGGAAAAGGACCTGTTTTTAAAGAAAAAATAGAAAAACACAACACTGCTTTAAAGGAACTGGACACACTTCGAAAAAACAACCTGACCAAAATTACAGAAAAAGAAAAAGCTATTGCTTCTCTACAAAATGATCTGTCTAAGAAAATAGAAGACTCACAACCGATCATTAGTAATTTTGACGGATTAATGGCGCGGATCAATGCTCTGGACAAATTACCCTGGCTGCCCTCCTTTTTTATTACCTTATTGTTTTTAGCCATAGAGACTTCTCCTATTATTGCAAAACTCTTATCCCCAAGAGGAGAATATGACCTGAAACTAGAAGACGAGGAAAACATTCTGAAATCAAATCTACAACAGAACAATCATCAGCGGGAATTAATGCGCACAACAGACGCTGCTATATCTAATAAAATATATGAGGATATTAGTAACGATCAGGAACTGTATAATTATAAAAAACAAAAAGCAATAGAACTGCTTACCTTACAATCTGATCGCTTTGTAGAAAGACACAATAAAGGGCTTTAACTAGTATTGAGAGGTTAGTATTGAGTATTGAGATATTACGCAAACGATATTTAGAAGAAAGAGCCAAGAAGAAAAAAGATCTCTTTTTTACTTCATTACACTTTGTAAAACAGTATTCTAAACAGAACTGAAAAGCTCTCAATACTAAAATCTCAATACTCAATACTATCCTTTACATATAAGCAATTATTTCATTTTTCTTAGCATCATATTCCGCTTGGAGAATCAATCCGTTATCCAGTAATTTCTTGAAATTTTTCAGTTTTTCAATTAATTCATCATGTGACATTTCACTTAATGCTTTTTCCTGTGAAGTTGTTTTATTTTCCGTTTTCTGGACAGGTTCCTGTGTTGTATTATACTTGTCAATATTGATAATCTCTGCAAAATAGTGCACTTCTTCCGTTTCAATCTCTTCAACAAAAGGTTCTTCAATAACCGCTATTTCTGTTTCTGCAACAATCGGTTGTTCTGTTATCTGTTCAACTGAAACAACTTCTTCTGTTGCTTCATCCTTTTCAATCGGCGATCCCTCATTAGTAACAATATTGTCTTTTACAGCTTCCAGCTGTTCTTTTGCATAGGTATAAATTTTTCGAGCCTGCGTTTTAGGCAGATAATCAATCGAAACCGACAAATCAGTATGTGTTGAAAAAGAAAACTCCGAACCTAAAATATTCTCTTTAACCAGTACAGCTGCAATATCTTTCCATCCATAATCTGTGAAATTCATCGATAATCCAAGATTTTTAGGCTTACAGATCAGAATTCTTTTATTGGTAAGAATAATACTGTCCGGAAAAACAGTAATCGCAGGTTTTTTCTGCACTCCGATATAACCTATTTCCTCATTCTTCATTAACAGATCGCTCATTTTTGAGGTAATCTTTTCAATGGCTTTAGGATCTTGCTCTTCGTTCAAGAATTTTTTAAATTGTTCTTTCATTACATCTATTATTATGCTCCAAAATTAAACAAAATACTACTTGTTTAAGAAGCAAAATCTGGAAATCCGAAAAATTAATCCGAAATAACTATTCCAGACTCTCTTTCACCTTTTTAGTAAGTCCTTTATAAACCAACTCATAAGAATGATCTATCAATTCTCTAAGCAATTGCAACGGAACGTCACTTTCATTAATCTCAACTGTATTCCAGTGTGTTTTATTCATATGATATGCCGAAACAATACCATTATAATTCGCTCTCAACTCCGCACTACGCTCCGGATCACATTTTAAATTTATAGCTCCTTTACCCGATTCCCATTTTTTTAAAGAAGTCAGAGCAAACATTTTTCCACCTATTTTAAACACTAAAGTTTCCTGATCGAAAGGAAAATCTTCCGTGACTCCTTTTTTACTAATGCAGTATTCCCTGCAGCTTTCTATATCCATTATATTCGATTTTCTAATTTTTAGACAATTCAACTGTCACAACTACAATAATAAAACTAATTCACTAAATTAAACTTCATTATTTTTATTTAAAATAGTATACAGTATCGGCTTACTTGGCGAAGCATCATTTTCAAATGAAGCAATCTGTAAATTCAGAAAATAACTTCCATCCGGAACAGTATCCGGAACAAAGATCATTTCTGTTATAGTAGTTTCTAATCGTGCGTCTTCATTTAACTGATGCGTGTCTTTTACATTCCAGAAGGCTTTATGCGCCACTAACCTCCCCTCATCTTTTTCTTTATCTACACTAGGCAAATCGATCAGTAAATGCTGTATTCCTTTTTCACTAATAAACTGTGCTGCCTGTGCTTCCAAATATGGAGGATTCGTATTAGAATATTTTCTATATTGTTTTTCTTTCCCATTAGGATGAGTTCTGATAATAATAGCTTCGGGAGTCTTACTGCCTAATGCTTTTTCGATCTGATCTTTTGTAATTACAAAATCCTCTCCCTGAGCTTCCGGTGTCACCGAAATCAGCTCTGCAGTAAAAAAGAACGTTTTCAAAGTCTGATTAATACTGTAAAAATTCTTTGTAATATGCCCTAAACACTCCGTATGCGTTCCATGTCCGTGCGGATTAAAATTAATCGTATTAAAATTCGTAGATGCGCCACTCTGAACACTTCCTATCCACTCCCCAAAACGAACGGGTTCTATTATTGGTTGTTCTATATACCAGGCAATCGGATTTTCTTTAGAAGCAGTAAGCGGAATAGAAATATCTATCGGAGCTGAAAAGTCAATCTCAAACTGCTGATTATTATGTTGTATAAGTGCTTTCATTTTAAACTAGTTGATAGTTTTTAATTGATAGTTGATAGTTCTCAGCTTTATCTTTAACCGCAAGGACGCAAAGCTCGCTAGTTTTTTATATTGAGATTATTATAAATTGTTTACTACTCTTCTTATTCCGTTTTTTAGTAAAGCAACATTAAAATTAATCAATAATCCCAATTTACAATCAGATAATTTCAAATAAGTAAGTAATTGTGCAAAGTGTACATCATTTAAAGTTTCAACAGATTTTAACTCCAGTATCACTTTGTTTTCAATGATCAGATCAATCCTGTAACCTGTATTTAATTTCACTGTTTCATACACTAAGGGTAAACCTTTTTGACGTTCAATCAGAAGTCCCGTTTTATTAAGTTCATAAAACAAACATTCTTCATAAGCATTCTCTAAAAGTCCGGGACCTAAATTCTGATGAACTTTTAAAGCGCAATTAAATACAATTCTGGACAATTCATTTTCAGACATAATTTACAAGGTTGAATTGCTAATATCGTATAATTTTAATGAATTAAGTAGTATAAAATCTTTTTTACACACATCAATATGTTTTTAACTCATCCTTAAGCAGTTAACATATTGAAAACTAGTGCCCTTTGCGTAAAACTTTGCGTCCTTGCGGTTAAATACCCCTAGCGGTTAAATCAAACATAAAACAGATCACTTGCAATTCCGTCACTTAAGAATTTTCCTTTTATGGTAACCCGAATGATGTTATCTTCTAAAAACAACAATTCATCTTTTAAAAATTTCTGTATTTGTCGCTGAAGATGTTCTGAATAAACAGAACCAAATTCCGTCCGGATTCTTTCAATAGAAACACCCCACATCGTTCGTAATCCTGTCATAATATATTCATTATAACGATCCGTTAACGTCAGGATCTCGGTCTCATTGGGAAGTTCCCCTTCTTCAATAGAGCGGATATATAAAGTATTGTTGGCAATATTCCAGCTTCTAGAAATACCATTATAGCTATGCGCAGAGGGACCGATCCCTAAATATTTTTTACCCAGCCAGTAAGCAGAGTTATTTTTAGAAAAATAATTTTCTTTTCCAAAATTAGACAACTCATAATGTATAAATCCATTTGCCAGCAAGGTATCTACCAATAACAAAAAATGTTCCTGTGCCACACCATCATCCGGCGACGCAATAGTTCCTTTCTGTATAAACTTATGCAAAGCTGTTTTAGGTTCAACCGTTAAAGCATAACTGGAAACATGCGGAATATTGAAAGATAAAATCGTTTTAATATTTTCTAACCAACGAGCGTTGGTCATTCCTGGAATACCATAAATAAGATCAACTGAAATATTATCAAAATAAGCAGTTGCTTCCGTTAAGCATCTTTTCGCTTCGACTGCATTATGCGCCCGATTCATCATTTTCAGATCTTCTTCAAAAAAAGACTGAATCCCGATACTGAGTCGGTTGATTTTAGTTGCTGCCAGTTCCTTTATTTTTTCAGAGGATAAATCATCCGGATTCGCTTCCAGTGTAATTTCTGGATTTTCGGAAACAGTATAATTCTGATATACCTCTTCAATCAGCTGATTTATTTCCTCTGTTGTTAAAATAGAAGGCGTTCCTCCTCCAAAATAAATGGTTTCAACTATTTCATTTTTAAATGCAACTTTACGCAACTGTAATTCTTTCCGTAATGCTGAAATCATTTCTTCTTTCTTTTTTACAGAAGTCGAAAAATGAAAATCACAGTAATAACACGCCTGTTTACAAAAAGGAATATGAATATAGATTCCGCTCATTTTATCTTATCCGGATTTTGTTTTACAAAAGCATCCCATCCGGTATAACTCTGTCCGGCAACTATTTTTCCGGAATTAAAGAAATGACAAACTGCTGCTGCTAAACCATCTGTTGAGTCCAGATTTTTAGGCAATTCTTTTAATCCCAGAAGACTCTGTAGCATTTTTGCTACCTGTTCCTTACTAGCATTTCCGTTTCCGGTAATTGCCATTTTGATCTTTTTAGGCTCATATTCCGTAATAGAAATACCTCTGGATAATCCTGCCGCCATAGCCACTCCCTGTGCCCTTCCAAGCTTTAACATCGACTGAACGTTTTTTCCAAAGAAAGGTGCTTCAATCGCAATCTCATCCGGATGATGGGTGTCTATTAACTCAATAGTACGTTCAAAAATAATTTTTAGTTTTATATAATGATTATCATATTTACTCAGTTGCAATTCATTAAGCTGCAAAAATTCCATTTTTTTCCCTACCACTTTTATAAGTCCAAAACCCATAATAGTCGTCCCGGGATCAATTCCCAATATAATACGCTCTGTAGTCAAATTATTTCCTTTATTTTGCACCAATGTTATCTATATCTTACAAAGCTAAACAATTCCTGATACTACTGGCAAAACTTTTAATTGTCAGCGGTGCTTTTTATTTTATCTACAAACAACTGACTACTAATGATCAGTTGGATTGGAATCAGTTTATAACTATTCTGCTTCATAAAAATTCTTTAGGAATTAGTATTCTTTTACTGATACTGACTTTTTTAAATCGTTTTCTAGAAATATTAAAGTGGCAGAATTTAGTTTCTTTCATTACCTCCATTTCTGTAATAAAAGCAACGCAACAAGTTCTGGGCGCACTGACCTTTTCTATATTTACACCCAACGGAATCGGCGAATATGCCGCCAAAGCATTATTTTATGACAAAAAAGAAACTAAAACGATTATTTTTTTAAACCTGATCGGTAATGGTGCTCAAGTCATTATATCAATACTTTTCGGGGTTATCTCACTTTTATTATTTTCCTTTTATTTTCCAAAAGAAAGCCGATTCATATTACTACTGTTAGGTGTTTTTTCCGTGCTTTGCTTAGTAGTCTTTACATTTAAAAAAATCACAATAAAAGGATATTCCATCAATATACTATTTCAGAAAATTAACGAAATACCAAAAGATATTCATCGAAAAAACCTGCTTCTGGCAATAGCCCGATACCTGATCTTAATGCATCAGTATTACTTTTTGTTCTTATTTTTTAACGTTGATCTGCCGTATCTGCTGATTATGGTAACCATAATCAGTGTTTATCTTTTAGCTTCCGCCCTTCCTACGTTTCAGTTTCTGGATTTTGCCGTTAAAGGAAGTGTAGCTGTTTATTTTTTTGGATTACTGGGTGTAAACGAATGGATCACCATTTTTGTAACCACCCTTATCTGGTTTCTAAATGTCGTTCTACCGGTAATAATAGGAAGCTATTATGTATTAAGCTTTAAAATGAAAAAATCCGGTTAATTCGATTACCTTATCTTTTCGCTCTTTCATAGCTCAGGTATTGAATTGTATTTTATGAGCCGGTGCTAATTATTTTTCCTATCACAAATTCAAACAATCTAATAATCCAATAATCGAACCATCTAAAAATCTACTCTATTTTTAAAACCACAGGCAGAACAAACTGAGTCTTCACAGGAATTCCACGTTTAATAGCCGGGTGAATCTTTGGAAAGTCTGATAATCGATTCAGGAGAACAGAATCTATTTTTAACATATCATTAGAAACAGAATCCTGAGGAAAAAGAGGCTCAAACTCAATTTTTGAATCTGGAAAAACAGTAACTCTTACTTCTATAGTATCCATATCCGGATAAAGAATTGCCAATGTATCTACATTCAATTTCTCCTGAATTACCTTGGTCAAATAAGAAAAAAAACATTGCTGACGCTCTGTTTTATTATCAATTGCATTACAGGAATCAATAGAAGGAAGTTCATCAACTTCATTCCAGTTAATATTTTTCAGTTCTTTTTGCAATAATTCCTGCTGAGAAGGAATCTTTTTCTCAAAATACTGGCAGGATGCAAGAAGAAACGAAACAGGAAACAGTATTAAAAGTATTTTCCTTATATTCATCAAATAAAATTTTATCACATTAAATTGAATTAAAGATACTATTTCTAATCTCTAACATCAAAAATACTAAATTTTAATTTCATGGAATACATATTGTTAATAGTTGGCTTTATATGTATCATTCTGGGAACGATCGGGAGTTTTATTCCGGTCTTACCGGGAACACCTTTAGCCTGGTTGGGATTACTTTTATTGTACCTTACAAAAGGCATACCAATGGACTGGTGGATACTTGGAATCACTCTTGCCATTACTCTTGTAGTCTGTATTCTGAATTATGTGATTCCGGCACAGGGAACAAAACGTTTTGGAGGAAGTAAATATGGAATTTGGGGTACTAATATCGGATTAATCGTAGGTCTCTTTGCCCCGATTCCTCTTGGTTTTATTATCGGTCCATTTGTTGGTGCTTTTGTAGGGGAACTGATCTATGATTCAAAAAATCACAAAAGAGCCTTAAAAGCAGCTACAGGATCATTTATAGGCTTCTTAGCCTCTACTTTTATGAGCTTTGTACTCTGTATCGCTTTCCTAGGCTTATTTATTATGAAAGTATGGGAATATAAAGGAATATGGTTTTAAAAAATATACGATTTACAATATTCTATATACAATATTTTAGAAGAAAGAGGAAAGAAATATTCGACTTGTACTCTTCTACTCTGCAAAGTCAGATACTTTGCAGAGTAGAGCCTGAAAGAACAAACAGACGAAGTAATCGAAAAATCAATCCTTTGACTTTCGACTAAATAAAAAATCTTTCTTCTGAAATGTAATAAATATTCCTAATAAGATAATCACTCCTCCGGACAATATCTGAATAGTAATATCTTCTCCCAAAATAAGATAAGCCAAAACAGCAGTAATTAAAGCCTGACTTAATAAACTCAGAGAAACTTTACTCGCATCCAGATTCTGAATTGCATAACTAATCAGAAACCATCCTGCTAACTGACAGACCAATCCCTGAACAAATAAAACACTCCAGACAGTTGTACTAAAACCAAATAAAGGCTGTCCCATTACAATACAAACTATAAAAAGGTAAATCGTAGACACCGACATACTGTAACTGAGAAAACTAATAGTATCTATTTTATTTAACACTGTTTTGCTCAGCATAATATATATTGCATATAAAAAACTGGATAATAAAGCAAACAGAAATCCAAGATTGAAATCTAAATTCAGGAACATTTCTTTTCCTACCAGAATCACCATTCCCGTTAATGCAACTGCTGCACCTATCCAGAAATTACGAGTTGGCTTTTGCGTAAAGAACAACAGAGATCCAAAACCAATCCATACAGGAGATAAATTAGCCAGAAATGTTGCTTGCGTAGCACTTGATTGCTGAATTGCAATATTCCACACAGCTATATCAGATCCGAATAACAGTCCACAGATAATTATTTTTACACTATCTGCTTTTGAGGGCAAATGTAATTTTTTCTTAAATACAGCATAAGGCAATAAAAAAACAGTTGCAATTGATAATCTGTAAAAAGCAGAAGATATCCCTGAAACAGGTGTCCATTTCACTAAAACGGGAAATATAGAGATACAAAAAATTCCGATTATCAGATACAAAAACGATTTTTTCATTACAAATTGAATTAACTGCAAAAGTAATTTTTAAAGTAATGATAACAAATTGAAAAGTATTTATTTTTAGAAAGAGAAATTGGATATTTAAGGCATAATCTACGATAGGAGCTCGAATAAAATAGAAAAAAGAGGCTGTTTCACAACTCGTGAAACAGCCTCCAAATAAAAATAATCAATATTCTTAACCCAAACAACTATTAGAACTAAAGAGGAATTACCGGACCTGCAAGTATTTCAACTTCTAACTTTTTTTTAACCGTAATAGTTCCTAATTCTTTATTTGCACTATGTCTAAATAACAAATTTGCGTTTGCATTCCAGAAATAGTGACCCTCTACTGTCGGATTAAAATCGAGACCAACACTCCCTGTAATATTTACCGGAAATTCATATTCAAAAGCTGTTTCAGTAACTTTTTGACAAAAAACAATCTGTCTTTTAGAACGAGCCGGTAAATTTCCTTCATAAGAGTCAGTATAGGTTCGTGTTATTGCTGTTTGCTTACCGCTAGTAGTACTACCTCCCACAGTTACTTCAACACTTCCCCCTCCTATTAATGGAACACCTATCGTTCCTGTTACTTTCATCTCTATACCTAGTTTTTTAGACCAAGAATCGGTTTCACTCTCAGTAAAGCTCATTTGCTTTACGAAGTGATCTGCTTGATTTGATTCATTAGTTACCCATGTAGTTGTCATAATGTTATCAGGCTTACCTACACTAGTCTCAGTAACTTTAGGTATTCCTGTTTCTACATAAGCGTACCATCCGTACTTATCTGTAATTAAAGGTCTAAAAGCTCCAGATGTACCATCACTATTTATAGCAACACCTTGCGGAGCTACACCAAAATACGGTGTATACAACTCTATTAAGTTAGCATCAGAGAAGCCTAAATCTCTTACTTGACCCATACTTAATTTTTCTTTTATAGGCGATCCGAGTACTGTTTCGAGATCAGGAAGTTGATCTTGTTGTGTTTTATGAATAATTTCCCATCCATTATTAAGTAAATCTTCATAAGAAATATAACCTAATGCCTCTAAAGTTGTGCTTTCCTCCTCTTCAATATGTTTTCCTACTGCAATTATATCCGAATCATTTCCCGAATCATCTTGATTACAAGAACTAATAATAAAAACTGTACAAACTAACATAAAGAACTTTATTAAAAATTTTTTCATGATAAATTAATTTAAATTAAACTATAAAACATGTGCGTTTATTTTAACAACTATCTGTTTATTGGTTTTTTAAAAAGCACTGAAATAATACTTATTTATATTCTAAGTACAAATCCTCATTTACTCAAAGATAACGCTCTTAAAATAAAAAAATTGTTAAAAAATTTAATTTTATTTAAATTAACATGCCTTATTATAAAAAAATGTTAATAAAAAGAAGGGAATAGAAGAAAATTTTACAGTATAATTACTTGATTATCTAATTCTTATAACTCTTTTAAACGCAAAAAGGTACAATTAAACCTAAATTATCTCAGATCAAAAAGCTCTTATACTGATTATATTTAGTTTCAATAATAAATCTGAAATTATTAACTTGTCGATATAAAAAAGTCTGATTAATTTTACTTTTAATCAGACTGAGTTACGTATTTGATATAGGTTATTATCCTCATTAAGCGAGGTGAGGTATTTGATTAAAATTATCTCAATGTTTAGGACTTATAAATAATCCTATTGAGAAAACTGTTCTTAT
Organism: Flavobacterium sp. AK-301; assembly: GCF_058310215.1. NCBI lineage: Bacteria > Pseudomonadati > Bacteroidota > Flavobacteriia > Flavobacteriales > Flavobacteriaceae > Flavobacterium > Flavobacterium sp. AK-301. The sequence continues at coordinate 94,545 of NZ_JBZEES010000007.1, forward strand.
TCCTAAAATCAAAAAAGCCATCCACTTAAGTGGAAAGCTTTTCATTGGTCTAACTACTAAACCTGCCCGATTTAACGGACTAAACAACACAACTAATTTTAATATTTTAGGGCAAAAAAAGCTCTCCGATCACTCGGAAAGCTTTCTCCCAATTTAAGCGGTCTGGACGGGACTCGAACCCGCGACCCCATGCGTGACAGGCATGTATTCTAACCAACTGAACTACCAAACCTTCGCCTTTATTGCGGTGCAAAGATACCATACTTTTCCATTTGTGCAAATGTTTTTCATATAAAAATTCAAAAAAAAACACCCTTTTCACACAAACGTTTGTTTTTCAACCAAGTAAGTTGTCATTATTTTTTCAAAATTATTACCTATTGAAACAGGAATATACTTAATTCTATACTGCCCGCTGATCAGGGCTAACTTTTTAAAATAAGCTTCAACTGATTTCTCATATGCTTCCTTAACATTATCAGCAAACAGATTCACCTCATCTCCTGTTTCTATATCAATAAACTTCTTTGGTGTATTGTCAAAATCGAAATGAAGCTCTTTCTTTTCATCTATTACATGAAACAGTACTACTTTGTGCTTATTGTGTTTTAAATGCTGTAAAGCATTGAATAAGGCTTCTTCTTCTCCTTCCTGAAACATATCTGTAAACAGAATAATCATGGAGCGTCTGTGCATTTTTTCAGCTATCTGATGTAAAAACTGAATCGTATCTGTTTTTTTAGATTCTTTTGGTTTCTCTAATAGATTTTCCAATGTATTCAAAAGCATTCTGTGATGACGTTCACTTCCTTTCTCCGGAGCATAAAACTCATACTGATCAGAATACACACTCAAACCTACTGCATCTCGTTGTTTTTTCAGCAGATTCATCAGCACAGCGGATGCTAAAACAGAAAACCCAATCTTACTTTCATAAAACGACTGCCCTTCTTTTAACTTCGGATAATGCATCGAAGAAGAATTATCAATGATCAGATGACATCTTAAATTAGTTTCTTCCTCATAACTTTTTGTATACAAACGATCCGTTTTTGCAAAAAGCTTCCAATCAATATGTTTGGTACTTTCTCCCTGATTATAAACTTTATGTTCTGCAAATTCTGCAGAGAATCCATGAAACGGACTTTTATGCATTCCTGAAATAAATCCTTCCACGACCTGATTTGCAATTAATGCAAGGTGCTGAAAGCTGGATATTTTTTCTATCTGTGTATCAATCTTCATAACATCAAATATAATTCAATTAATTGGATTTACTCGGTTGTTCTTTACGAAGCATTAGTCTTTTTATAAAACAAAACAGCCTTGCTAAGCAAGGCTGTTTTGAAAAATCGAATGATCAAATAATCAACTAAACTGATTATTATAGTAATGCGTCCAATGAATCTGCATAGGTTTGTTTTGGTGCTACGCCAACTTGTCTTCCTACTACCTCTCCATTTTGAAACACTAATACTGTAGGAATATTTCTTACTCCATATTTTGCTGCGAATTCCTGATTTGCATCAACATCCACTTTCCCTACAACTACTTTTCCATTGTATTCTTCGCTGATCTGATCTATGATCGGACCAACCATTCTACAAGGACCGCACCATGCTGCCCAAAAATCAACCATTACGGGTTTATCTGATTTTAATACCACTTCTTCAAAAGTAGCATCTGTGATTGCTAATGCCATTTTATTTCTTTTTTAAATTAATTTTTGTTATACAAAAGTACTCATTTATTTTTAATCTCTCACCCTAAACAAATCAGTTTTGATTATAGTATCATTATTAAAACTGATTAGTTCAATTTAAAGTTAACCTGCATCTTTTCAAGCTCTTGCAACAACTCATTAGAGATATTTACTTTCAGTTTTCGACTATTCATTGTTAGTTTTGTCACTACTTTCAACTCTTCCACTTCTGTTGCTATCGCTACCGGAATCTCCTCCGTACTTTCTAATTCCAGAGCGGGATCTTCCGATTCTGCAATATCATCTTCCACCTCAACTCGTTTTATTACTTTCTCCAGTTCCATTACTTCAAATATAACATTATTCTCTCCTCTGAAAGACTGAAAAAGACTTCCTAATCTTGTAATAAACTCATTCTGCAGATCAACAATATTAAGCTGAATGATTAGTTTTTTAGCAAAAGAAGTTAATACGTCCTGTAAATACTGTACCAACATAAACTGTAATCGGGGTTCTCCTTTTTTACCGGTCTCCGCATTTGTCCATCCTTCCCGAACCAATACTTTCATATACGTAAAATTATTCTGGATCAGAAAATGTCTGAACTTCAAATACTCTTCTCCAAAAATTCTGAATTCAAATGATTCATCATACCCTTCTAACATAAATGTCGCCCAACCTTTCCCATTCTTTGCCACCCGATGCTGCACATTGGTTATAATACCTCCAAAGGTCAGATTCTTATTAACATGTTGTTCTAAATTCTTAAGTGCTTCTAATTTAGAATTGCAGAAATATTTCATTTCAAATTTATAGTCATCCAGAGGATGTCCTGAAATATAAATCCCAACCACTTCTTTTTCTTTTGCCAGTTTTTCCATTGTACTCCATTCTTCACATGGCGGAACAATGGGTTCCGGAATTTGTATCTCACTGCTTTCTCCAAATAAACTTACCTGAGAAGAATTTTCGTTTTCCTGAAACTTCGAACCGTAACGAACTGCTTTCTCCAAAAAAGTAATTCCGTCTCCTTCATCATGGAAATATTGTGCTCTGTGCGTTCCGGTAAAGGAATCAAAACCTCCTGCCAGTGCTAAATTCTCGAAAGCCTTTTTATTCGCAGCGCGCAAATCAATTCGCTTAGACAAATCAAAAATAGATTTGTATTTTGCGTCTTTTCTGCTGGCAACTATCGTTTCTACTGCCCCCATTCCAACACCTTTTACAGCTCCCATTCCAAAACGAACAGCATATGCTTCATTTACAGTAAACTTATAATAGGATTCATTTACATCTGGCCCTAAAACCTGTAATCCCATTCGTTTACATTCTTCCATAAAGAAAGAAACCTGTTTAATATCATTCATATTATTGGAAAGTACTGCCGCCATATATTCTGCCGGATAATGTGCTTTCAAATAAGCAGTCTGATAAGCGATCCATGCATAACAGGTAGAATGCGATTTATTAAACGCATAACTTGCAAATGCCTCCCAGTCTTTCCATATTTTTTCCAGTTTGTCCTCTGCATGTCCGTTTGCAACTGCCTGATCGATAAAACGAGATTTCATTTTATCCAGTACATCTTTCTGTTTCTTACCCATCGCTTTACGCAAAACGTCAGCATCACCTTTAGAAAAATTTGCCAGTTTCTGAGACAGTAACATCACCTGCTCCTGATAAACGGTAATTCCATAAGTTTCTTTCAGATATTCTTCGCAGGCATCAAGGTCATATACAATTTCTTCTTCTCCATTTTTTCTTCGAACAAAACTTGGAATATATTCCAGTGGTCCCGGACGGTATAAAGCATTCATCGCAATTAAATCTCCAAAAACTGTTGGTTTCAGATCCTTCATATATTTCTGCATTCCGGGAGATTCGTATTGGAAAATACCCACTGTTTCTCCTCTTTGGAACAACTCATATGTTTTTACATCATCTATAGGAAACTCATCCGGATCAATATCAATTCCTAGTCGATATTTTACCAGTTTTACGGTGTCTTTTATTAGCGTAAGTGTTTTTAATCCTAAAAAGTCCATCTTTAACAGACCGGCACTTTCTACGACAGAGTTATCAAACTGTGTTACATACAGATCGGAATCTTTTGCAGTGGCTACAGGAACGAAATTGGTAATATCAGATGGAGTAATAATCACGCCACAGGCATGAATTCCTGTATTTCTGAGAGAACCTTCCAGAACCATTGCTTGTTGTATGGTTTCTCCTCCCAAATCATCCGCTTTTGCCAAAGCGATCAGCTCTACTACTTTTTCATATTCTTCTGCACGTAATGCCGCTTTCAGTTTATCTGTCTCCAGAGTAAAAATCTTGTTCAGCTTCATGTTCGGAATCAACTTTGCTATCTTATCTGCCTCAAACAAAGGCAAATCCAGTACACGAGCTGTATCTCTGACAGAAGATTTTGCCGCCATTGTACCGTATGTAATAATCTGTGCCACCTGATTTGATCCGTACTTCTTGATTACATAATCCATAACCCGACCACGACCCTCATCATCAAAGTCAATATCAATATCAGGCATAGACACACGATCGGGGTTCAGGAAACGCTCAAAAAGCAGGTCGTACTTTATAGGGTCAATATTAGTAATCCCCAGACAGTATGCTACAACAGATCCGGCAGCTGATCCCCGACCTGGACCAACGGAAACGTCTAAATTTCTTGCCTCTGCAATAAAATCCTGTACGATCAGGAAGTAACCGGGATAACCGGTTTTTTCAATAGTCTGCAATTCAAATTCCAAACGTTCCTGAATTTCAGGTGTGATTGCTTCTTTATATCTTCTTTTAGCACCTTCAAAAGTAAGGTAGCTCAAATATTTATTCTCTCCTCTTTTTCCTCCGTCTGCTTCATCCTCCGGAACTAAAAATTCTTCCGGAATATCAAACTTCGGAAGTAATACTTCTCGTGCCAGATTGTATATTTCTATTTTATCTACTACTTCCTGAATATTCACAATGGCAGCAGGTATATCCCGAAACAGTTTTTTCATTTCGTCCGGGGATTTAAAATAATATTCCTGATTGGGCATTCCATAACGATACCCTCTTCCACGTCCTACCGGAGTAGCCTGCTTTTCACCATCTTTTACACATAATAAAATATCATGTGCATTAGCATCTTCTTTATTTACATAATAGGTATTATTTGTCGCTAAAACTTTTACATCATGTTTTTCAGCTAAAGAAATTAAAACAGGATTAACACGATTCTCATCTTCCTGATTATGACGCATTAATTCAATATAGAAATCTTCTCCAAAAACACCTTTCCACCACAGTAAAGCTTCTTCTGCCTGATTTTCACCAATATTCAGAACTTTACTCGGAATCTCACCATACAGATTTCCGGACAAAACAATAATATCTTCTTTATATTTCTCAATAACATTTCTGTCTATCCTCGGAACATAGTAAAATCCTTGGGTATAAGCAATGGAAGACATTTTTGCCAGATTATGATAGCCCTTCTTATTCTTAGCCAGTAAAACCACCTGATAACCATTATCTTTTCTTGATTTGTCCTTATGATCTTCACAAACAAAGAACTCACAGCCCAAAATTGGTTTTATCTCTGTTTCAACAGGAATACCTCCTTTTTCTATTATTTCTACATTTCTTGCCGCTACTCCTTTATTATGATTCAGCGTATTGCTTACAAAATGAAAAGCACCCATCATATTTGCATGATCGGTCATTGCTACAGCAGCCATATTATATTTCGCTGCGGCTTTGACCAATTCATCTATATTAATCGTAGACTGCAATACAGAGAACTGGGTATGATTATGCAGATGTACAAAATCTGCCTGTTGAAGCTCCTGAATATTTTCTTCAATCTCCTGTTTAGAGATCGTACTTCCTTGTGCTTTTTTTAATCGTTCTCTTATTGCATCCGAAGCTGCTTTAAGATTAATATGTTTTAAACCGATCAGCTGAATCTCACCAGGATTATTTTCTCTGAAATCTTTATAGTAATTAACAGGAACATCTAACTGCTCTCTGGTAAAAATCTGACGTCTTACTAATTCTAAAAAACAACGTGTTGTTGCCTCCACATCGGCAGTAGCGTTATGTGCTTCCGCAAAAGGGGTATGAAATAAGAAGTGGTGTAACTCTGTCAGTGTAGGCAGTTTAAATTTACCAAAACGTCCTCCAGGCAACTGACACATTTCTGCGGTTACTTCTGTACAGGTATCGAGAACCGGCATTTCTGCCATAGGCGAATCTACTCCCATTCTATAAAATTCCGCCCCCATTATATTTACGTCAAATCCTACGTTCTGACCTACAATGAATTTGGCTTTGGAAAGAGCAATATTAAATTTCTCTAATACCTCCTGCAAAGTAATTCCTCCTTCATCTGCCAACTCGGTTGAAATACCGTGAATTCGCTCTGCATCATAGGGTATATTAAAACCTTCGGGCTTTACTAAATAATCCTGATGTTCTACCAAATTCCCCATTTCGTCATGCAACTGCCAGGCGATCTGAATACAACGAGGCCAGTTGTCTGTATCGGTAATAGGTGCATCCCAACGTTTTGGTAATCCGGTAGTTTCGGTATCAAAAATTAAATACATAGCTGAAAATAAGGGTTTTATTCTTTTAAAAGCAGTCTAAAAACAACACTGTTTTTATCTCTCCAAAATTACGTAATTTTTAGAGAATTACAGAACTAAGGTTTTGTTAATGGTTTAAAGGCAAATAAAAAAAGACAACTTAATAACTCAGTCAATTTATTTAACAAAACATTAAAATGACAGAAATAGAAAAAAACATGAGATCAGAGCAAATGATCGAAATTGATGAAATAATTCTTCGAATGAAAAAAACAGAAGAAGAAGGAACTAAATCTATTATAAAATATTTTGACAGAATCCACGATAAATTATTTTCATTTAATAATATTTTAATTGCTGGCTATTTTGTCCTTATTAAACTTATCGATTCAATTTCTCCTTACAATATAACAATCCCAATTCTAAATTTACTGTTTTTAATTTTTATAGAATACCGAATGATGGAAATGGGTAGATTTGAATCAGATATAACTAACAAAACAACTAAAGAGCTAAAAAAATACGGGAAAACACCACAAAAAATCACTTTTTATTCTCTAGCAACTATAATTTCTACTTTAATTGTTCTAATTATATTTATAATAAATTTCTCAAAACTTAAATTATAACAAAAAACACTATCTTTGATACTATCAAATGATACTATCATGAAGCCTCCATATGATATTACACCCAATATATTAAAGTTAATCAGCTCTATTTCAACAAAATTAGGAGAGGTCAATGCTACTTATCTTAGTAAAACATCGCCTCAGCTTAGAAAACAGAACCGAATAAAAACCATTCACTCTTCTTTACAAATCGAAGGAAATACTTTAACAGAAGAACAAATAACCGCTTTAATTGAGAATAAACGAATAATAGGACCTGAAAAAGATATTACAGAAGTTCTAAATGCTGTAAAAACGTATGAAAATCTACATCAGTATCGGTCTGTTTCTGAAAAACATTTTTTACAGTCTCATAAAGAACTAATGAACAGACTAATCCAAAATGCCGGAACATATAGAAAACAAGGCGTTGGAATTGTAAAAGGAACAAAAGTAGAACATATTGCTCCTTCGTATCAAAACGTTCCTTACTTAATGAAAGATTTATTTGATTACTTAAAAGACAAAGAAGAATTAACACTGTTGAAAAGTTGTGTTTTTCACTATGAAATGGAATTTATTCATCCTTTTCTTGACGGAAACGGAAGAATGGGAAGATTATGGCAAACTTTAATTTTAATGGAAGAATTTCCTGTTTTTGAATTTTTACCTTTTGAAACCTTAATTCATCAAACACAGGAAGAATACTACCGATCATTAGCTTTAAGCGATAATTCAGGAAAGTCAACCTATTTCATAGAATATATGTTAGGTGTTATCAACACTTCATTAGAAAGCTTACTACTCTATAATAACAGGATTTTAACTGATCTTGACCGATTAGATTACTTCACAAAAACCGGATCAAAAGAATTTTCAAGAAAAGACTATATGAATATTTTTAAGGATATATCTTCCGCAACTGCGAGCAGGGATTTAAAAAAGGGAGTTGAACTGAATCTATTTGAAAAAACCGGTAATCAGAATAAAACAAAATATATCATTAGGTAATACTTTTCTAAAATGATTTGTAATCTAAATTCAGGTAAAAAGAAAAGCCCACCTGAATCAGGCGGGCTTTTATAAAAGCGGATAAAATAAATATATTTTATGCTATATTTTTATTGGAATTTAACTTCAAAAAAGAATAATTAGTAACCACCACGATTGCTTCCGCCACCACGACTGTTTCCACCTTTATTATAATCATTACGTCCACCACCATTTCCGCCACGGCTGTTTCCACCACCAAAGCTTCTTCTTTCACCTTCCGGTTTCGGTTCTGATTTATTTACTACAATAGCACGTCCTTGTACTGTTGCTCCGTTCAACTCATCAATTGCTTTCTGAGCTTCACTATCATTTGGCATCTCAACGAAACCAAATCCTTTACTTCTACCAGTAAATTTATCTGTAATAATTTTTACAGAATCAACTGCTCCATAAGCCTCGAAAGACTCTCTTAAATCTGCTTCCTCAATACTGAAAGGAAGGCTTCCAACAAAAATATTCATATTTTATAATTTTATATATAACTCAACAAATGTAACCTAATTAAAATATAATATACCATAAATTAACTGTTTTCTATAAAAGAAAATGTTTTTTACAAAAGACGCTACTATTTTATAAAAAAAAATAAAATTCAATATTCTTCAAAAACCCTTATAACACAGTCTCTTTTAGAAAGTCAAAGACCAGAAACAAACCATTTTTAGATTTCAGTATTCAAAAATAATTATTAGTACAAATATTTTTTTTAACATTTAAAACTCCCACAAACTTCTTATGAATATGTTTTAAAGCCGAACAGTCGTCAAAAAGTCGACTGAAACACTCAGTTAATAAAAAATAATTGTATATTTGCGCCCTTAATTAACGGAGGTCGAGTACCTCAAAATTTAATCATACGATTATGCCTGTAAAAATTAGATTACAAAGACACGGTAAAAAAGGAAAACCTTTTTACTGGGTTGTAGCTGCTGATGCACGCTCAAAAAGAGATGGTAAATTCTTAGAAAAAATAGGAACTTACAATCCAAACACAAACCCTGCAACTATCGATTTAAACATCGACAAAGCTGTACAATGGTTACACAATGGTGCTCAACCAACTGATACAGCTAAAGCTATTCTTTCTTACAAAGGTGCTTTATTAAAACATCACTTAGACGGAGGTATCAGAAAAGGTGCTTTAACTCAAGAACAGGCTGATGCTAAATTAGCTGCTTGGTTAGAAGAAAAAGCAAACAAAGTTGAAGCTAAAAAATCAGGTTTATCGACTACTAAAGCTGATGCAAAAGCGAAAGCTCTTGCTGCTGAAAAAGAAGTAAATCAAAAACGTGCTGCTGCTGCTAAACAAGCGGAAGTTGAAGCTGCGAAAGCAGAAGAAGCTCCAGCTGCTGAAGAGGCTGCTCCAGAAGTAACAGAAGAAAACAACGAGGAAACTCAAGCTTAATTTATTTAGTGATTCATGCGTAAAGAAGATTGTTTCTACCTAGGCAAAATCGCTAAAAAATTTAGTTTCAAAGGAGAAGTTCTGGCTTATTTAGACACGGACGAACCGGAGTTGTACGAAAACTTGGAATCAGTGTTTGTTGAATTCAACAATAATCTGGTTCCTTTTTTTATTGAAAGTAGCTCTCTTCATAAAAATGACTTCCTACGAATTCGTTTTGAAGATACTCAAACAGAAGAAGAAGCTGACCGTCTGTTAAATTGCGCTATTTACCTACCTCTTAATATGTTACCAAAATTGGAAGGTAATAAATTTTACTTTCATGAAGTAATTGGTTTTGACGTTGAGGATACCCGCTTAGGCATCTTTGGCAAAATAGTTTCTATTAATGACAGTAGTGCGCAACCTCTTTTTGAAATTCTTAACGGAAGTACAGAAATCCTAATACCGATGATCGATCATTTTATCGTAAAAATAGATCGGGAAAACAAAAAAGTAGTATTGAATACCCCTGAAGGACTGGTTGATATGTATCTAAACAATTAATCTTTCTTCCTCCAACTCTTTTAAATCCAAAAATTAAAGAATGCCTTTTCAATTCAAAGAATTTACTGTTGAACAAGATCGATGTGCGATGAAAATCGGAACAGATGGTGTACTACTTGGCGCCTGGACGCCTCTGAACAACAACCCATTCTCTATTCTGGATATTGGTGCCGGAACCGGGATCATTGCTCTGATGATAGCGCAACGTAGTTCTGCTGAACAAATCGATGCTCTGGAAATTGATGAAAATGCCTATGAACAGGCGGTAGAAAATTTTGAAAATAGCCCATGGGCAGATCGTCTTTTCTGTTATCACGCTGCTCTGGATGAATTTACGGAAGAAATGGATGAAGAATATGATCTGATCGTTTCCAATCCTCCTTTTTATACGGAAGATTACTTATCTAATACAAAAGAAAGAGATCTGGCACGTTTTGCTATGGCAATGCCTTTTGATGAGTTGATTGAAGCGGTTTCTGTTCTACTTTCAGAAGAAGGTCTTTTCTCTGTCATCATACCTTTTAAAGAAGAAACCTATTTTATTGCTACTGCAGCGTCTTTTAAACTATATCCTTCTAAAATTACAAGAGTAAAGGGAACTCCGAATTCAGAGATTAAACGAAGTCTTATTGCTTTTACCAAAACACCTGATAAAAACTACCTTGTTAATGAACTAATCATTGAAACAGCCCGTCACCAATACACTCCTGAATATACTGAACTAACAAAGAATTTTTATTTGAAAATGTAAAAATATTACTTATCCGTTCGGTTACTCCTAGCAGAAATCCTGTTTCGTAAAGTCTTTGACCAGATTACAAACAATATAAAGAAAAGATAAAAAGATCTTTAATCACGACTACAAAGACTGTGACTTTGTAGAACTATGAAGAAGTGAAAGGTCTATAAAACCTACAAGATCAGAAAAAAACCTTACAGGATAATATCATCTGAAAGGTAAAATGTCCCTAAATTGAAAACTTACTTTTCACATTTCACATCTTATCTCCCACATTTTACATTTTACAAAAAACTTTTTACATCTCAGCATTTCACAAAAATCAAGATTTTTGTTAAAAATTGTTTTGTTAGATTTCATTATCTATATTTGTTTATACTAAAAAACTAAAAATGAGATCAGATCTTTTCCAGGCTCCGGATTATTACTTAGTCGATGAACTATTGTCCGATGAACATAAAATGATTCGGGATGCTGCCCGGGAATGGGTAAAACGTGATGTTTCTCCAATTATTGAGGAGTATGCTCAGAAAGCAGAATTCCCGAAACAGATCATTAAAGGTCTTGCTTCTATTGGTGCTTTTGGCCCCTATATTCCTGAAGAATACGGAGGTGCCGGTTTAGATCAAATCTCTTATGGACTAATTATGCAGGAAATTGAACGGGGAGACTCGGGCGTTCGCTCAACCGCTTCAGTTCAATCCTCTTTAGTAATGTATCCGATATGGAAATACGGAAATGAGGAACAAAGAAAAAAATATTTACCAAAACTGGCTTCGGGAGAATTTATCGGATGTTTTGGACTTACAGAACCGGATCATGGTTCTAATCCGGCAGGAATGATAACCAATTTTAAAGATAAAGGGGATCATTTTTTATTGAATGGTGCCAAAATGTGGATTTCAAACGCTCCTTTTGCGGATATTGCTGTAGTCTGGGCTAAGGATGAAACGGGAAGAATCCACGGACTGATAGTGGAACGAGGAATGGAAGGTTTTTCTACTCCTGAAACACATAATAAATGGTCTTTACGAGCTTCTGCAACTGGAGAACTAATCTTTGATAATGTAAAAATACCTAAGAAAAATCTGTTACCAAACAAATCCGGACTTGGTGCCCCACTTGGCTGTCTGGATTCTGCTCGTTATGGCATTGCTTGGGGTGCAATAGGTGCTGCAATGGATTGTTATGATACTGCTCTGCGCTATGCAAAGGAAAGAATACAGTTTGATAAACCAATTGCCGCAACCCAACTGCAACAAAAAAAACTGGCTGAAATGATTACAGAAATTACAAAGGCACAACTGTTAACATGGCGTTTAGGTGTACTACGAAACGAAAACAAAGCTACTTCTGCTCAGATTTCAATGGCGAAAAGAAATAATGTGGATATGGCACTATCTATTGCACGTGAAGCACGTCAGATCTTAGGAGGCATGGGAATTACAGGAGAATTTTCTATTATGCGCCATATGATGAACTTAGAATCTGTTATTACTTATGAAGGAACACATGATATTCATCTACTGATCACCGGTATGGATATTACCGGATATTCTGCTTTTAAGTAAAAATAGAACCCACTAATCTATAAAATTGATATAAAAGCTTCCTGTATACCATAAAGCTTTTCTACATTTGTAAAAAAATAAAATTATGACCATTGAAACTATTAACAACAGTATTCAACCTCAAAAAGACTTACTATTAGAGCATCCTTTATATAAAAAGGTACAGAATATAAATCATCTACATGAATTTCTGGAAAGTCATGTATATGCTGTATGGGATTTTATGTCTTTATTAAAGGCTTTACAATCTAAACTGACCTGCACCACTACACCTTGGTTTCCTGTCGGAAATCCGGAAATCCGCTATCTGATCAATGAAATTGTTTTGGCGGAAGAAACGGATATTAATTTATACGGAAAAAGACAGAGTCATTATGAAATGTATCTAGATGCAATGAAGGCTGCAGGTGCAAACACGACAGCAATAGATCATTTTATTTCTGAAGTTTTCTCTTTACAAAACATATTTGTTGCAATAAAACAAAGCCCATTACACAATAACATCAAAACTTTTTTGGATTTTACTTTCAGCGTGATCGATCAGGGGAAACCTCATGAAATTGCAGCAGCATTTACCTTTGGACGAGAGAACCTCATCCCTTCAATGTTTACGGAAATCCTAAAAAACTTTCAGGAGAACTTCCCTGAAACAGATCTATCACAACTGATTCATTATTTTGAAAGACATATTGAATTGGATGCGGATGAACATGGACCTATGGCGCTTCAAATGGTTTCTGAACTGTGTGGTGATGACGCTCATAAATGGAAAGAGGTGGAAGAGGTTTCTATTCAGGCACTGGAAGTACGAATCGGACTTTGGGATGCTATTGAGGAAAGAATCTTAAATAAGAATCTTTCTGTATACTAATTTGAAAATGTGGTAATTTAAAGATTTGAAAATGTCAGAATTGTAATAATTTATAATCTGTAGAGTTAAATATAACATATTATTGGTGTAGAAAATATCTTAAAATCAAGATTCTGTTATTGTAAAAGAATAATTTTTTAAATTTTATATTAATTCGTTAAGACTGTTTGATGCTTTTTATAACATTAAAATTTTACAGTTATTCATATAAAAAAATCCGTCTAAATATTGTTTAGACGGATTTTCTATTTGATACATTATATGTTGAAAATCTTCAAATAGTTTAATTCTCAAATCAATATACAGAAAGATCGTCGTAACTCTCTTTCTTCTTGATTCTTGTTTCTTTCTTCTAAAAAAATTTTCAAATTTTCAAATCACCTTATCTTCAAATCATTAATATTCCGGTGCTAATTCAAGCTCCAGTCCATCCATATCTTCTGTAATCTGAAGCTGACATCCCAGCCTGCTGTTTTCTTTTACATAAAAAGCTTCGGATAACATCGCTTCTTCATCGACTCCCTTTTCCGGCAAAACAATGTTTGTAGAAAGCACATAACATTGACAAGAAGCACACATTGCCATTCCACCGCAAGTTCCTTCTACAGGCAACTCATAGGCTTTACAAAGCTCCATTATATTCATTGCCATATCGGTAGGTGCTTGTAATTCATGAACAAGTCCTTCTCTGTCTTTAATCTTTATTGTAACATCTAATGCCATAATTACTCTATTGCTTTTACTACTTGTTTTTCAGCTTCTTTACGAGTACCGTCAAAACCGTCTACTCCGCTTACTGTGGTATATTTTAAAACATATTTACGCCCCGGATTAATTCTCTGATAAACACTTTGACACATAAGGGTTGCTTCATGGAAACCACACAGAATAAGTTTTAGTTTCCCCGGATAAGTATTAACATCTCCAATAGCATAAATTCCTGGTATATTAGTCTGATAATCTAATGCATTATTTACTTTGATTGCATTTTTTTCAATTTCCAGTCCCCAGTCTGCAATTGGTCCGAGTTTAGGAGATAATCCAAACAACGGAATAAAGAAATCCGTTTCTAACATTATTTTTTCTCCGTTCTGATCTATTGTAATCGCTTTAATATGATTTCCACCATGCAGTGATACTACTTCTGCGGGAGTGATCAGATTTATTTTGCCTAGTTTTTTTAATTCCTGTACTTTTTCAACGGAATCTAAAGCTCCTCTAAATTCATTTCTTCTATGAATTAAAGTCACATCTGCGGCAATATCTGAAAGAAAAATACTCCAGTCTAACGCTGAATCTCCTCCTCCCGCAATTACAACACGTTTATCTCTAAACTGTTCCGGATTCTTTACGAAGTATTCTACTCCTTTTTCCTCAAAAAAATCAATTTTATCGAGTAAAGGTTTACGGGGTTCAAAACTTCCTAATCCTCCTGCTATAGCAACTGAATTTGCATGGTGTTTTGTTCCTTTATTTGTAGTTACAATAAAAGTTCCGTCTTCTAGTTTATCTATTGTTTCAGCACGCTCATTTAATGTAAATCCCGGCTGAAACTGTTTGATCTGCTCCATTAAATTATTCACTAAATCTCCTGCTAATACTTCGGGATATCCGGGAATATCATAAATCGGTTTTTTAGGATAAAGTTCTGTTAACTGTCCTCCGGGTTGCGGAAGAGCATCAATAATGTGGCATTTTAATTTTAAAAGCCCTGCTTCAAAAACGGTAAAAAGCCCTGTAGGACCTGCACCAATAATAAGTATATCTGTTTTAATCATGATAATAATAAATGTAGGTATAGAGTTTGAGACAATTTAACCTTTAATGGACAAAGATCTTTAAAGCAAATTATCTTTAGTATGATAATTGTCAGTTTTGACACTAAAATATGTTTTTATAACAGAATTAACACAAAAACAACAAATCCTCGACTAATTAAGTTTTCTTTTCTTTTTAGCAGAGGATAAATTAATTTTAATACTATAAAACAAAATCTGATACTGTGAGACAGATCTTGCAATAAACACTTAAGATATATTCTCTACTATTTCAATTTGCGGTACAAATTTCTTAATCATAGTTTCAACACCAGCTTTTAGGGTCATCTGATTTACATGACATCCTACGCATGCGCCTTCTAAACGAACTCTGACATGTTTATCATCTACAATGTCTATTAATGTGATGTCGCCACCATCAGTATTTAAAAAGGGTCTGATTTCTTCTAGTGCTTTTTCAACGTTAACTCTAATTTCTTCTGTTGTCATATTATTTTTTCTTTACAGCTGAACAACCAGCCATTGTAGTAATTTTTACTGCTTCTGATGGCGGCAGACTTTCGTTTCTTGCCACTACTTCCTGAACAACAGATCTGGCTAACTCTTCAAAAGCAGCTTCAAGTGGTGTAGCAGTTTGTAAAGCAGCTGGACGACCATAGTCTCCCGCTTCTCTTATAGATTGTACAATCGGAACTTCTCCTAAAAATGGTACGCCTAAATCTTCTGCTAAATTTTTGGCTCCTTCTTGTCCAAAAATATAATATTTATTTTCCGGAAGTTCTTCTGGAGTGAAATAAGCCATATTTTCAATAATTCCCAAAACAGGAACACTAATACTTTCTTGCTGGAACATTGCTACTCCTTTTTTTGCATCGGCAAGCGCAATGTTTTGTGGTGTACTTACTACTACAGCACCTGTAATAGGTAAGGACTGCATAATAGATAAATGAATATCGCCTGTTCCCGGAGGTAAGTCAATCAGCATAAAATCCAGTTCTCCCCAGTCTGCATCAAAAATCATCTGGTTCAATGCTTTTGCAGCCATCGGACCTCTCCATACTACCGCCTGATTGGGTTGTGTAAAAAATCCTATAGACAATAGTTTTACACCATAGCTTTCTACGGGTTTCATTTTAGATTTTCCGTCAACAGTAACAGAGATTGGTTTTTCTCTTTCTACATCAAACATAATCGGCATGGAAGGACCATAAATATCAGCATCTAAAACGCCAACGCTAAATCCCATTTTAGCTAAAGTTACTGCTAAATTTGCAGTCATTGTAGATTTTCCAACTCCACCTTTTCCGGAAGCAATCGCAACTATATTTTTAATTCCCGGAACTGATTTTCCTTTTATTTCCGGTTTTTCGGGAGCTTCAACTTTTACATTTATTTTTACTTTTGCTTTTTCATAAACTAAATCATGAACTGCTTTCATAATATCTACTTCGGCACGTTTACGAATGTGTAAAGCAGGGGTTGTTAATAACAAATCCACTACTACTTCGTCTCCGAAAGTAATTACATTCTGAACTGCTCCACTCTCAACCATATTCTTTCCTTCACCTGCAATTGTTATCGTTTCAAGAGCCTTAAGTATTTCCTTTCTTTCTAATTTCATATGCTTATATCTTCTTTTTCAATGTCTTGACTAAGACTGATTCTAAATTACAAAGATAAGAGTAAAACTTGATAAACTAAAGTTAATAAATTGATTTTATTGATTTAAAAATAAAAGTTCTCTATTTTCTTCGGCTTTTTTTACGATAAAAAAAGAAGAAAGGCAATAGTTGAAAGTTTTTCAACTATTGCCTTTTAAAACCTTCTTATGAAAAAATATGTTCTAAAAAATATCTATTTCACAAAATTTAGACTCTTTTTCTTTAAACCGGAATCTATATTCATTATATATACTCCTTTATTTAAGCCGGAAAAATACTGCCCTACGGGACTTACTGTATTTTCCTGAACATTTAAAATAAACTGAGTTTCTATTCTTCCGTTCACATTATAAACAATAACTTTCACTTCTCCTTTTACATCTTTCCCAAAAATTAAACTGGATTTTTCATTTACCGGATTAGGAGACAACTGAACAAATGAAACCCATTCTTTCTTATTCTGAACAGTATCAAGCTCAGTAACTGATTTATGTGTTTTTTCGCCTATAACAAATCCTGACATAAGATTTCTTCTGTAAAAGTCTTCTATTTCAGCATTTATAAACAAAGAATATACTCCTTCTTCATAATCTGTTACATCTAAGATAAAACGATTATCTGTTTTATCAAAAAATAAAATTTCAGAATCTTTTACTGTGGCAATCGGTTTTTCTAATTCACTTTTTTTCTGAATCAAGCCGCTTACTTTTATTTTTTCCAATTCATCTTTTGCTAAGGCGGGAAATTTCACTTCTAAAATTGTCTTACCTAATTCTTTCTGAACTGTATAAACAAGAGGGCTTTCTTTTTCTTGTGTGACCATAGCAACAAAACGAGAATCTGCCTCTATTGTAAAATCTTTAGCTCCGGACTCAACAGCGACTTCTACACTTGTTAAATACCTATCTATACCTTCTTCTTCCTGCACAGCAACTCTCTTAATAGGTGAACCTATTCTTTTCTTTTGCTGATCTGCGACTATAAACTGAGGCTCTGGATTTTCATGTAACACATCTAGCCTCAACACTGAGGATCTGTCTTCTATAACTATCTTATCATATTCAAGATCTGAAAAAACAATCTGATAATTACTACTTGCTGTATACTTTTCCGGAAGAGCTATTACTCTTTTAGTATTTACTTTTTTTGTTGTTGCAGGAGCATGAAGCACTTGTCTTATATTCTTCCATACATATTGCCCATACGCTAAATCTATATGATTCATTCGCCCTTCTGGAGCATCGACAGTATATAATTGTGTTCCTCCTGGTCTGGTTGAACTGTAAAAAGGAGTAACTCCATCATTTATTCCTCCTCCATATTTCTTTAAGATAGCTCCGGTAGTTGTCATAGGTACATAAAATAATATACTTTTCCCTTTGTTATAACCCCAAGCTCCATAATTATAATATTTCTCAGGTTGATTCAATGCATGATTATCAAAATAAGGTCTGAAATAATCATCACAATAGTAAGTTGTACTAAGAGAAGATCCATCACTTAAACCGGATAATTTCCACGCCCAGTTTAACCATGGAAGCTCTGAAATATCAGCTAATTGTGTTCCTCTGAAAGGAGTTCCCAAGGTAATTACCTTATCGACAAGATCTCGCTTCTCATAATGAAACAACGCAACTTCAGAAGCTCTTCCTCCATTACTATGGACAACTAAAGAAACTTTTGAAATGTTATAATACTGAACAGTCTGACTTATCGCTCGCCCCAGAAGTTCTCCATTTACCCAATCACCCTTCCCTCTCGTTGTTGCAACAAAAGCGGTTTTAAACCCTTCATCATAGGCTTTCTTATACATCGAATTTCCTATCAGCATTAATTCTGTAGATGATATATACCCATGATTAAAAACAATCACTTTTCCATTATAGTTAGGAGGAACAGCTCCCCATAATATATTTTTTTGTCCTAATGATTTCAAATAAGACAATGAAAGCTGCCCTGGTTTGGGCAACTGATGGTTTGAAAGATTCTGTCCGGAAACTACCCAAAAACTTAAAAAAATTAATAATTGTAAACTTTTTACCATACGTTTTATAATTTAAAATATTAAACAATTTAAGACCATGCTATTACATGGAATAACAATTACTTCAAATAATAAGCAAAATACATAATAATTTATAAAAATCATGTTTTTAATCAAAAAATATTTTGTTTTAACTCAAAACATATCGTAAAAATCGATAAAATAACCATAAATAGTTATTTATCACAAAACAAGCTATTTAAAACATCATGTGAAATAATTACAAATAAGGGATGGAAATGTATTTAGCAATTCAAAAAACACTGAATCAGTAATAAAAGCCAAATAATCACTAAGCAGAAATCAAATTATAAATATGAATATATTTATAATACCTATTTTAAAAGAAAATTTTATATGAAAAATATATAAGAAATTAAATCTATAAATAAAACATCTATTACTTTTATAAAACACAGCATACCAACGAATAATTGTCATTAATAGACAAGGTATACAACAAAATCAAACTTCAATATCAGGCTTCCAAAAGTATTTTTTAAAGTCTACAATCTGATTATTTTTAACCACAATACCTTCGTTTTCAAGCAACTGCTGCATTAAATTAGTTCCCTGGAAATGATGTTTCCCTGTCAACAGTCCTAGTCGGTTCACTACTCTGTGCGCAGGAATATCTTCTCGTCCGTGACAGGCATTCATTGCCCAACCTACCATTCGTGCGGAACGGGGAGTTCCTAATACTTTTGCTATTGCTCCATAACTGGTTACGTGCCCGTAGGGTATTTTTCGGACCACCTGATACACACGCTCAAAAAAAGAAACTTCTTCGATACTCACGAATAATACGTATTAATAATTTTAAATAACGTAATAATGGTTACTATTCCGGTAATTGTTCCGATAATATAATTTGAATTTTTCATTAAAAGCTGTGCCCCGGATTCTAGTCTTTTAAAAAACATCATATACATATAGAACATAAAAAAGGTACCTATAACAGCTCCTAATACAAATAATATAATTTCTTCTTGTTCAAAATTAAACAGCTCTCTTTTGGAAAGGGTCATAATAATTAGTACGTAAAAAGGAATTGGAAACAAATTAATTGAGGATAAAAATGCACCTAATAAAAAACGACTTTTCTTGGTATGTTTTTTTGTCAGGTCTTGTTTTGCTTCTTTCTTTTTGGCTAAAAACAGAAAATAAATCGTTAACAGTAAAAAAATAAAGAAACCGGCTTCTTGCAACAGTTCCATCACATAGGGATGTCTGTCAATATATCTGGAAAACAAAATTGCAATATACGACTGAAACAGAACTACCAAGGTTGCACCGGAAGCAAACAAAACACCTCTCACTCTTCCTTCTTTAAGACTTATTTTAGCCGCAGAAATATTTAACAATCCGGGAGGAAGTATCCCAATAACTGCGGTCAAAAAACCAAAGAGGAAATCTAAAAAGATAAACATTTATTTTATTTTGAATTTAATATAGGTAATAGCTTTATCATGTTCTAAATATTGTTTCTCATAAAAAGTCTGAATACCAGTAACTTCTTCAGGACTACCTTCATTATGATAGATATTATGATTTGCATAAAGCACCTCATGTCCTTCTCCATGAAGCAAACCTAAAGTATAACCATGCATAAACTCACTGTCTGTTTTCAGATTGACAACTCCATTCTTATTTAATATTTTTTTATACAACTGAAGAAATTCAGAATTAGTCAGACGATGTTTTGTTCGTTTATATTTAATCTGAGGATCCGGAAAAGTGATCCAGATCTCATCTACTTCACCTGTATCAAAAAGATTATCAATCAGCTCAATCTGTGTACGGATAAAAGCAACGTTATTTAAATCATCTTCCTGCGAAGTTTTAGCACCTCTCCAGAAACGTGCTCCTTTAATATCAATTCCAATAAAGTTCTTATTTGGATATTTAGCTGCTAATCCAACGGTATATTCTCCTTTTCCGCAACCCAACTCAAGCACTAACGGATTATCGTTTTTGAAGAAATCCTTATTCCACTTTCCTCTTAAAGGAAAAGATAAACTTACTACTTCTTCTCTTGTCGGCTGAAAAACATTAGAAAATGTTTCGTTCTCTTTAAATCTCTTAAGTTTATTTTTACTTCCCACAATTAAAATTAAATTTCGGTAAAAATAAGGAAATATCTAATATATAGATTGTTTTCAGAGACAAGACTACTGTAAAGAATCCTATTTTAGAATATTTGGAAAATAAATCAGTCTTCTTTTACTACCTTTTCAAGTGTAAAAGAAAATTCAGACCCTACTTTGAACTGACTTTTCACATAAATTTTTTCTTTATGTGCTTCTATAATATGTTTTACGATCGCTAAACCTAATCCGGAACCTCCTTCTGTTCGGGCTCCACTTTTGTCAACTCTGTAAAAACGCTCAAAAAGCCTTGGGATATTTTGTTTCTGAATACCTTCTCCATTATCAGTTATCCTGATAATGATCTTATTATTAACTAAATCTTCTATACTTACTTCTGTTGTTCCATCATCTTTTCCATATTTAATGGAATTAACAACCAGATTAGTCACAACCTGCTGTATCTTTTCTCTGTCTGCATAGACCTTGATCGGTTTATAATACTTCATATCGAACATGAGCATGATATTCTTTTTTGAAGCTTTCATTTCAAGTAGATCAAATACACCCTGAATTACCTCAACAATATTAAACTCGGAATAATTCATATTAACATCACCTGTTTCGAGTTTGGTAATCATATCCAGATCTTTTACGATATAAATCAACCGCTCTACACCTTTTTCTGCTCTCTGAAGGTATTTTTTACGGATATTCTTATCATCCATCGCTCCGTCAAGAAGGGTAAGTAAATATCCCTGAACGGTAAATAAGGGTGTTTTTAGCTCGTGAGATATGTTTCCAAGAAATTCACGTCGATATTCTTCACGAATTTTTAATGTATCTATTTCAATTTTTTTGTCGCTGGCAAATTTCTGAACCTCACGGGTTAATGTTTCCATATCTGTAGTGATGGGATACTCTCTCAAGGAACTGGATTCCAAAAGGGAAACATTATCATATATTTTTTTGACTCTTTTATAGATAAATCTCTCTACTCTGTATTGTAGCATAAAAAAGGAGAAAATATACATTGAAACAGCAAAAATACCACAGAACTTCATTGAGAACTGAAAGAAAAATGCAGTTAGCCCTGCAGTAAAGAGGGTGGAAAAAAGAGTAATATAAAATGCTGATTTTATAGCAAATTTGTATGTCTTTCTAAAACTTATAGGCATTTATATCTCAAATTTATATCCTACACCTTTGATTGTCTTGAATAATTCTTCTCCTATCTTTTCTCTTAGTTTTCTGATATGAACATCTATTGTTCTTCCTCCAACGATCACTTCGTTACCCCATACTTTATCTAAAATCTCTTCTCTTTTAAAGACTTTTCCTGGTTTTGAAGCTAACAGATAAAATAATTCAAATTCTTTTCTTGGTAAAATAATCTCCTTATTTTCTTTAACAATCTTATATTCTTCTCTGTTAATCTCTATCCCTCCAACGTTCAGAGTATCTATATTTTGTTCTTCTTTCAGCCTTCTTAACAACGCCTTAACCTTACTTACCAGAACTTTTGGTTTGATCGGTTTAGTAATATAATCATCTGCTCCGGCATCAAATCCTGCTACCTGTGAATAATCTTCGCTTCTTGCTGTAAGGAAAGCAATAATCACATTACTGAGTTCTGGTAATTTCCTTATGATTTCACAAGCTTCCATCCCATCCATTTCGGGCATCATAACATCCATGATTATTAGATGAGGAAGTTCTTTTTTTGCCTTCTGTATGGCATCTTTACCATTTACAGCGGTAATAATCTGGTAACCTTCTTGGGAGAGATTATAACCTACAATCTCTAGAATATCTGGTTCATCATCTACTAATAAGATTTTGATTTCTTTTTTTTTCATAATAGGAGCTGTATCTGTTTGCGATTGTAAATGTAAATATAAAACAAAACGATTGCATGTATTTACTATAATTTAATGTGTTAACTATTTCATAATAAATATGAAACAGAAAGGTAACAGGGAGGTAACCTCAACTTTACAATAGTAGTATTCCTTTGCTCCAGATAAAACACATAACTAATGAAACTTAAACTATTATTCATTTCTCTCTTTATTTTTACAATGGGATTTGCTCAGGAGAAAGGCAATGTATCCGGAATCTTAACAAGTAAAGAAATTAAAGATGAACCTTTACCATTTGCTAACGCATTGATAAAGAATACCGGTATTGGAGTATCTACAGATAGTAATGGAAAATATTCTATTGATCTTGCTCCGGGCAGTTATGTTCTTGTTTTTAGTTTTCTGGGATACGAAAACAGTGAAATCCCTTTTATGATTAAAGCTGGTGAAAAGAAAATCATTAATAATGCTCTGGGATCTGACAACCTTTTGCTTGATGATGTTATTATTCATAAAACGGTAAGCAGAGAAAAAGAATCTGCTTTATTACTGGAACAACAGAAAGCAGCTACAATAACGCAAAGTATAGGTGCTCAGGAACTATCGAGAAAAGGGATTAGTGATGCAGGATCGGCAGTAACGAAAATGACAGGAATCTCAAAACAAGACGGCAATAGTGGTGTTTTTGTACGGGGACTGGATGATCGTTATAACAGTACGACATTAAACGGACTCCCTTTACCGTCTAACGAACCGGAAAACAAAAACGTAGCTCTGGATCTTTTTTCTACAGATGTAATTCAGTCTATCGGGGTCAGTAAAACATATGACACACAATTATATGGTGATATGGGTGGTGCGAATATCAATATTGTTTCTAAGGAACATACTGGTCGTGGAAAACTCAGAATTGAGATTGGAAGTGGACTAAACAACAATGCGTTCGGAACAGATTTTAAAGTTGCGGACGGAATAGAAAAAACAGGTTTTTATACTATAAAAAGACCTAATTCGGTTAACAAATATCAGTTCAAAACGCGATGGACACCTAATAATGAAGGGAAACCGGTCAATATAAACTTTGGGATTTCCGGAGGAACCGGTTTTGATGTAGGCTCTGAAGGGAAAATCAGTGTTTTTGCAAATGCCTCTTATGAAAACGGATATAAATATAAAAACGGATTCCAACGAGTGGTATCTAATTCAAATGATGATATTGCTGTTGATTACTACAACGTGGATAAATATGAATTTATGACTAAAACCACATTAATGGCAAATCTCGGATATAAGATAAATTCCGGAAATGTGATAAAAGTAAACAGTATTTTCATTAATTCTTCTAGCAGTACTGTAGGGGAATATGACAGTTATCTGGGGCAAGGGGATAATCGTTTTGAGTTTACACGACAAACATTAACGGAACAAAATAAACTATTTGTGAATCAATTACTGGGAGATCATTCTATTAATGATCGCCTAGACTTTAACTGGGGCGCTTCTTATGGCATTGTTAATGCGGATATGCCGGATCGTATCACTAATAATCTGATACTGGACAATGGAGTTTACTCTTATAATACTAGTTCTCCTTCTTCTAACAACCGTTATTTCCAAAAAATTAAAGAGGATGAATTCTCTGCAAAAGCGATGTTTACTTATAAACTTTTAAAAGACAGCAATGATAATTATAACGGAAAACTAAGATTTGGTTATAACGGAAAAATTAAATCGAGAGACTTTGAGGCAACTCAATTCAATTTCAGGATCACAAACAGTACCAACCGAATACCGGTTACTAAAAACACAATTGATGACTTTTTAAATCCGGATCATCTGAGCACAGTTCCTAATATTGACGGTACATATAACATTACAACGGGTCGTGTGAGAAGTTTAAAACCATTTACTTATACAGGGGATCTGAGCATTCATGCAGGGGTTGTGAGCTTTGAACAGAATCTATCGGATAAACTGACTTATACTGTTGGTTTAAGAGCGGAAAAAATAAATCAGACAATGGACTGGAACACTAACATTTCTTTATCGGGTGTTACATTTAAAGATGCAACTATCGACAAAACCTTCTTATTACCTTCTGCTACTTTAAAATATGCAATTAAGGACAATCAGAATTTACGTTTTGCTTTAAGTAAAACCTATACATTACCGGAATTCAAAGAAAAGGCTCCTTTCAGATATGAAGGTATTGGAGAAAACTCAGTAGGTAATCCTTTCTTAAAACCATCTGATAACTATAATTTTGATATTAAGTGGGAATTATTTCCGGAAACGGATGAATTAATTTCTTTAACGGGTTTTGCTAAATACATCAAAAACCCTATCAGCAAAGTATTACTAAACTCTGCCCTAAACGATAATACTTTTGTAAATGCGGGAGACTATGCTTATATCGTAGGGGCTGAATTCGAGATCAGAAAAAATATCTGGAATATAAATGATACACAAAATTTATCCGCAGGGTTTAACCTTACTTATATGTACTCTGAACAAAAGCTAGATTCGGAAAAAGTAGCAAAAGAGACTAATAATTCAGTAAACTTCAATGTTGATAAAGACCGATTACAGGGTGCTTCTCCTCTATTAGTAAATGCAGATATCACTTACATACTGGATAATGGAGCTTTCAGACCAACTATCTCATTAGTAGGTAATTATTTTCATGACAGAATCTATTCTTTAGGTTCTTTCGGAAAAGGAAATATTGTCGAGAAAGGAATACCAACTCTTAATTTTATTTCCAGTGCCAAAATCGGGGAACACCTTACCATGAGTTTTAATGTAAAAAACATACTGGACAGTAAGATTCGAAGAGTACAGGAAAACGCACAGGGAGATATTGATGTTTATTCTTTCAGAACTGGTCTGTTTTTCAGTTTAGGATTAAAATATGACCTGTTTTAATCTGATTGTTAGTTGTTGGTGCTTGGTTGTTAGTTTGAAAAAAGTAAAATGTGAGATGTGAAGGTGTCTAATTAAGGTTGACTGATTTATAATAAAACTTAGTACGATGATTTGATTTTTGGATTATTCAATAGTTCGATTACTGCTTCGCAAAATCTCCGATTTAGAGAAAGTGTTTGTCAGTCTCCGACTAGCGCGTAATAGATTACGTGATAATAAAGATTTACAAAGGTTTACAAGAAAAATCCAACAACTAACAACTAACAACCTTATTGTACATCGTATATTATTTCAGTATTAAACAAATAACATTATAATAACAATAATATCAGATTATTATAATAATTAGATAATAATCTGTTAACTGTCTTGACGTGAACAAATCTCATATTTGCATAACATAATTAAACAACTAAAAACTATCTCAAAATGAAAAAATTATTATTCAGCTTAACGATTTTAAGTCTTATTTTCACCAGTTGTTCCAGTAGTGACAGCAACAGTAGCGATGAAGATGTTAATGTACCTGCAACTGGAGAATTAATAGGGGATATTACTACGGATATGACGCTAAATGCCAATACTGTTTATACTTTAAAAGGAGAAGTATTTATTAACAGCGGAGTAACCTTAACAATCCCTGCAGGAACTACTATTAAAGCTTATGCGGAAAAAGATGCAGAAAAAGTAGCTTTCTTAGCGGTTAAACAGGGAGGGAAAATCATTGCTAAAGGAACGGAAACCAATCCAATTCGTTTTACATCTACTAAAGCAAATCCTGCTCCTGGAGACTGGGGAGGTATTGTAATCTGCGGAAACGCTATTACTAATTTAGGTACAAATGTACAGGCTGAAGTTACAGGATTACGTTATGGAGGGACTAATCCGGCAGATAATTCCGGTATCTATTCTCATCTTATTGTTGAATATTCTGGTGCACTTATCAATCCGGAAGCAGAATTTAATGGTGTTACTTTCTATGCTGTAGGTTCTGGAACGACTGTAGATAATATCCTTGTAAGACAAGGTTCTGACGATGCTTTCGAATGGTTTGGCGGTTCTGTAAATGCTACTAATCTTGCTGCAATCGGCTGTCAGGATGATTCTTTTGACTGGACAGAGGGATGGAACGGCACTGCTACAAATTTATATTCTGATCAGTCATCTGCTACTGCTTTTTCTTCTGACAGCAGAGGGATCGAGGCTGATAATAATTCAACTAATCCGCTCTTAGCTCCAATATCTAATCCTACTCTGAAAAACATTACTCTTATCGGAAGAAACAATCCGCTTGTAACAAGTGAGGCAGGAATAATGTTAAGAAGAGGAACAAAAGGAACGATAGATAATGTTTATATTTCCGGTTTCAAAGGAGCTACTAAAAGCTTTGGTATCAATTTTGACGGAAAAGAAACTCAGGCTGAATTTGCTGCACATCCTGTTACTAATGTAAGCATAAACAATGTTACTGCTACTTCAAATTTCCCTGCTTATTACACTGTTAATGATAAAGCTACGGGAGCAGGTAACGGAGCATTACCTCCAACATGGATGGGCTGGATGAAATAACACGTATTTATCAAAACCACTGTATTACCAAGAAAGACCCTTTATGTTAAAGGGTCTTTTTTTTATTATATTTTGGCATACTATTTGGTAATAAATTTAGTATCTTTGACACGTTTTAATTTTAACTATGGTGAAAAACTACATTTATATTTTTTTTATTGCTTTATCACTTACCTCTTTTGATCTTTCTGCACAGACAGTAAAAAAGAAGCAAGAGGCTACTATTGACGGGTTTAGTTTCTATCCAAACCCTGTAATCAATGGTAAAATTTTT
Source organism: Flavobacterium sp. AK-301 (assembly GCF_058310215.1). Taxonomy (NCBI): domain Bacteria; kingdom Pseudomonadati; phylum Bacteroidota; class Flavobacteriia; order Flavobacteriales; family Flavobacteriaceae; genus Flavobacterium; species Flavobacterium sp. AK-301. The sequence goes on from NZ_JBZEES010000007.1 coordinate 121,832, forward strand.
ATCACTACTAAAGCAGATAAAAGTAAAGAGATCGAAATTTTTGATGTTTTAGGATATGTTGTTTTACAAACAGTAATTAACGAAAAAGAATTAAGTGTTTCCAATCTTTCACCGGGAGTATATATTATCAAAATAAAAGAAGGAGACGCAGCTGTTACCAGAAAATTAATTATAAAATAATTTTTTCTATAATCATATTAAAAGCATCCAACCTCCGGCGGATGCTTTTTTATTTTGTGTACTTTTGCTAAAATTTATTCTCTTGAGCCTAACTACCGACATTTTTAATAGTAACAGTCAAAAAGAATTTGAAAAGAAAGCACTAAAAGTGTTTCGTTTTCAATATGACCATAACATTGTTTACCGAGAATTCTGCGACCTATTAAAAGTAGGGAAAACAGAAGTGAAAACTTTACAACAAATCCCTTTTTTACCCATCCAGTTCTTTAAAAGCCATACTGTACTATCTTCTACTGATCCTGCTCAGGAAACCTTTACCAGTAGCGGAACAACAGGAAGCATCACCAGTAGACATTTAATAACGGATGTTTCTCTGTATGAAGAAAGCTACCGTAAAGGTTTTGCTCAATTCTATGGAAATATTGAAGACTATGCTGTATTAGCACTATTACCTTCTTACCTGGAAAGGCAAGGTTCTTCTCTTATTTATATGGTAGAAGATCTGATTCGGCTTTCCAATAACCCTGACAGTGGTTTTTATCTGTTTAATCATGATGAGCTAATTAAAAAACTGACAGAACTGGATCTATCCGGACAAAACGTCATTCTGATTGGTGTTACGTATGCTTTACTGGACTTGATTGAAAAACAAAATTTTCAGTTTAAAAATGTGATCATTATGGAAACAGGCGGCATGAAAGGAAAAAGAAAGGAAATGATCCGTGAAGAACTACATGAACAACTCTGTAATGGTTTTGGTGTACATTCTATTCACTCTGAATATGGCATGACAGAATTATTATCTCAGGCTTATTCTCTGGGAGACGGAATATTTGAATGCCCACCATGGATGAATATCATGATACGAGATACGGAAGATGCCTTAACCTATATCGAGGAAGGAAAAACAGGAGGGATTAATGTAATCGATCTTGCTAACATCAACTCTTGTTCTTTTATTGCTACTCAGGATCTGGGTAAAAAATACTTAAACGGACGTTTTGAAGTATTAGGACGTTTTGATAACTCAGATATTCGCGGTTGTAATCTAATGGTATTGTAGTAAAAAGTATTCAGTCACAGTTTTCAGTATCCGTAATTTAGTCAGAATGTCAAAAGTCTTAACGTGAATATTAGTAAATAGTTTTCAGTCTCAGTTCTCAGCGATATACAAAACCATCAACTATTATAAGCTTTGCGAACCTTGCGAGTACCCTTGCGTCCTTGTGGTTAAATCCCCTTAGCGGTTAAATCGGTATCAATAAAAAAAGCCGCCTTCTCAGACAGCTTCTCTATTTTTGATCTATACAATTCGTAAAACGAAATAATTCTTTTTACCTCTCTGTAATAATACAAACTTATTATTGATCAGATCTTTTGCTGTGAGAGTAAAATCTTCTGTTACTTTCTCTTTGTTTACAGCAATAGAATTCTCTGTTAAGGCTCTTCTTGCTTCTCCATTTGATTTTAAAAATCCTGATTTTTCATTCAGAACAGTAACAATCTCTAAACCTGCTTCGATATCTTTTCTTGAGATCTCAGCTTGTGGAACTCCTTCGAAAACATCTAAAAAAGTTGCTTCATTTAACTGCTTCAGATCATCTGAGGTTGAGTTTCCGAATAATATCTCGGAAGCCTTGATTGCATTCTCTAAATCAACTTTAGAATGTACCATAATGGTGATTTCTTCTGCCAGTCGTTTTTGTAAAACTCTTAAATGTGGAGCTTCAAGATGTTCTTTTGATAATTTTTCAATTTCTTCTCTTGATAAGAAAGTAAAAATCTTAATGTATTTTTCTGCATCAGCATCTGATGTATTTACCCAGTACTGATAAAATTTATATGGAGAGGTTCTCTGAGCATCTAACCAAATATTTCCTCCTTCTGATTTACCAAATTTTGTTCCGTCAGCTTTGGTAATCAACGGACAGGTCAATGCATATACTTTCCCTCCCTGCATTCTTCTCACTAATTCTGTTCCTGTTGTAATATTTCCCCACTGATCGCTTCCTCCCATTTGAAGGGTACATTTTTTGGCATTGAACAAATGTAAAAAGTCATACCCCTGCAACAACTGATATGAGAATTCTGTAAAAGACATCCCTTCTGCTGAATCTGCTGAAAGACGTTTTTTTACAGAGTCTTTTGCCATCATATAATTTACAGTGATGTGTTTTCCTACTGTACGAATAAACTCCAGAAAAGAAAATTCTTTCATCCAATCATAGTTATTTACTAATTCTGCTGCATTGGGTGCATCTGAAGTAAAATCTAAAAAACGGGATAACTGATTTTTGATCGCTTCTTGATTGTGACGCAAAGTGGTTTCATCTAATAAATTTCTTTCATTAGATTTTCCTGAGGGATCACCTATCATTCCAGTTGCTCCTCCTATCAGAGCAAGAGGTTTATGCCCGGATAATTGAAAATGTCTCAAAAGCATCACTCCTACCAGATGCCCAATATGAAGTGAGTCTGCAGTAGGGTCAATTCCAACATAAGCCACACGCATACTTTCTAACAAATGTTCTTCTGTACCTGGCATTACATCTTGTAACATGCCTCTCCAAGTTACTTCTTCAATAAAATTTTTCATTTTTTATGTAAATAATTTGCCCCAAAGATAGGCAATTCAGTAAAATCAGTTACCCTTTGCCTGCTAATTTAGTTATATATATTCCGTTCAAATAGTGTTTCGGTTATTGATAATTGTTAACTTTGCTTCTATGATATTGGTTACAGGTAGTACAGGTTTAGTTGGATCCCACTTATTACTTCATTTACTGGAAAATGGAGAACGGGTACGCGCATTATTTCGAAATAAGAAAAACATTGTAAAAGTTGAACAACTTTTTAAATATTATAATAAAGAAAACTTGTTTCCTGAAATTGAATGGATTAAGGGAGATATAACGAATATTCCTTCTCTTGAAACTGCTTTTGAGCAAATCAGTTATGTATACCACTGTGCGGCGCACATCTCTTTTGATCCAAAACAGGAGAACCTTTTAAGAAAAATCAATATTGAAGGAACTGCTAATATTGTCAATTTGACTATAGATCATAAAATCAAAAAACTTTGTTATGTTAGTTCTATTGCAGCATTAGGTGATCTATTGGATCATGAATCAATCATCACAGAAGAAACAGAATGGCTTGTGGATAAGCCTCACAGTGATTATGCTATTACAAAACACGGTGCTGAAATGGAAGTTTGGCGTGGTCAGGAAGAGGGACTTAAAATCGTTATTGTTAATCCCGGTGTTATTTTTGGTCCCGGTTTTTGGGAACAGGGTAGCGGAGAAATCTTCAGTCGAATAGCAAAAGGACTTCATTTTTATACAAAAGGTTCTTCCGGCTTTGTGGCTGTAACGGATGTTGTGGCTATTATGTTCCAATTAATGAAAAGTGAAATTAAAGGGGAACGATTTACACTAATCTCTGAGAATATTGTTTTTCAGGATATTACTACAACTATCGCTACTGCTTTAAAGGTAAAAGCTCCTTCTGTTTATGCAAGACCATGGATGACCAAAATTGCATGGAAAGTGGATTGGTTTTTATCTAAATTTTTGAACAAAAGAAGAACACTCTCTAAAGCTGCTGCTAAATCTTCTCATACAAAGGATCACTATTCTAATGAGAAAATTACAGCTACATTACAGTACTCTTTTAAAGATATCAGAAATTATATTAACGAGATAGCGAGAAACTACAATAATTGATAGTTTTGTAAAATGTTATTTGTAAAAAGTAAAACGGAAAAACTGTTTACTGATTTAACCACTAGGACGCAAGATAGGTAATTCGCAAGGTTTGCAAAGGCTACTGAAACTGCCTACTTCTTAATTGCACTTTTTGAATCGGTTATAGCTTTTTTCTTTTTCACTAATCGGTTATTTACTTCATCATACATCTTTTCGTATAATTCGATATCGGAGGCATAATACCGTTCGTTTTGTGCAAATTGTAAACTGTCAATATTATATTTCAGATATATATAAGAGGGAGGGGTCAATTTTTTCTGTTCCAGCTTGGTTGGGTTTACACTTCTAATCGCTTGTACGATAGACAAATCATAGATTATATCAACCATTTTTTCTTCACTAATCAATTTATCCGGCTTCTCAACAGCTGATTTCTCACTACATGCAAAAAACAATACGGTAACTAACAATAAAGCTATTATTCTCATATTTAAATATTCATTTTTAAAATCATCTGGTTTCAAGAACCGTTAAAAAATACAAAAAGGGCGTGTTAACGGTCAAATTGTAATCTCTGAGCGCAACGAACTTCTTTTATTTTAAAGTTCTGATATACTAACTGCCCGTTCACAAATGTATGTGTGACTCTTGATTTAAAATTAACTCCTTCAAAGGGTGACCAGCCTACTTTATATAAAATATTCTCTTTTTTTACATTCCATGGCAATCCGGGATTAATCAAAACCAAATCGGCATAATATCCTTCTTTAATAAATCCTCTTTTATGAATCTTAAAAACTTTAGCCGGATTATGAGCCATTTTCTCAACGATCTTTTCTACAGAGATTTTCCCCTGATGATGTGCTTCGAACATGGCAACTAAAGCATGTTGTACTAACGGACCTCCGGAAGGGGCTTTAGTATACACATTGTTTTTTTCTTCTAAGGTATGAGGGGCATGATCAGTCGCAATTACATCCAGTCTGTCATCCAGTAATGCTTCCCAAAGTACTTTTTTATCATTTGCCGTTTTAATAGCGGGATTCCATTTGATCAGTGTTCCTTTTTTATTGTAATCTTCATCTGTAAACCATAAATGGTGTACGCATACTTCTGCCGTGATCTGTTTATTTTCCAAAGGAATTTTATTGGTAAACAAGTCTACTTCTTTTGCTGTTGAAACATGGAACACATGTAAACGGGCACCTGTTTTCTTCGCTAATTCAACTGCTTTTGAAGAAGATATATAACAAGCTTCTTCGCTTCTTATTTCGGGATGATATCTCATAGGTATATTCTCTCCATATTCTTCCTGAAATTTTGCTAAATTATTTTTAATCGTTTCTTCGTCTTCACAATGAACGGCAATCAGCATCGGAGTACTTGAAAATATTTTTTCCAGCACTTCTTCGTTATCTACTAACATATTTCCGGTTGATGAGCCTAAGAATAATTTTATTCCGGCAACTGTTTTCGGATCTGTTTTCAGAATTTCTTCTAAATTATCATTTGTTCCTCCCAACATAAACGAATAGTTTGCAAAAGAGGAAGTTCCTGCAATGTCAAATTTTGCTTCAAGTGCCTCTTGAGTAACGGCCTGAGGGTTTGTGTTCGGCATCTCTATAAACGATGTAATACCGCCTGCAATTGCAGCTCTGGATTCTGTAAAAATATCTCCTTTATGCGTCAGTCCGGGCTCTCTGAAATGCACCTGATCATCAATCACTCCCGGAAGCAGATAGCTTCCTTCTGCATCAACAATCTTAATATCTGACGATTTTGGACTAATAGTGGTGGCTATTTCAACAATATATTCGTTCTCAATTAGTACATCTCCTTCAAAGATTACTCCTTCATTTACTATTCTTGCATTCTTAATTAATACCTTGTTCATCTGATTTCTATAATCGGTTAAGCATTTTTTTTATTCTGAGTGCAATTACTCCAAAAACGGCTTCTTTTATAATTGCATTACTCATTTTTGACTGTCCTTTTATTCTGTCTGTAAAAATAATAGGGACTTCTTTTATTTCGAATCCTTTTGCATATGTTCTGTATTTCATCTCTATTTGAAATGCATAACCTATGAAATGTATTTTATCCAGATTTATTTTTTCTAAAACTTTTCTTTTATAACAAACAAAACCAGCTGTTGCATCATGTATTTTCATACCTGTGATCATTTTCACATAAATCGATGCAAAATAAGACATCAGAACCCGATTCAAAGGCCAGTTTACCACATTAACTCCTGTAACATATCTGGAACCGATTGCCATATCTGCCTCATCAAACCGACAGACATCATACAACTTTTTCAGATCGTCCGGATTATGAGAAAAATCTGCATCCATTTCAAAAATAAACTGATAATCATGTTCTATTGCCCATCTGAAACCATGAACATATGCGGTTCCCAATCCTAATTTCTTATTCCGTACTTCAAGAAACAATCTCCCTTCAAATTCTTTCTGAAGCTCTTTAACAACATCTGCCGTTCCATCCGGCGAATTATCATCAACTATTAAAACATGAAACAGATTTTGTAAAGAAAACACAGCTCTAACAATACTCTCGATATTTTCAATCTCGTTATAGGCAGGAATTATAACAATACCGTCACTCATATATATAATAAATTTCAGTACAAAAGTAAACTTTTTATAATCGCAGTTACATAATAAATTTATAATAAAACAAAATGGTTGATAAAATTACTAATTTTGCACCAACTATGAGAAATTTAGAACTGCATCAAAGGATAATTGAAAACAAAGACTGGGCAACCATCCTAATTGTCTTTACTCTTGCTTTAATTGCAATCACTAAATCAGGTTTTGAAAACAGGTTTAATGAATTTATTAAACTGGCCTATACTAATAAATATTTGAAAATCTACAAAGATGCCGGTACTGTTATGGGTTGGTTTACTACTCTTTTATTCATTGTTCAGATTTTATCTTTCTCTTTTCTCATACAATTACTCTTAAGTTACTTTGGATTTACCACTAAAACAAATATCATAACATTCATACAGATTATTACACTTTTATGTTTCTTTATTTTATCTAAATTTTTAGTTGAAAAAATAATAGCAACCTCTTTTGATATAGAAGAGTTTAATGAACATTTTAATCTGCAGAAAGTCAGTTACAGAACTTACATAGGCCTACTTCTTTTCCCTATTAACATCATTCTTTTTTACAATGATGATCCACCGATACTATTTATCTATTTACTAATTGGTACTATCTTGGCAATAAGCACACTAACTTATCTTGTTTCTTTAAAGAATTATCAAAAATTGATTATGGGTAAATTGTTTTATTTTATTTTGTATCTTTGCGCTCTCGAAATAGCCCCTTATTATTTCATGTATTATTGGTTTACAAAAAGTTAAGGCATTAAGAAAATTCAAATATGAAAGTGAAAACAATTTTGGTATCACAACCAGAGCCTAAAGTAGAAAATTCACCATACTTTGAGCTACAACACAAGCATAAGGTAAAAATTGATTTCAGACCTTTTATTCATGTTGAAGGTGTTAGTGCTAAAGACATCCGACAACAAAAAATTGATCTCAACAACTTTACTGCTATTATTTTAACGAGTAAAAACTCTGTTGATCACTTTTTTAGAGTTGCTGAAGAAATGCGTTATAAAGTTCCTGAAACTTTAAAATATTTCTGTCAGTCTGAAGCAGTGGCTTTTTACCTTCAAAAGTATGTAGTTTACAGAAAAAGAAAAATCTATGTAGGTCAAAAAGAATTTATAGATTTATCTCCTCTTATCAAAAAGTATAAAGATGAGAAATTCTTATTACCGGCTTCTGATCAACTGAACTCAGATGCACCACAAACACTGAACGGATTAAAAGTTACTTGGTCACAGGCTACTTTTTACAAAACGGTAATGAGCGATCTTACGGATTTGAAAGATGTCTATTATGATGTACTGGCTTTTTTCAGTCCAACCGGGATCAAGTCTTTGTTTAAAAACTTTCCTGATTTTAAACAAAATGAGACTCGTATTGCTGTTTTTGGAACTACAACTCAGAAAGAAGCTATAGAACATGGATTACGAGTAGATATTCTCGCTCCTACTCCTGAAACACCTTCTATGACAATGGCTTTAGAAAAGTATATTGCTGAGGTAAATAAAGTAAAATGATGTTTTTTTAAAAAAACAACACTATAAATAAAAAGAGCTGTCAAATAAATGACAGCTCTTTTTGTTGAATATAATAATCAAATTTATGCCAGAGGTCCTCCTGCTAAAATTTCAGCATTTGCAAACTCTTCAAATTTAGTAAAGTTCTTTTTAAACGACTGTGCCAATTCAGTTGCTTTTACATCATAAGCAGCTCCGTCAGCCCATGTGTTTCTCGGATTCAGAATATCACTTGGTACATCCGGACAAGTCTGTGGTTTTGACAAACCGAATATTTCATGCTTAACGAATTCTACATTGTTCAGTTCTCCGTTTAAAGCAGCAGTAATCATAGAACGAGTATATTTCAGCTTCATTCTGTTTCCTACTCCGTAAGGTCCACCTGTCCATCCGGTATTTATTAACCAAACGTTTACACCGCTCTCTTTGATCTTAGCACTTAACATCTCAGCATATTTTGTTGGGTGTAAAGGCATGAAAGGTGCTCCAAAACAAGTTGAAAAATTTGGCTGTGGCTCATTTACTCCTGCTTCTGTTCCTGCTACTTTTGCAGTATAACCGGAAATAAAATGATATGCTGCCTGTCCTGGTGTTAGCTTAGAGATGGGAGGTAAAACTCCAAAGGCGTCTGCTGTAAGGAAGAAAATATTTTTAGGGTTTTTACCTATGGAACCCGGCTGAACATTATTAATATGATAAATAGGGTAACTTACTCTGGTATTTTGCGTGATAGAAATATCATCAAAATCTACTTCGTTTGTTCCTTTTTTGAAAACTACATTTTCTAAAAGTGCTCCTTTTTTAATGGCTCTGAAAATATCCGGTTCGTGTTCTTCGGTAAGGTTAATCACTTTAGCGTAACAACCTCCTTCAAAATTGAAAACGGTATTTTCACTTGTCCATCCGTGCTCATCATCTCCGATTAGTTTTCTTTTCGGATCTGCTGATAAAGTGGTTTTACCGGTACCTGATAAACCAAAGAAAATAGCGGTATCTTCTTTTTCTCCTACATTGGCACTACAGTGCATTGGTAATGTATTTCTGAAAACAGGCAAAATGAAATTCAAAGCAGAGAAAATCCCTTTTTTGATCTCTCCCGTATAACCGGTTCCTCCTATCAGAACAATCTTTTTTGTAAAATTTAAAATAGCAAAATTAGACTGACGTGTCCCGTCTACTGCCGGATCTGCCATAAAACCGGGAGCGCATACAACATGCCATTCTGTAGTAAAATTTTCCAGTTCGGATTCTTCCGGCCTTAAAAACATGTTATAACAAAATAAATTTGACCACGGAAGTTCTGTAACTGATCGTACATTTACACGGTAATCGGAATCTGCACAAACATAACTGTCACGAACAAAAATTTCTTTTCCTGATAAATAAGCAGTTACTTTATCGTAAAGTGCATCAAATTTTGCTGAATCAAAAGGAAGATTTACATTCCCCCACCACACTTTATCCTCTGTAATACTGTCTTTTACAATAAAACGATCCTGTGGAGATCTACCTGTAAATTCTCCTGTATTAACGGCTAATGCTCCTGTTGAAGTTTCAACTCCCTGTCCTTTCTCTATTGTTAAATCATGTAACTCATCAGGACTTAATTGATATCTGACATTTGCATTTTTAATCCCTAATCCTTCTAACGAAATCGTTTTCGTAAATAGGCTATTACTATCCATAACTTTAATATTGAGTTGTGTTATTAATTTTGCAAAAGTAAAAATTAAATTCCGTATAGCTCAACAATTTAAGCAGATATTGTTACTTTTTAGCTAAACCCTTTATAATCAAAAGTGCCCATGCGAATATTAACAACATTCCTCCTACAGGGGTTATCAGAGCAAATGAACTAATATCGACAGTTGTTATATTTTTTGTACTCAATAAATAGATTGATCCTGAGAAGAGCAACACTCCTAAGAGGACTAATATATAAATCGTTTTCTTGGTTTTTTGTGTTATTCCCTGATAAACACCTATAAATAATAAAAAGAAAGCATGATACATCTGATATCTTACTCCTGTTTCAAAAGAGATCAACTGATCTACCTCTAATACTTTTTTTAACGCATGCGCTCCGAAAGCTCCAAATATAATGGCAATCATGCCGAAAACAGCTGCTGTTATAATAATTCTTCTATCCATGATACTGATTTTACACAAAACTATAGCAAAAATTAATGATGCTGTGAATTGATTTTATTTTTTATAAATATAACAAATTCATACATTCGTATTTAGATATACAAACGAAACTTTTATGAGATCGATTTTAATCATCGGAGCGGGACGGTCTGCTGCTTCTTTAATCCGGTATTTACTGGATAAATCCGAACAGGAACAACTGCACATCACTATTGCGGATCTGTCACTGGTCGCTGCTCATAAAAAAACTCAAAATCATCTTAATGCAACGGCAATTCAACTGGATATTCTGAATAAAGATGAAAGACAGAAAGCAATACGACAAGCAACAGTAGTTATCTCTATGCTCCCTGCCCGACTGCATATTGAAATCGCAAAAGATTGTATTTTACACAAAAAACATTTGGTGACGGCTTCTTATATCAGTGATGAAATGCAGGCTCTGGATCAACAGGCAAAAGAGAATAATCTGGTTTTTATGAATGAGATCGGACTGGATCCGGGTATTGATCATATGAGCGCCATGAAAGTAATCCATGATATTCGTAATCAGGGTGGTAAGATAATTTTATTTGAATCTTTCTGTGGCGGATTAATCGCTCCGGAATCGGATACGAATGCCTGGAATTATAAATTTACCTGGAATCCCAGAAATGTGGTTTTAGCGGGACAGGGTGGTGTTGCTAAATTCCGGCAGGAAGGAACTTATAAATATATCCCGTATCAGCAGCTCTTTAAAAGAACGGAATTTCTGGATATTGAGGGTTATGGACGATTTGAGGGTTATGCCAACCGAGATTCACTGAAATATAAATCGGTTTATGGTCTGGAAGATGCCCTAACCTTATATAGAGGAACGATCAGACGTGTCGGTTTTTCTAAAGCCTGGAATATGTTTGTTCAGTTGGGCATGACAGATGACAGTTACATCATGGAAAACTCTGAGAGCATGAGCTACAGAGAGTTTACCAACTCTTTTTTACCTTATAATCTCTCGGATTCTGTGGAACTAAAACTACGCTATCTGCTCAAGATCGATCAGGATGATATCATGTGGGATAAACTGATTGAACTGGATCTATTCAACCCGAACAAAATCGTTGGTCTGAAAAATGCAACTCCGGCTCAGATACTGGAAAAGATCTTAACGGAACAATGGACGTTAGAGGAACATGATAAAGATATGATCCTTATGTACCATAAATTCGGCTATGAAATTGACGGTGTAAAAAAACAGATCGATTCTAAAATGGTCGCACTGGGAACAGACCAGACGTATACTGCAATGGCAAAAACAGTGGGATTACCGGTTGCCATCGCAGCATTACAGATCTTAAACGGAAAAATAACTACTCCGGGTGTACAATTACCTATCCGCGAAGAAGTCTATTTACCTATATTAAAGGAACTGGAAGAACATGGGATTGTTTTTCAGGAAACAGAGGTTCCTTATAAAGGGTATAATTCCTGAAGTTAGTATTAAAGGGTTTAATGATTAGTTCTGTTGGTTTTTTTGTTTAAAGTTTAAGGTTTAAAGTTCTGAGCACAGCGACTGAATACTGAGACTGTGAACTGAATACTCTTTTCCTCTACGCTAACCCGCCACCACCGGCAGCAGGGGGATGATTCAAAACATAACTATAACGGTTATAGTTATTTTACCCTAAATATTAAACATACTATTTTAGTATGAATTCATTGTAGTAATCAATAAAAGTACAGCTTGAGACAAGATGAAATAGACTATAAAAGACAATAAGGTTATACCTACTGCTATTGTATATTTTTTCATTACTCCAGACTCTTGTCGGATAACACTAAAATTAAAGGACGCTGCAAGAAAACCTATAGCTCCTCCTATAGCTCCTCCTAAAAAGACAAGTAAAACGGGTAAATATCCTATAAAATAATCTAAGGCTGACACAGGGTCTTCAATATTTTTTCTCTGACCTCGAAAAATAACAGCATAAACAAATTTTAAATTTCTTTGTATTTTTAGTTCTTCAACTCTTCCATCTGTTGTTTCTAACTTATAGTTACTGAAAAACCCTTTCTTCTTTATTAATTCTCCTTTATAATATAATTTGTTTGAAAAAGGGGTATAAACTAATTTAAGATCACCCGGAACGTCTTCAAGAGAAAATGGTATTGTTGTTATATAATTCATTAGTTTTTATTATTATTAATTTTTGTAAAGATTGTCTAAGTACCAGATATTGCAGATTTAGCTTTACTCAATTCAGCTAAAGCCTCGGGGGCAATCCGTGATCCTAGCTATATAAACAGCCTGTTATTAAACAAGCTGTTTTGTATTTATAGCTCTTCGTTACGGGCACGGAAAACATTTCCGCGCTATCCCCTTATGCCAATATATCCGAGCGATCCGATGGCGCGGATTTGCAATCCGTGAGCTCATCATACAAACACAAATACATACCTATAACTCTTTTTCATTAAGGGCACGGATTAAAAATCCGCGCAATCGGGATGTTTTACATTGTCATGTGATTTTAGGACAAGACAGGGTGCCTTGTCCTAAAAAAGATTATATAAATGTGTAAACTTATTCTAGGACAAGACACATTCGTCCCTCCTATAATTGCTCCTCCTGCTGCCCAGCCTGCAGGTGAGGTTTTAGCCAAAGAGATATAAACTCCTGATTATTATCAATAACTGCAACACAGTTATTGATAAACTCAACTGCATTACCTATTTTTTCAGGGTTTCCAATACATATCCAACCTGTATGAATATTTATATATACTGGTAAATCTTCTTTACTTAAACCATAAGAGCCAACTCCTACTTCAAAATCATCTGTAACTTTCAAAGAACCTTCCTTATATTTTGGAATACCGAATGCTGATTTAATTCTTTTACCTCTAAGAAATCCTAATACTTCAATAATTCTTTTATCACTATCAATATTAAGCTCAAGAGCGTTTAAAGCTATATCGATATCTATTACTTTTGTTGCTCTTGGCTCAATATCAAAAGCACATTCATCAATATCATACATCAACAAACGATCTTCTTTTTTTTCATTATAATCAATACTGAATTTCATATCCAATTATTTTACAAAATTAAAATGATAAATCACTTTTGTTTTTGGATTAATCCCTAGTTCGAATAGACCTTGTGACCCTCTAAAAGTCCCTCGCTGGCGCGAGCATCTTGCTCGTGACCACATAAAACTATTTCCTAGAGTTAAAATAAACTAAAACATTAAGAACTAGGACACGAGCAAGATGCTCGCGCCAGCAGAGAATAAATATTTCCTTTTTGTTTCTCTTTTGTGTAAACCTATTTCAGGACAAGACACTATGCAAAGTTTAAAAAATCATCTTCATTTTTTAATGCCTGTGGTAAAAAATCCTTTGCTATAGAAAGGATGTATTCCCAATCTTCTACATTTATTGAGACATCTACTTTTGAAGCATAAAATTTAAAAAAAAGCTTCTTTTCTTCTGAAATTGATATTTCTAAAAAAGGATTTTTACTTTCATTAAAAAAAACTTCTAAATAAGGGAAATCAAAATTAATATCTCCTACTTCTTCTATTCTTATATTTTTATTTTTCATAAAATTTATTATTTTAATCCTCTAAACCCTATAAAAGTTCCATCTAATCCCCAACTTGCCGCAGTTCCATTTGGCAAAGTATAAGTAACCCAACCTTTAGGATACCTCCCTCCAGCACCTGTTGTTCTAATTCCATTTCGTATAATGTTTTTAAGCGTAGATGATCCTAAATTATTTAATGACCCTGGTGTTTTATAAACTTTCATTAAGGCTTCTGTCGATTTAAAACCAAAATATTCCGGATGCTTTGTTACTGCACGTCCTACATTTGTCAATCCTCCTCCTTTAAAAGGAGAAATAGCATGTTTAAAAGCTTTTACAGTATTAAATCCCCCTCCACCAACTAAATCAAGAGCTCCTAAACCTCCTACAGGAGCTATATCTGTAGCAAATCCATCATTATTAACAAAGAACCCTCTTCCATTATGGGTAACTATACCACCATCTAAAAACCTCATAACAGACCCAAAAGTACTTAACTCACTTCTTGCCGGAGCAATCTGATAATCCGGCACAATCGATTCATACTGAACAAAACTTGTAGCACTTCCCGTCATATTATTGACAAATCCCGTATTATCCGGCATCGGTCCTGAATAATTGGTCGTATAGATCGCTACTTTGACCGTTTTGTTCTTATTCCCTTTGAAAAGCTTTGAAATCGAATCCCCTATCGATTTATAATTTCTTTCGGTCCATTTCCCTACGGATTTTGCTTTATCTCCCCAATTTTTTAAATTCAGGTTTTTAGCGCGCCAATTCTTAAATCCGGGATCATTCCAACGGTTTGCCATATAGGATATACCGATTATTCCGGCGGATATACCCATTTGAGCACCCCGTTGATGCGAACATCTTGCTCGTGACCACAATAAAACTATTTTCTAGAATTATACATAGGACACGAGCAAGATGCTCGTGTCAACAGGGAGTAAATATTTCCTTTTTGTTTCTCTTTTGTGTAAACCTATTTCAGGACAAGACACCTATTTCAGGACAAGACACTTTTTAAAAACGCTTCCATATCCGATAGATATTTGTTAGCCTCTTCAATAGTTACGCTATTTCCTTTTTGAGCACGTAAGATTTCTAAAGGTGTCCAAAGGTCATACCATTTCCCAATCAATTCCTTATTTTGGAACTCTCCAGCATCCAAAGCCCCTTCTAATTCACCAACAAAATTATAATACTGTGATTCTCCTTTACGGAAGCTCTCAATAGATTTAATCATATCATCCCAAAGCCTTAATTGATGTTCGTTGAATAGCATATTTATTTCCCTATTTTAATTACAGATATAACTCGTGTACCTTGTCTATTGGTAATTACTCGAACATTTTCAAAAGTCCGTACAACTTCCGTTGCTGTATTTCCTGGTGTTACTTTTCCAAACTTAATTGCATTTTCAACCGCGGAAGGAGGAATACCTCGACTAAATGATGTAGCACCTTTCATTATAGTACCAACAGGTTGCATTCTTTCCAATGCATGTGTCGTATATTCAATACCGTTGAGAACTGTTCTTCCACCACTTGCTGCTGGCCAAAGCTTCGCACCCCCATTAGCAACAACCTTCATCCCCATTTTAGCACCCCCTCCACCAACTAAATCAAGAGCTCCTAAACTTCCAACAGGAGCAAATCCTGTGGCAAAACCATTTCTATCAACCAGAAGCCCAGCACCATTATGAGTAATTGCTCTGCCTCCATCCAGAAAATTCATTACATTTTCGAAGGTACTTAGTTCGCTTCTTGCCGGAGCTATTTGATAATCCGGTACAATCGATTTTATAGTACCGCCGATTCCTCCTCCGGCACTTCCCGTCATATTATTGACAAATCCCGTATTATCCCTCGCTGGCGCGAGCATCTTGCTCGTGACCACAATAAAACTATTTCCTAGAGTTAAAATAAACTAAAACATTAAGAACTAGGACACGAGCAAGATGCTCACGCCAGCTGGGAATTATCAGTGTAAAATTCTTCTACCAACTTTTGGTTCAAATAATCAAAAACCTCAGGTTTTATTTTCTTTCGAGCTTGGACAAATGCACTTTTAGTAAAAGATTCCTGAGGAATTCCTTTTCTCTTTAAAAAACTTAAAAAGTTAACAATCTCAAGAGATAGGCTCTTGGTCAGAAAATTAATCATACATAAAATAGTACCCGAAAAAGACTGTTTTCTTTTTCTGCTAAAATCTTTTTGCTCCATCTTAAATTTATCTCTCAAATAGTTACTGAAAATTTCCGATTGAATTTCCAATAAAATCTTAAAAACCGTTTTTTTTGCATAAATCTAAATTACTTAATTACCTCTTAAATATAGAAAAAAGACAGCATTTAAAAAAGAATAAAAATCTGAAATACAATCAATTAACCCCTTAACTTAATGACATTGGGCTCGTGCCAGCAGGGAGTAAATATTTCCTTTTTGTTTCTCTTTTGTGTAAACCTATTTCAGGACAAGACACAATCTCTCATTCGAGGGATTGCATCATCTTATAAACTCCTTTTTGCTTGAGAAAATCTATAACATCAAGATTTGTTCTTGCCGTTTTGGTTCTATCATTCATATCAGGCATATCAATCCCATATAGAAATTGAATAAGCTCCCAAACCAAAGATTCTTCTTCTATAGGCTCAAATTTTAGTTCATTATTATCAAATTTCAGCATCATATCCCAAGCCCACCTATCAGCTTGAGCGTAAGAAAATGTTCCATTTAATAAAGTATTATAAATCCTCAATACCATGTTAATTTTTACTACCATTTTCCGAGGTACCCTCCTGTACCATTAAATAAATAATGTGTTTTTATTCCTGTCCCAAATTCAGGCCTAACTTGAATTACACCTCCATTGGGATTTAACGTTTCAAACCAAGTACGTTTAACTCCTGTTGTTGAATTCCATTCCCTGACCATTCTAAATGAATTAGTATTTCCTCTGTTTAAAGTTGTTTGTCCATAATATCTAAATCTTCCGTTCGCTAATTCTTTGAACCCTCCTGCTCCATATTTCTCAAGTTGTCCTAAGTGTTGGCTTAATTTAACTCCATTAGTTGCCAAAGCACTTGCTCCTCCCTTAGTAACAGCCCTCATTCCTGTATTACTAATCGCATTCGAAGCAACACCAGCCCCTTTCATAATAGGAACAGAACTTAATATCTTAACACTAGATTGTGCTCCTGATAAACTATTACCATAACGATCTGATCCTGTAAGATGTCCTTTTAGACCATCCCAAGCAAGGGCAATTGGATTATACTGATCTATTTCATAAACGACTCTATGTGTCCAATCCATAAAACTACCACTGCCATCTCCGCCATAATTCTGAATGCCTCCGGCACTTCCTGTCATATTATTGACAAATCCCGTATTATCCGGCATCGGTCCTGAATAATTGGTCGTATAGAT
>NZ_JBZEES010000008.1:0-2701 GCF_058310215.1 Flavobacterium sp. AK-301
CAACCAACAACCAACAACCAACAACCAACAACCAACAACCAACAACCAACAACCAACAACCAACAACCAACAACCAAACAGAATGACACCCATATTAGAACCAGCAGAATATACCATTCGATTTATTAATCAGACACAAAAATCTATTTTTCTGACCGGCAAAGCAGGAACTGGAAAGACTACTTTACTTCGAAAAATTATTGAGTCGACTCATAAAAATGTAGTAGTAGCAGCTCCTACCGGAATTGCAGCTCTAAATGCGGGTGGAGTTACAATACATTCTCTGTTTCAATTACCCTTTAGTGGATTTATTCCAGAATATGGTACACCACCAAGTTTTGATAAAGTAAAACTCGAAACAAAAGATACCCTGAGAAGGCATTTTATGAATACAAATGCACAGCGAAAAGCACTTTTCAGGTCTATGGAATTATTGATTATTGATGAGGTTAGTATGTTGCGGGCAGACGTACTCGATGCCATTGATTTTGTTTTAAAAAGCATTCGGAAGAATACAAAACCCTTTGGAGGAGTACAGGTATTGTTTATTGGAGATTTACTGCAATTACCTCCCATAGTAAAAAATGAAGAATGGAATTATCTTAAAAACTATTACCAGAGTATTTTCTTTTTCAATGCCAGGGTCATTCAGGAAAATCCGTTGCTATATATTGAACTATCCAAGATTTATCGTCAGGACGATGAGCAATTTATTACCATACTGAATCATTTACGTAATAATGAAATGACAGTAGATGATTTGAAGATACTGAACCAATATGTAAATCCTGATTTTGATTCTAGGAAAAATCCCGGATATATTACTTTAACCACCCATAATGCTAAGGCAGATGGAATCAACGCCAAAGAACTTAAAGAACTTAACGAGCGTAGTTTTACCTATGATGCAGAAATCACAGGAGATTTTCCCGCACATATGTATCCGTTAGATATTACACTCGAACTAAAAGTAGGAGCACAAGTTATGTTCATTAAAAATGACCTTTCTTCTGAAAAAAAATATTTTAACGGAAAAATGGGTGTTATCGAATCTCTTTCAGAAGGAGAGATCATTGTTTTATTCAAAGAAGAAAACAAAAGAATAGAAGTTGATAAGTATGAGTGGCAGAACATTAAGTATTCCGTAGATGATGTTTCAAAAGAAATAAAAGAAGAAGTGCTCGGTACATTTGTGCATTATCCGTTAAAATTAGCCTGGGCAATAACCGTTCATAAAAGTCAGGGATTAACTTTTGACAAAGCTGTGCTTGATGTATCACGCGTTTTTGCGCCCGGGCAAGCATATGTAGCTCTTTCGCGTTTGCGTTCGTTAAACGGGCTTGTTTTGCTTACAGAGATGCAAATGAATGGTATTAATAACGATCAGAATGTAATGCAATATGCTTCAAGTAAAACGAATGAAAATCAGTTAGAGCATGTTTTAAAAGAAGAAACCAAAGCTTTTTTACGGGATTATCTGATAACAGCATTTGATTGGCAGTTACTTCACGAAACCTGGCAGAATCATAAACAGAGCTATACTACATCCGGTCCGAAATCGTTAAAAGGAAAACACCAGAAATGGGCAATTACACAATCCAATACCATTGAATCTTTACTGAATCCTTCCGGAAAGTTTATTAATCAGCTTGAAAGCCTGTTCAGAAAAGAATCTTTTGATATTCATTTTGTAAACGAAAGAGTGCAGGCAGCTTACAATTATTTTTATAAAACCCTAGATGAAGTAGTTTATAGTTTGTTGAAGAAAAAAGAAGAAATCAAGCATCTTAAAAAGAGCAAAGCTTATTATGAAGAACTGGAAGAAGTAGAGGAAATCCAAATCGAGGCTGTACTTTCATTACTTCGTGCCAAATATATGATAGAAACAGTTATAGAAGGAAAAGAAATTACACGTGGAACAATATGGAATGATATAGTTTTACAATATAAATCAGCAAAACTGAAACAGATAAAAGCAGAATTAAAAGAAGTCAGTTTGCTAGCAGAGGCGAATACTTTAGATGATTTTGAAGAGATTAGTTCAGATGCCGGAACCATTAAAAAAATAAGCAAAGAAAAAATTACGAAAAAATCTACGATAGAACTTACATTAGAATTATTAGTAGAAAATAAAACAATTGATGAAATCGCAGCAATTCGTAAGTTATCCTCTACAACCGTTTACGGACATATTATAAAACTGATCCGATCTGGAGAACTCAGTCTGAACAGAATACTTTCTGAAGACAGGATCATGGAACTATCAGAAGTGTTTGAAGGTTATGCCGATGATTCTTTGTCCGCCTTAAAAGAAAAATGTGGAGATACTTTCAGCTGGGAAGAATTAAAACTATATAAAGCAAGCCTTTAGTTTAGCCTTTAGCATTGAGAAAAAAGAGTAAATAACCAATAAGAAAGAATCCACAATATTTTAAAAGCCTTTGCGAATTTTGCGTAAGTCTTTGCGTTCATTGCGGTTAAATATTTCGTTAGTATTTAGCATTGAGAAAAAAGAGTAAATAACCAATAAGAAAGAATCCACAATATTTTAAAAGCCTTTGCGAACTTTGCGTAAGTCTTTGCGTTCATTGCGGTTAAATATTTTGTTAGCATTTAGCATTGAGAAAAAGGAGTAAATAACCAATAAGAAAGAATCCACAATATTTTAAAAGTCTTTGCGAACTTTGCGTAAGTCTTTGCG
>NZ_JBZEES010000008.1:2711-137614 GCF_058310215.1 Flavobacterium sp. AK-301
AAAAAGGAGTAAATAACCAATAAGAAAGAATCCACAATATTTTAAAAGTCTTTGCGAACTTTGCGTAAGTCTTTGCGTTCATTGCGGTTAAATATTTCGTTTTCAGTTTTCAGAATAATAATAAATAATCAGAAAAGATAAAAATAAGATTGTTGAACTTCCCCTCTTTTGGAGGGGTGCCCGTAGGGCGGGGTGGAATATTCAGAATCATATAAAAACACGATTCTAGAATTTCTAATCTCTTTTATTTTTTTAAATATTAAAATATTTATTTATAATAATTTATATAGTTTTATTTAAATTAATACTTTAGATAAATAATTAGTTTTAAAAATTAATACAAATAATATTTCTTTTTAACTTTTTAAATATTTTTTTTTCTTTTTAATACCATTTATTTTAAATTATTTCCTATTTTTAGGAAAATTATTCAATTTGATTTATTTAAGGTTCTATATGCTTTTATACTATATTTAGTTATCTTTTATAAATTATTTAATATAAAAAATAGAATTAATGCAGAATAAATGGTTTAAATTTACATTTCTCTTTCTTGGAGCCTTTGCTATTTCAATAAGTCAGTTAAAACTTAGTCCTACAGTTGTAGCAAAAGGAATTAGTGAATTATTAGGATTAAGTGTCGAATCAGCAGAAATACAATGGTTATCCTCTATTTTTTCAGTATCCGGTATACTTTTGGCAATGGTAGGTGGATTTGTAATGTCAAAGATAGGAGCTAAAAAACTGACGATTATTTTATTATCCTGTTTAGTCTTAGGTAATTTTCTGGGCTATATTGTAATAGATAATTATGCTTTATTGTTAATTACCAGAATAATTGAAGGCATTGCATTTTCAATGTATCTGATGGTTGCAATGGTATATATTCGCCATTGGTTTGCAGACAGTGGTTCCGGAACCGCTCTCGGTATTTTTGGAACCTATTCTGCTTTTGCTTCTATGATTATGCTCAATATTGCCGTTCCGATTGTCGATTTTAGTGGCTTTAGAAGTATATGGCTTTATCTCGGTATTTTTGCTTTTTTAAATCTGTTTGTAGTTGTTTTTGTATTTGACGATGTAGAGACAGAAAAAAAAGAAAAAAATCTTTCCTCAAATTACTTAAAACAGGCATTATCCAATAAAAGCCTTTGGTTGTTAGCATTATCATTTGGCTGTATGGCCTTTATTCTGTTTACCTTTTTATTAGTAAGTCCTTTATTTTTAGGAGGATTTTATAATTTGTCAGATATTGAAGCCAATGGTTATTCCAGTATTTTTGGTCTCGCAGGAATCCCTACAGGAATTATTGCCGGAATCCTGATTGATACTTTAAAAAGACCCGTTTTAGTAGGAATAACAGGTTTTATATTAATAGCCGTTTGCTGTTTTATAAGTGTTTATTTACAAAACTCATCATGGTATTTTGTTCCCTATTTATTTATTTTTTCCGGAGCGATATCCTTTTGTTATACAGCAGTCATGAACCTTACATCAAGTTTATCAGATAAACCCGAAATTACAGGTTATGATATTTCACTCGTAAATACCGTTTATTATACCGTTATTGTTTTTGGAGCTCCGTTAACCATGACGATCGTTCAAAAGTCAGGCTGGAATCTGGGGTTTATAATGCTTGGATTACTGGCAGTAATAGGATTAATAAGCATTATAGCGTTTAGTTCCGTTCAAAAATTAGAAACACAAAAAGAATATAAATAATGAATTACAATTTTAAATTAAGTTTAGATTTTTCTAAACAATTAGATAAAGAAGATGAGTTAAAAGATTTTAAATCTCGTTTTTATGTACAACCCGATGAAATCTACATGGATGGAAATTCTTTAGGAATGTGTAGTAAAGACGCCGAAGAAGCATTATTAAATGTTCTAGAGGTATGGAAAAAAGAAGGAATATTGTTGTGGAATATTGAGAATAACAAGTATTATCATTACAGTAGACATTTAGCCGCAATGATGGCTCCTCTTATTAATGCTAATGCAGAGGAAGTAGTTATTGCAGGAAGCACTACTTCGAATATTCATCAGGCGATTGCTAGTTTTTATAAACCTACAAAAGGAAGATATAAGATTCTGGTTGATGATTTGAATTTTCCAACAGACCGATATGCTGTTGACAGTCTGGTTAAATTAAAAGGATATACAGTTGATGAAGCAGTAAAAGTCGTTAAAAGTCCCGATGGACGTTTCATTGATGAAGATGATATTATTGCAGCAATGACTGATGATGTTGCAATTGTACATTTACCATCCGTATTATACAGAAGCTGTCAGTTACTGGATATGAAACGTATTACCGAAGAAGCCCATAAACGAGGTATTATTATCGGGTGGGATTTATGTCATTCTATCGGAGCCGTTCATCATGATTTTAAAGCAATTCAGCCCGATTATGCAGTATGGTGTAATTACAAATATTTATCCGGAGGACCCGGTGCAATAGGAGGATTGTATATTAACCGTAAACATTTTGACGAAGGACCCGGATTAGCAGGATGGTTTGGTAATAAAGACGCTACCCAGTTCCAGTTATTACATACGTTTGAACACGAACCCGATGCCAGTGGTTTTCAGGTTGGTTCACCTTCCTTATTGTCGATGGCACCACTAGAAGGAACTTTAAAAATATTCAATGATGCCGGAATGGATAAGGTTCGTAAAAAATCATTACAGATTACAGCTTATTTAATGTATTTAATCGATGAAAAATTAACAGAATATGGATATAGCATAGGAAATCCTCGTGAAGATAAAGTTCGTGGAGGGCATGTTTGTCTAGAACATGACGATGCTTATCGTATCAGTCTAGCGTTAAAAGATTATAAAATAATTCCTGATTTCAGAGAGCCAAATGTTATACGACTTGCTCCGATAGCTCTTTATACTTCTTATGAAGAAGTGTATAAACTCGTTGAAGTACTTGAAGAGATTGTTGTTAATAAGGTTTATGAAGAATTTAGTGCTGAAAAAGGACTAGTTGTTTAAGAATAGAAATACATAATTTATTATAAAAAAGCAGCTAATTTACAGCTGCTTTTTATGTTTTATATACTTCTTTCAGCTCTTCTGTCCAATTCTGAATCATTTTCTGATTTACCAAATTTCCAGTAAGAATAAGCATTTATTTCATCAACGGTCCATTGCTGTTCTTTTCTTAAAAACTGACGTAGCTCTTTTACAGAAGAAAACTCACAGGCAATATATGCAAAACGAGAGGTCTCTTTTAGTTCAGAAACCATTTTTTTTACTTTTTTAGGTAATTGGCTGTTTTGTCCCGGAGTAGGATTGCAAATCCATTCTATTTGTACCTGAGATTTAGTTTTTAGGTTCTGGATATCCTCTTTGCTTTGAACTTCAATATAAGCAACTCCTCGTGCTGTAGAAGGCAGGTCTTCCAGTATTGAAGCAAGAACTGGGATAGCCGTTGCATCGCCCGCTAACAAATACCAGTCAGCCTGAGGATATAAAGGATGAGGATCTTTGCTCATTACAACCCCCAGAGGAGCTCCTATTGGCGCATGAATCGCCCATGCAGAAGCCGGTCCCGTATCACCATGAGCCACAAAATCAATGATGAGTTCCTTTTTTTCAATATTAATTCCTCTATGCGTATAGGTTCGTTTAATAGGAGTAACCTCGGCAGGAGGATAGATCCATTTTTCCTGTTCCAAATCAAATTCAGGAAAGTGTATTGTATCCTGTCCGTGTGGCGGAATAAATATTTTATTGTTTACCCCGATTGTACTTTCTGCATATTCAGGTACCTGATCTCCCTGTAATGTGATTCGGATATAATTGGGTGTGATATACGTTCTTTCTTTTAGATAAACAGTTGTATGAAATAGATTTCCTTTTTTCTTTGCCATAATATTCTTTGTAAATGAATTCCCTGTAAAGATACTAATTTTACAGTATTTAGAATGATTAAAAATAGCACAAAAAACAGACTATTATTTTGTTATATATCATGTCTCGTATTTTCGTATATTGTTTATATTTGAAGATACTAGATTTTGATGATGAAAAACGAAAAGAAGTAGTTATGATAATAGAAAAACCGAAATATGAAAAGAATGAAATTGATAAAGGAATTTTGTGTTGTATTATTTATTCTTTTAAGTTTACAATCTTGTGAAAAGAAGAATAAAAATATTGAAATAATACCTGCTGTTTCTGAAGAAAAAACACAACAAGAATATAGAAATACTGATTTTGATTTTTTAGAAAAATATCCTTTTAAAACAATTCCATTAGTGGATTCAACTAATTTTGATACTTTTGAAATGAAGAATCAGTTGACAAGAAAACAAGTTCAACTCCTTAAACTGAAGAATATTCTTTTAGATGATTTCGAAGAAACAGAAGAATTTACAGTTAATTACAGATTACAATTATCAGAAAATTTTCATACCATAGTGATCAGTTACTATCGGGGAGAAATGGAATTACCTACTATGCTGATCAATTATGATATGAGTTATAATGTAATTGATTATAAGATGATTGCTTATGATGAGATTGCGGAAAGTATTTTGTGTACCACATCAGAGATCACTAAGAACAGCCTGACAATAAAAGATGTAAATTATTTTTTGGAGCTACCAGAAGTTGAGATTATTACTTACAAACTCACAGAAAACGGCACAATAGAAATTAGAAGATAAAGTTTTGAAAAATAGGGTATTATAACGAACAGATTTTTGTTTAACAGATCTATAAAAATAGAAAGTATATATTTGTTATTTACAAATACAATTTAATACACCATGGGAAAAACAATTATTGCAAGACTAAGTATAAAACCGGAATGCATAGAACAGATCAAAGAAGCTGCCAAAGAGCAGATTGCAAAAACCAGACAAGAAGAAGGATGTCTTATTTATGATTTGTATCAATCTGCTGAAAACCCTTCTAATTTTGTTTTTTATGAAAAATATAAAGATGAGAAAGCCGTTCAGTTACATGGCAGTTCAGAGTATCTTGAAAAATTCCTGAAGCTGGTTAAAGATTGTTCACAAGCAGGAGTAGAATTAGAAGTATTTTAAAATAATCTTTTATTATTTTGATTTTAAACATCACTTTAATTTCTTGTTTTTTTGAGAGATAAAGTGATGTTCTTATTTAAAAAATAAGGTAAATATATAAATTCTATTTTATTAATATTAAAGTATATATAGTAAGTTAAGTATAGTGTTACTTTAAATAAAAAACCTTTGCGACCTTAGCGGTTAAACCCTCACTGAAGCAGATAAACCGCTATAATTGCCGGAATAAAATAGATAGCAATTGTTCTCGCACCATCATAATCCTTTGCCAGTCGTTGACCGAATAACATCATTAATAGTGTGATTGCTGAAGTAACAGCAGCATATAATGCAAAATGAGAAGACAGATTCATACATAATTCAATAATTCCCACAATACATAAAGCAGTAGAGAGTACCTCCATAATAACTAAAATAACAAGAGAAGCAGGAATGAAATCTTTTAAAAACGTTTTAGAGAAATGCCCTTTCAGCCAATTGATATTCCCTTGCCAGTCTGAGACTTTTTCATAACCGGACTGTATATAAGTGAGTGCAAAAAAGAGTAAAATTAAAACAGCAGCAATATTTATCATAACTATTTATTTTTTATGAATAAGTCGTGTTAATCGGATGGACAGATCAGTCAGAATAATCTTAGAGTTTCCGTTACGTTCAATATGATAGATTGCATCTGAAAGCTCTTTAAAAATAGCATGGATATTATTTCCATTTACAAAAGGAGCAAAATTCTCCAGTTTGAATTTATCCACATTAGGCTCCATATACACCAATGGTTTTGCCTGATAATTCAGTAACAAAGCCTGTCGGAACAGATCAATACAGTAATGCAGAAATTTCTTTTGTGCCTCACGGCCTAAGCCCGCAATATTCTCACTCCACACAATCAGATCTTGAATTGCCGCAGCATTTCCCTTTGCCCTGAAAGCAGCACGAACCCACATAACAAACCATTCGTCAAATGGCAGTTCTTCACTATCCTGATTTAAGATCTGTAATGCTTTATTATAATTACCCTGTGACTGATGCGCTATTTTCTGAGCCAGATTAGGATTAACCTCTTTTTTTGCAATCAGAGTCGATGCAATAACACTTTCGCTGATTGGATTAAAATGCAGTACCTGACAACGAGAACGTATCGTTTGTATAATATCCTCCTCATTTTCAGTAATTAGTATAAACAGAGTCTTAGCAGGTGGTTCCTCCAGTATTTTCAGTAGTTTGTTAGCAGAAGCAATATTCATTTTATCTACCATCCAGACAATCATTACTTTATATCCCCCCTCATAAGATTTTAAAGAAAGTGCTTTTACAACCTCAAGAGCATCATCCACACCGATCTGTCCCTGTTTGTTCTGGATTCCGATGTGTTTATACCAGTCAAATACACTTCCATAAATAGAATCCGTTAGAAATTCACGCCAGTATTTTAAAAAGGCATTACTAGTAGGATGACTTTTTATTTCATCATTTGTTGCTATAGGATATATAAAATGAAGATCAGGATGAGAAATGGCATTAAATTTCAAATTGCAGGCTTCATTTCCACCTGTATTTTCTCCATTTATATTACCACATAGAATATATTGTGAATAAGCAATAGCCATTGCTAAAGTACCACTTCCCTCAGGTCCGACAAATAATTGTGCATGTGGAATTCTTCCAGCTTCAGCACTTGTTGTCAAATGATTTTTAATGTGTTCCTGTCCTAAAATATCTGAAAACTGCATGTAGCAAAGATATTTATATTTTTGATGTAGGAATACATTATAATGTGTTTTTGTTATTTCAGAATTATAATAATTTTAGAATTCATCAGTCAAAACATTCCATCATTAGTAAATCTCCCTCTTTATGTTCAATAGAAACGATACCGTCTGTTGTTGCTTCATTACTACTGCCAGTTCTGAGTCCAATAATGAGAGACTCATTCTGTAAAGGATATTTCAGATTTTTGGTAACAATACCGGAAACCGTACCAATAGGGATTAAAGAGATAGGAGTAGCAACAGGATACCATTTTTCAAATTTTCGCGGTAATAAGAAAACTTTAGAATGATCGTCCAGGATCACAATTTTCAGAGTATCCCGAAATCGTACTACATTCGTTAAATTCGTTATAGTATGATCCGCTCTTTTTCCCGTTGCCCAGACTACATTTACAGAAGGGATTTTTCGTTCAACCAGATAATCGAAAGCCTTTTCCAGATCCGTTTTATTCTGATCCGGTGTATATACGATTTCCAGAGGATATTGAGAATCCTTATATATTTCAGGGTTAAAATCCCTGTCGAAATCTCCAAGAAGAACATCTATTTTAATTCCCAGTTTCAGAACCCTTTCTATTGCAGAGTCTAATACAATAACCAAAGGAGACCATTCCAGTAGCTGCCCCAGTAATTCATCACTACAAGCTGCCCCGTTGGCAATAATAAGAGCCGGTTCCTGATCGTCGCGAACAATATGATGTGATGACATATTTTATAGTTGTTTAAAAGAGCAGTACAAAAGTAAAATAAATTTATGGATGAGTTTTAGTTGATACTTGTTTTATAAAATAAGTTAATTATAAAACAAACCATTTTATAATTAAAAATTATATTAATTTATTGATTTATATATAACAAAAAAAGAAATAATATTTTCATTTAAGTTGTATTTTATTATATTGCAGATGTTTTAATATTATTTTTTGTTTTATATAAACAATGTGATTTTATTCTTAAGTGATTATTTTTCGTTCGGTAGCTTGTTTTTAGTGGCAATATAGTGTCAGAATTATTATAATTACGTTAAAATAGTATTTTTATACAATGATCTTTAGTTACTTAAATATATAATGTTTTTGCTATAAAGGTTGGTGTGAAATGTTGCATTTTATATTCTTTTTAAAATAAATTGTTTAATTATAGTTGATAATTATAAAAAATTATGAGATTATTATTGTTGGTTTTTATGTTTCATTCTTGTATATTGTTTTCCCAGACCTCTATTGGCGGTTTGTTTCCGGATTTTCACGCACAATTAGATGTTATATCTACAGAAAAGGGAGTACTAGTTCCAAGAGTAACATTGACAGATGTTAAAGAACCGAATCCTTTAGACAATACTTCAAACGCTATACCGGAGAGTTTATTAGTTTATAATACCGGAGATAATATTAATGTTATTGCAGGATATTATTATTGGTTTAATAACCAATGGAATAAAATTGCTACACAAGCAGAAGTTAATGTTGCTGCCCTTAAACCATGGAATGTAGCAGGAGGAACAATTAGTGCAACTTCAAATGATCAGGATATTTATCAAAAAGGAAACGTAGGTATTGGAGCATCAGGAATGACCCCTATGGCTATGCTGGATGTGAGAGGAGATGCTTTGATAAATGGTTTAACCGTAGGAAAAGGTAGTGGTTCAGCTGTAGGCAATACAGTTCTGGGTTATGAAACGCTTAAAAGGAATACAAAAGGAGTTTATAATACGGCACTCGGATTTTGCTCTCTTGTTGATAATACAACAGGATATCGAAATATAGGTGTAGGTGCGCTTAGTCTTTTTAATAATTCAACAGGATATTATAATACGTCAGTTGGATATTGTTCACTTCCATATAACAAAGATGGAATATTTAATGTTGCATTTGGATGTTTTTCATCTATTCAGAATGTATCCGGAAGAGATAATATTACTTTAGGAAATGAAGCAGGTTTTTGGAATATATCCGGAAATAATAATATAGCTATAGGAAATCATCATGTAGCACATGTGCTCCCTATGCTTATATATAATTTTGAAAATTCGATAACTATTGGTACCGGAGCAATACCGCTGGGTTCTAATATTGTTAGATTAGGAAACAGTGACATAACAGGAATTTATACTTCTGGAAGGTATTATTCATTATCAGATGAGCGCTACTACATTAAAGATAAAATAGAAGATAAAGATAACATTTCAGATATTACATTGGGATTAGATTTTATCAATAAAATTCGTCCTGTTGAATTAAAGAAAGGAAAGAAAGCATGGGGTGTGGTTGCTCAGGAATTACAAAAAATCATAAAAGAAGAAGGATATGAAAACGCAGGTATTATAGGAGTGGATAATAATACCGAAGAGAAATATTTATATGTATCTTATAATCAGTTAATTGCTCCAATGATTAAAGCAATTCAGGAGTTAAACAAAGAAGTTCAGAAATTATCAAAAATAGTTCAGGATTTAAATTAGAAATAGGATATTTAAAAGATTGAACTACAAAGGAGTCATTCTTGTCTATTGTCTCTTTCTTCTAAAACACCGTAAATCCTAAGAAACAAAATAATTTTTGTGTTAATCGGTAATATCCAAATCATTAAATAACTTATATTTGTGGATCTTAGAAAAATATAATCTTAATACCATAGATAAATGAAAACTGTACAGGATTTCAATTTTAAAAATAAAAAAGCATTAATAAGAGTTGATTTTAATGTCCCTTTAGATGAACACTTTAACGTTACCGACGCTACTCGTATTGAGGCAGCTAAGCCCACTATTGAAAAAATACTTAAAGATGGCGGCAGCGTTATTCTTATGTCTCATTTGGGGAGGCCAAAAGGCGCAGAAGATAAATATTCATTAAAACATATTGTAAAAAAGGTATCAGAAGTTCTAGGCGTTGAGGTATTATTTGCAAAAGACAGCAGAGGAGAAATTGCAGAAAAAGCAGCTAAACAATTACAACCCGGTCAAGTATTATTATTAGAGAATTTAAGATTTCACAAAGAAGAAGAAGCCGGGGACATTACTTTCGCAAAAGAATTAGCAGCTTTGGGCGATATTTATGTTAATGATGCCTTTGGTACAGCACACAGAGCACATGCTTCAACCACTATTATTGCTCAGTTTTTTCCAGAAAACAAATGTTTCGGAATTTTACTCGCAAAAGAAATAGAAAGTTTAAATAAAGTTTTAAAGAACAGTCAAAAACCTGTAACAGCCGTTTTAGGAGGATCAAAAGTATCATCAAAGATCACAGTAATAGAAAATATCTTAGACAAAGTAGACCATCTGATTATTGGAGGAGGAATGACATTTACCTTTATAAAAGCATTAGGCGGAAAAATAGGAAATTCTATCTGTGAAGATGATAAACAAGAACTGGCTATTGAAATTTTAGAGCAGGCAAAACAAAAAGGAGTTCAGATCCATTTACCCGTAGACGTTATTGCAGCAAACGCATTTAGTAACGATGCAGAAACAATAGTAGTAGACGTAGATAAAATTCCGGACGGATGGCAAGGTCTCGACGCAGGTCCAAAATCATTAGAAAATTTTAAAAAAGTAATAATGGATTCAAAGACAATTCTTTGGAACGGTCCCTTAGGTGTTTTTGAAATGGAAAATTTTGCAAAAGGAACCATTACCTTAGGAAACTTTATTGCCGAGTCAACAACAAAAGGAGCTTTTTCCTTAGTTGGAGGAGGAGATTCCGTTGCTGCAGTAAAACAATTCGGGTTAGAGCCAAAAATGAGTTACGTTTCCACCGGAGGCGGTGCTATGCTTGAAATGTTAGAAGGAAAAATACTTCCCGGAATAGCCGCAATTCAAAATTAATTTTCAGTTTTAACAAATTTTATATAATAAAATAGTTTAATACTTATTAAGTTTGCCAACCAGACATAATTGTTTGGTATATAATAAGTTATAATTTTATAATCATGAATAAGAAAACTCTTATACCTTTATTCTTACTTTTATTAACCCATTCTATATTTGCTCAGAGCGGTGCAGGAAAAGAAATTAATTTATTACAATCCAACCAGCTTTCCGCTTTGGATTCCATTAAATTAACCTTTGTGAATCATAATAAAGCAACTACGATAGATAGTCTTTTATTAAAAGAATTGTCTAACGAAGAACTGTATGATGATATGTTTGTAGATATTACAGAAGTAAATTTAGATGAAACCGTTTCTTATGATTTATCCACATCCCTGCTAAAAGAACGTTTAAAAGCACTGAATGCTAAAACACCTTTCAATATTGAGTATAACGAAGCACTGGAAAATGTGATCAAATCTTTTTTAAAGAACAGAAAAAAATCTTTTGAAAGATTAATGGCTATTTCAGAATATTATTTTCCGATGTTTGAAGAAGCATTATCAAAATATGATGTTCCACTAGAGATCAAATATTTAGCTATTGTAGAATCCGCTTTAAATCCAAGAGCAAAATCAAGAGTTGGAGCAACAGGATTATGGCAGTTTATGTACCCTACAGGAAAACAGTTCAATCTGGATGTGAATTCTTACGTTGATGAAAGAAGTGATCCGTTAAAAGCAACAGAAGCAGCCTGTCAGTATTTATCCAGTTTATATAATGTTTTTGGAGACTGGGATTTAGTTTTAGCATCCTATAACGCAGGTCCCGGGAATGTTTCAAAAGCGATTCGACGTTCAGGAGGTTACCAGAATTATTGGAATATCAGAAAAAATCTTCCTCGTGAAACTCAGGGTTACCTTCCTGCTTTTTTAGCTACAATGTATATTTATGAATATCATAAAGAGCACGGAATCAATCCTAAAAAAGCAAAATTAGCTTATTTTGCAACAGATACTATAGAAGTGAAAAAACAAATAACCTTTGATCAGATTTCACAATTATTAGAAGTTCCCGTTGATCAGATTCAATTTTTAAATCCCATCTATAAGTTAGACATCATCCCTGCTATTGCAGATAAAAAATATTATTTAAGACTTCCAATTGATAAAATAGGTCTTTTCGCGTCTAATGAAGATAAGATATACGCCTATGCCCAGAGTGAATTTGATAAAAGAGAAAAACCGTTACCAGAATTAACAACCCAAAGAACAGAGCTTGTTTCTACAGGAAATGTATCATCGCATACTGTTAGATCAGGAGATAATTTAGGAGTTATTGCTAATAAATATGGAGTTACCGTAACCAATATCAAGAAATGGAACGGTATGAAAAATAATGTAGTCAAGGCCGGTCAAAAATTAAAAATACACAGTAATAAAGCAGTTGCAGGTAATAGTAATGTTTCAGGATCTAACTATATTGTGAAAAATGGAGACTCTTTATTCTCAATTGCTAAAAAATATCCCGGAGTTTCTGTAGATAATATCAGAAAATGGAACGGTATTAGTGGTAACAATATCAAACCGGGAATGAAACTTAAAATTAAAGGATAAATTTTATTTGTTATAATTTTAAATCTCATTCTTTTAATATTGTTATTATGAAGAATGTTTATTTAGTACTGTTTTCTCTTTCTGTTTTGTTTACAGCCTGTAATCACGATCAGAAAGAGGAAGCAGATCTTAAAGAATCTTCTGGAAAGATAAACTCTGTATCTATATTTATTGATGATGCTTTGTGGAATGGCGAAGTAGGAGACAGTCTCCGTAAAAAACTTGCCGCTTCAGTAGACGGTCTGCCTCAGGAAGAACCTATTTTTAATATCAATCAGCATCCTACCAAAGTTTTTAACGGATTAATGACTAATTACAGAAATATTCTGGTCATTAGAAAAGAACCTAAAAACGACTTCAAAATAGTTGAAAATGAGTTTGCACAAAATCAGAGTGTGATCTATATTTCAGGACGAAATATCTCAGAGATTTTAGAACAAATAGAATGTAATCTGGACTCCATTATTTCAATAATTAAAAAAAGAGAAATAGAAGAGAATCAGAGAATAATAAGTGTCAGTTTACTGGATGATATGCTCATTAATGATAAATTCAGACTATCTTTAAAAATCCCTTCCACATTTCAGTATGTGCTGAATAAAGACCATTTTCTATGGATCAAAAAAGAAATTTTAAGCGGAAGTTCCAGTATTATTATTTATGATATTCCATTATCTTCCGTTAAAAGTGATGCTACAGCAATGAGTGACGTTATTCGTGTACGGGATTCCATAGGAAGTCTTTATATTCATGGGAAACCGGATAACGCAAATATGATTACAGAAGAAGCCTATTCTCCTTATCTGCTCCATAAAAAGATAGATGGAAAAAAAGCTTATGAAACCAGAGGAACATGGGAAGTTAAAAATGATTTTATGTTTGGTCCTTTTATTAATTATGCCATTATGGACAGTATAAACGACAGAATCATAGTAATTGAAGGGTTTACTTATGCCCCTTCCACGCCTAAAAGAGATATTATCCATGAACTCGAAGCGATAATTAAATCCGTTAAAGTTTTAAAATAGAGTTATACCGTTTAAAACAAATTTTATATTTATTTAAACAGTCCCATAGATAACATTCCTGTCTTACTCCCCCCCAGAATGAAAATAATTAAATTATGATTCTGTAAAAAGAGAATGTTGTGTATTTTCGCCGTATTAAAATTAAAAACAAAAAGAATGACTGTAATTTGGAAAATAAAAACGTTTAACGAACTTACTCTTGTCGAGTTATATCAGATGTTGGAACTACGCAGTGAAGTATTTGTAGTAGAACAGGATTGTGTTTATCAGGATATAGACGGGAAAGATATGAAAGCTTTACACTTATTAGGGACTGTAGACGGAAAAGTAATAGCCTGTTCCAGATTATTTGATGCCGGGATTTATTTTGATACAACTTCAATAGGAAGAGTTGTTGTTTCAAAAGAATACAGAGCGCAGAAATTGGGGCATGTACTTATTAAGAAAGCAATAGAAGGAATCAGAGAATATTTTAATAAAGAAACTATTACCATATCTGCACAATGCTATTTGCTGCGTTTTTATAAATCACATGGTTTTGAGCCTGTTGGAGAAGAATATCTGGAAGACGGTATCCCTCATATAAAAATGGTGATTCCGTAAAATAATATTGTTTTATAGTTTATACAATATATTGATATAAAGTCCGTTATCATTTGTCATGTAAATATTTGATACATTATTGAAAATAAATTTTTTTGATTAGAATTGAAGATAAAACAGTTGTCATTTGCGATATGAAAGGCAATAGAACAACGAATATTTATGAAGAAGAGCAGAGAGAAAAAGAATAGTAATATCTTTTAAGACAGAGGATCATAATAGAACGAGTACTTATTCTCTTTCTATGATAAATGAGACTTTAGTAGTTTGTCTTTATATTCGTTTAGAATTAAACTTGCGAAGTAGTATTCCTACTAATTTTTATTTTAAAAAAAATCTGTTTTTATGTTTTGTTTAGAAAAGTAAATCCGGTTTAATTAACATAAAGAAAACAGTTAATCACTTCATGCCTTTGTTTTTACGATTAAAAACAACCTTTTTTTTTAAAACAACTCTATTTTGTATTTTTTTATAATTTATACTTTTAAACGCTGTATTCTTAAAAAATACGCCCTTTTTTTAATTTTTTTAATTTTTTTTAAAGATATTTAGTCTATTTTTGTCTTTATTAAACAATGTTAATTATAATAATTTAGGTGTATGCATTTTTTTTTTAAGCTTGAAGAACAGATATTTTTCCATTTATTATAGACTATTTTATTGTAATAAGTGTTTGTTTTTCAATATATAAGGTTCTGTTGTGTTTAGAATTGTTCACAAGTTTGTTAATAATTTTTTAATATTTTTTAAATTTTCACGACAATATTTTTTAAAGATATATTTTTAAACAAGATAAAAAAGTGTTAATATTGTAGCTTGATTTTAGGATACTTGCTGCTATTGACTCTTTTTCACGGAGAAGAGGTTAAAAAAAGTTTATATAATTTTCTTTAGCTCTATTTTATGTAACTTCATTCGATATATTATAATAAATAATGAAGTTTTATGAAAAACAACCTAATTATTATGATTTTCGAGAGATATAATCATAAATTAAAAATATATAAAATAACATCTTATAATATGTTTATCTCTATGATAACTATATTAAGATGATTTATTATAAAGTGATATTATAATTTATAAGAAATACGGTTTAAAAATGATGAAAAATAATATTTTTACTAAATGTAAGTTGTCTGTATTCTTCCTTTTGATGAGTTCAGGTCTGATGTTTTCTCAAGGAGGAGCGATAACGATACCTGATGGTGGTTTGGGTTTTGAAACCGCCTGTGGATTTTTTGGTTTTGATTTTCCGGTCTCTTTTACAGTAAGTGGACCAGTTCAGACTGATCTTGGTGTTAATTTTAATATCGAGCTATCAGATTCCGAAGGGAATTTTAATAATCCGGAACAGGTTGGTTATGTACAAAACACCGGTAAAAGACAATATACAGCGAGGTTTTCTTTGCCTCAAAACACATTTGGACAGAATTATAAAATAAGGGTACGAAGTACATCATTACCGGTTATAATAAGTAACGAAAGTGATAGTTTTCCGGCTTATTATAAAAAACACATTGGAATTTTCACAATTAATAATGGTTATGAGAACGTTACTATTTGTGAGAATGGTTCCTATACATTAAAGATTGATAATACAGATAATTCTCCTTTGAAGTATTCGGATTTAAAATATATATGGTATAGAGATGGCCAAGTAGTACCAGGAGAAACAGGTAGCTCATTAGAGGTTAAAGATTCAGGAAGATATTATGTTGTTACAGATTATGGACCTTGTACTTCTGTAGGTGGTGATAATTCTTCTAATTCAAAAGCAGTTATAGTTACTAAAAGTACAGGAGGTTTGGAGAATGTCACAATCACTTCTTCAAGTACATTATTATGTCCCGGTTCATCCATAGGTTTGAGTTCTAATTTTACTACCGATTCGTCTTATTCCTATCAGTGGTATTTAGACGATAAAATTATTTCAGGAGCAATAGGTTCTCAATATGATGCAACAATCCGAGGGGAGTATCGTCTGGTAGTTTCTCTTGGTGACTGTAATGCTTCTTCAAATACAATTATACTTGAAGCAGCAGCAGATGATATTACAGCGTCAATAGAAGTGGACGGTAGAGTTGTAGATGTGAATGATAAAACTGTTTTGCTTCCGGAAGATACTAAAAAGATTACAGTTATTACAAATGCAGTTTCACCGGAATTTAAGTGGTATAGAGATGAAATAGAAATAGTAGGAAAAACAGGGAATTCGTTAGTGGTGGATTCTTCCGGAAACTATAAAGTAGTTGTAACACAAATCAAAGGTTGTAATATTAAAAAGATATTAAAGACTTCAATACTAGACCCTACAGGGTTCAATGCAGCTATTAGAGTGAGTGATGATTATCTGAAATGTGCTGCGAGTACTAATATTAGTCTTAGCAAACTGGAAGCCATAATTTCAGATGGAGAAATAATAGATGTTACAGATCAGTTAAAAAATAATAGTTATCAATGGTATAAAGACGGAACAGAAGTAATAGGAGCTACAATCAGCAAGATCGATATTGATAATTTCACAAATAACGGAACTTATCAGTTACAGATAAAAATTGTAGGTTTTAAAACAGTTATGTCTAATGAAATAAAAGTAGAATTAGGATATGATAAAAAAATCACAATTCGTTCAGATGAAATGCTGTGTGATAATAACCCTATAGTTACTATTATTAGTGATAGTAATGATGGAAATTTACCCCTTGTTTATGAGTGGTATAAAGAAGGGAGTCAGGATGTTTTAGGAACAGGAAATTCGTTAGAAGTACGTGTTCCGGGTATTTACAAACTTAAAGTATCTACTCCGTCCGGATGTGTACAATATTCTAATTCTTATGAAGTTATTTCATTTGATGGATCCAAAGTAACCATTAATGCTCCGGAGAATATAACAGTAGTAAACGGATCATCTAAAATAATTTCTGCAAGTGGAGCACAAAATTATACATGGTACAAAGACGATAAGATTCTTAGTACAGTATCAGACCTTACTCTTAGAGAAGGAGGCGTCTATGTTTTAGTAGCAACTATAGGAAATTGTGAAGTTACAAAAACATTTAGAGTGACTCTTGTGGAAAACACGAGCGTTGTTATTCCGAATGTTATTAGTCCAAACGGAGACGGAATAAATGACACTTGGAATTTACCAAATGAATATGCATATCAGAATAATGTAGAAATTATAATTATAAGTGCTGGAGGAAAAATTCTTTTTCAGCAAAAAGAGTATCAAAATAATTGGCCTCAGACAAGTTTTGATTATTCTAATGGACCAGTGGTCTATTATCAGATAGTTAAAGAAGGTAAAGTAGTAAAACGAGGCTCAATAACAATATTAAAGTAATATGATGAAAAAATATTTATTTGTAGTATTTCTTTGTCTCTCAGGATTAATGAAAGCTCAGGAAAGTGTAACAGTACCTTTTGATATTCCATATCAGAATGCATTGAAGTTTAATCGTTTTTTAATGAATCCAACATTTTCATTTGTTGGAGAAGACCGTTCTTATATTAATTTTTATCATCGTAATCAGTGGATGCAGTTTAACGATTCCCCAAAAACGTATTTTATAAATTATTCAGGGAAAATAAGTGAAAGAGCAGGAGTTGGGTTAGGACTATATCAGCAGAAACTTGGGATTTTTACAAATTTTGGAGCCATAGGAAACTACGCCTATAATGTTAAGTTTAGTGAGAAGAACAGTCTGACCTTAGGGTTTAATGTTGTATATTATAATAGTGGTATAGATGAAGGAAGAGCAGTGGCAGGAGATCCGGATCCATCTATACAACAGGTTGGAAAGGATTCCTTTGTTGCTTTACATCCGGGGGTAAACCTAACATTAGGTAGTTTTGATATTGGATTATACGCAGAAAATCTGGCAAATTATAATATTACTAAAGGCATCTTTTTAAAAGAATTCTCAGGAAAAAAATTTGCAGGACATATTATGTACACTAAAAAACTGGAAAGTGGGTCCGGTTTGTTTGAAAACGGAAAAATAGCGGCGATAGCAACAGGAAGATCAAAAGAAAATGAAGATTTCACATGGTCTCTCGGTTCCATATTAGATTTGCCAAAGGCAGGCTGGGTACAAGCAGGATATGATGATTTTTTTGGAATGTCTTATGGTATAGGATTTCATTTGTCACAACGTTTATCATTGGGATATACCTATGAAAAAGGATCAAAAAAATTATTATCCGATTTTGGAGCGACACATGAAATAGTCTTTGCTTATTCATTTAAGCCCTATACAGAAGAGAGAAATGTAGCGTCAAATGAAAGAACAACACGTCAGAAAAGAACACCAAAAGAAAAAGTAAAGAAAGAACCTGCGATAGTAGAAGAGCCAAAAGCAGAAACAGAGAAAATTGCTAGTGCAGAAACAAAACCAGGTCCCGTTCCGGCATCCGTAGATGAAATGAATAAGGAAATAGCAGGACAGAAATCAAAAGGTGAAAAATCCTCTGAAGAAAGAATTTTAAGACAGAATCTTGCAGGAGTAGAAGCCGGATATTATCTGATTGTGAATGTATATAAAGAAGAAGAAAACTTACATCGATTCATGGATCAGTTACACGCAAATGGATTTAGTACCGCAGCTTATTTTACAGACCAAAAAACTAACTTGAAATATACTTATTTAAAGAGATATGATACATTAAGTGAAATTAGAGAAGCTTATAAGTCAAGATTGAATAATTCCTATGATGGTCCTATATGGATTTTACATATTGATAAATCATTATAACAATAAAAAAACTATGATACTAAAAAATAGATGACTACTATATAGAAAAGTTATAAGATAAATAAATTATTAAAACAAAGAATTCGTTTGATTTATATGAAACAATTATACATTACAAAAAAAATATATTATATTTTACTACTGTTAGTTCCTTTTACAACAATAGCTCAGGTAGCGAAAGAATTTAAACCAAGGTTTGATAAGAAGATAAAAGGAGATATGACTATTATTGCTAATGGTATCTTAAATAGACATACAGCTACAACTTCACCCAATGTTCCTTATAATAATGGTTATAATGGTCAGAAAGCACAGTATAATAACAATTTAGATATGCGGTATATTGATATTGATAATGATCCGTCTACTTTTAGTTCTAGTAGTGCGAATTTATCAATGTCTGATCATAAGTGTTATAAAATGGTATATGCCGGTTTATACTGGGCTGCAAACTACAGGTATAACAAAGGATACAGAAATACGAATGCGTGGGGTAGATGGGTATTTTCGGGAGATAATGTAAGAGAGAATACATTTAATCAGATAAAATTAAAAGTTCCCGGAGGTAATTATGTAGATATAACAGGTGAGATTTTATATGATGGATTTAAAACAACAAATTTCGGTGAGGATTCACCTTATGCCTGTTATGCAGATATTACAAAATATATAAATGAAAAAAATGCTTCCGGAGAATATACCGTAGCAAATATAAGAGCCACTCAGGGTTATTTGCCATTTGGAGGTGCAGCAGGAGGATGGACTATCTTTTTTGTATATGAAGACCCTAATTTACCCGGTAAATATATTACTTCATTTGATGGTTTTGCAGGAGCTTCTGGTTCACATCAAGCAACAGATGTTTTGCTTTCCGGATTTAAAACAATACCTAACGGTACAGTAAAGGCAAAATTAGCTTCATCAGCTTTAGAAGGAGACTTACTAAATTCAGGAGATCAGCTTTTCTTTAAAGCGGGTAATAAATATTCGTATACGGCATTATACAATAATATGAAACCTAGTAATAACTTTTTTAATAGTCGTATCTCAATATTAGGAACAGAATATCTGGATAGAAAACCAGCAAGTAGAAACACATTAGGGTATGATGCTGATATTACGAATATACCCAGCTCCTTGATAGGGAATAATGAAACAAAAGCAACCCTGAAAATTACGTCATCAGGAGATGTTTATCAGATGTTTTTCGGTGCTTTTAATGTTGAAATTGTAGAACCTAAAATAGTTGTAGAAAAAACGGTAGAGGATAGTTCGATGAGGCCAATAGGGTCAGGAGATGTTGTACCTAATCAGGATATATATTATGTACTGACTTTCCAAAATATAGGAAATGATGATGCTGCTGATTTCATTATAGAAGATAAGTTACCTGCTAATGTTAATTTTGATTCACCGGTGTATATTGAAGCGCCAAATGGGGTTGTGGCCGATTATTTTCCGGAGAC
Source organism: Flavobacterium sp. AK-301 (assembly GCF_058310215.1). Classification (NCBI taxonomy): domain Bacteria; kingdom Pseudomonadati; phylum Bacteroidota; class Flavobacteriia; order Flavobacteriales; family Flavobacteriaceae; genus Flavobacterium; species Flavobacterium sp. AK-301. The sequence continues at coordinate 22,830 of NZ_JBZEES010000008.1, forward strand.
TCATCGGTTGACGTTTAAAGTGCAGAATAAACTGGTTAGAAAAGGAGGGGCTAAGTATACTATAAAATTTAGAATTAGTGTTGCTGACTGTGGCAGTATGAGAGATGCCTGTTCTTACCAAATTCAGAACCAGGCAGCTTCCTCGTATCGAGGAATTGAGAATCCAACCATTATTTCTGATGATAAAAGTTTCCCCGGGTTTGATGCCTGTGGTTTGGGAGTACAAGCTCCTACCAATACTATTGTAGGACTAAAAAGTTGCGTTTTTGAGAAGGAAGTGGTATTGTGTAAGGATACAGTTGTTCTGGAAGCAGGTAAAGATTATGCTTCTTATTCCTGGACAGATAGTAAAGGCACAGTAGTAGGCAGAAATTCGACTTATACAGCAACTACTCCCGGAGTGTATACTGTTACTGAACAGGGAGCACATGGTTGTTTAGGATTAACAGAGAAATTTACCGTTGTTCGTTTTAAGAATTCACCTGTAAATCCATTAGAGCCTTTTGCTACTCAGATGGTAACATGCCCTAATGATGATGAAAAGTTGGCAGAAATTATTCTGTGTGGTACTAAGACAGAAAAAACTATTAAAACGAATATAACCGGCGTAGAATCAATTAAATGGGAAAAATTAGATGAAAACAGTAAAAATTGTACTGCTCAGATACAGCAGAATTGTCCCAATACAGATTCTAATTGTACTTGGACTAGTCTTGCAACAGGACCAAATTTTACTGTAAAAAAAGAAGGACAATATCGACTGGAAATTACATATCCCGGAGGATGTTTCAGACGTTTTTATTTTAACGTTTATAAAAATTTATTAGATCCGATTATTATTAAATCGGATATAGTATGTAATACAAAAGGAGAGATTAAAATTACAGGTATCCCTACTTCCGAATATGAGTTTAGTCTCAATAATATTGCGGGACCTTATGGACCAAGTCCAATTTTCCCAATTACTACTTCAGGTAATTATACTGTTTTCATAAAACAGAAGGAGGCAGGAATAGCAAACTGTATTTTTAAGGCAGAGGATATTCTTATTTTAAAACAGGAGATAAAAGTAAATGTTTTCCCTGCAAATCCTTCCTGTTATGATGGTAAAGGAAGTATTCGTGTGCAGGTTGATAATGTGAAGCCACAATATAAATTTAACCTTTATCAGGAAGAACAACTGATCGAAACTTCCGGATTGGTAGGCGGTGTAGCAAGTAATGACTATACTTTTGACGACCTGAATGCAGGAACTTATAAAGTTGAGGTTTTGACAGATGATGGCTGCGTTGCTACAAATACAATAGTACTGACCGCTCCTAAACTTTTAGCTGTAACCAAAACGGTTATGCCTATAACCTGTCAGGATGGATATATCAGAATAAATACTACAGGCGGAATACCTCCTTATTACTATTATGTTAAAGATCAAGATTATAAAGACGGGCCGCAATTAATGCATAATACCATTCCGGTTACAACCCCCGGAATCTATACTATTGTTGTTGAAGATAGTGGCGGATGCCGTATTACAACAGAAACAGAAATTGTACCCGCGATTCTTCCTACTTATACCGTAAAAGGAAATAATGTAAAATGTTATGGTGACACAGGAAGTATTGAAATAGAAGATATTATTTCTAACGGACACAAATTGAGCTATAGTATTAATGGAACAGATTATCAGGATGAAGAGATTTTTGAAGGATTATCCGCAGGTTCTTATACTGTTTATGTACGTTACAGTCCAATTTCAGAACCAGGTATTTCTCCTGTGGAATGCGATCTGGGACAGCATAATATAATTATAAAAGAGGTTGCTATTCCTCTTAAAGCCTCTGTAGGTATAGCCGAAGATATAGCTTGTGATCCTAATAATGGAAATAGAGCAAAAGTAAGAGTGACAAATGCTATTGGAGGAACAGGATCTTATTGGTATAGTTTTAATGGAGAACCTTATGCCGATAGTAAGGAAGGCTATATGCCCGTAGGTAAAGATTTACCGGTACGTATTAAGGATGATAACGATTGTGTTTTTGAAATGAAAATTACAATAAATCCGCAGCCTGTAGCTCCTAAGGTTAGTTCTGAAGTTGAATATGAATGTGATAGTAAAGCTAAAATTACTATTAAGACTACCGGTCCGGATTATGATTATAGCTATAGTTTAGTAGAAACAAAAAATAATAGTGAAATAGGACCACAGTCTTCCAATGTTTTTAATAATGTTCCTGTGGGACAATATGATATAGTACTAAAGTATAAAGAGAAAAAAGAACCTACACCAAGTATTTTGTTGCAGGATGATTATGGGACAGGAGAAAATGTTGCCCGTCCAAATGAGATTAAAGGGTATATCTTTCTGGATCAGAGTAAAGATCGCAGATACATAGATGACGGCTATTATACAATAACAAAAAAAATCAGCCCTGTTCAGGATGGTTGGATTCAAGATTTAACAGATCATACTGGAAATCCAGATGGAAGAATGTTAATTGTTAATGTTGGGAGACCCGGAACTCATCCGGATAGTAATATTATTTATGAAAAAATTATTAAAGACATTATACCCTTTCAGAATATAAATGTTTCATTATGGGGGATTAATTTATTAAACGCCAGAGCATCAGGAAGCGCTCCTAATATTACAGTCGAATTAGTGTCGGTTGTTAATAATAGAGTAATTGCAACTTATGATTCCGGAGATATTAAACAAAATCAACAATGGAATTTAATTTCTATGGGTTTAAACCCGGAAGGAAATGACACTTTAAAATTAAGAATCAGAACCAATTCATTCGTAACAAGTGGAAATGATTTGGGAATAGATGATATTCAGGTATATCAGATACCAAAAGTTTGTGATTTTAATATAGGAATAGCAGCATCCGTTACTGTTGAAGATAGAACATTTACAGCCGATCTAATTGGTAAAACAGATGTTATGTGTTTCAATGATACAAATGGTACCGCTACCATAAAAGTAAATAATTCTACAGATTATCAATATAGTCTGGATAGCGGCGTTTCTTGGATTGTTGCTTCTGTAGATAATAATTCTCAATTTACAGTAGACAATCTTGCACAGGGTACATATGACATTTTAGTAAAAAGTGCGAGTATTCCATGTATGTACAAAAGTATGAACGTATTAGGTCTTGGAGCTGGAGCATATCAGCCGGGATTAGCAAGTGGTATAGCAACTTCCACAAATCCTCAAACTGCTCGTGCAGTATTAGAGTCAGCTCTTAATTTTGGACCTGTAAGTAATTATGTGAATACAGATGGAGTTACTATTACAGATGGAAAAATGACCAGAGGAACAGCTCTTAAAACTTTAATAGACAATAATAAAATAGATATTATTGTAATGGGATATCCTTATAATGTAGATGATGCTACCGTTACTGTTTTAGTAGATTTTATAAAGAATAAACAAGGAGTCGTTATTTATTATAATGAAGACAAGAATGCTTCAAAAAGATTGCATGATGCTTTATATGGTACCGGAATTTCTGTTGGGGCATATGGTTCCGGAGGATCTCTCTATAAGTTACCATCAATAACAGATCCTGTTTTAAATGGACCTTTTGGAGACATTAGAGAAAAAAACTGGGGAGAAGATAATGGTACAACCGTTTATTTTACCGGATTACCAACGGATGATATTGTTGCCTATTCATCCGCTCAGAACGATTCAAAAAAAGTAAATGCTTTTAGGGATAAGAAATTTGGATATTTCTATATAGGAGACGGTGGTTTTGTAGCAGGAGACAGAAGAGGCATGAGTAATGTAATTTGGCCCGCAAGAAATGATGCTAATTCATTTCCTATTGCTAAGTCAAATTATGGTAATAACGCTACGGATCGTGTGGATGTTTATAACAGTGTGTTTTATGCTAATACACTGGCTTGGGCAATGAAATATGTGCAAAAAAGGACAGATCCAGTAATACGACATGTACCGGTAACTATCAATAAGCCGGAAGAATTAACACTTTCAGTAGAGAAACAAACTTTTACTGCTTGTGGTGTTGTTACTGTAAAGTTAAAAACAGAAGGTGGATCAAGTAACAATAAATATGAATTAAAACTTCCTGACGGTACTGAATTACCGGCTCAGACTAGTCCTGAATTTATTGGTCTGACGATAAAAGGAGAATATAAAGCAACTGTAACAGATGGTAATGGATGTCAGGCAGATTATTTATTTGATCTGGAACAATTAGAACCGATAACTACTACTGTGACACAGGACTGTTCTTCCTATGATTTTGTTATTGATATAGCAGGAGGGAAACCTTATGTAATAGGAAATGATCTCTATTATAATATAAAAGAAGAAGGTGTAGTAGGTGCTGTATGGCAGAAAACAATAACAAAGTTTAGTTTCTCCGGATCACCGGGAATCCATAAATTTTCGATTCGTGATCAGTTGGATTGTAAAACAGAAATAGAGGTGTCTGTTCCGGAATCATTAATTGCTTTAGCAACATTACAAAAAGATCTGGATTGTTCAGCAGATCGCAGAGCAGATATAAAATTAACAGTACAAGGAGGTGTTGCTCCTTTTTACTATCAGATTTATAAAGACGGAGCGCCTATAGGTTCCTTAGTTGAACTGACAGGAGTAACAATAGATTATAAAACAGCAGAACCGGGAAGCTATACTTTTAAAGTTATAGACTCTTTTAAAGATAAAGAAGGCAAAGGTTGTGAATCTACAACAGTTGAAGTGGTGGTCGAGCCATTAGTGCCTCTTGTTGTAACACCAACCCAAGGACCAATTATTAATTGTCACGGTTCAGAAACCGGAGAGATTAATGTAGACATTACAGGAGGAACGGCTCCTTATGCTATTAGAGTTGTTAAAGTAGGTCCAGGAGGAGGTGATTATGGCACTCAGACGACAGGCTTACCTGCCGGGGATTACATAGTATTCGCTATTGACCATAAGGGCTGTTCTACTTCAGTAGGGGCGATGGTAAAAATAGATCAAAAAGATGCAGTTACATTCGGCCATGACGAAAAGAATATCACATGTGGAGATAATGGAACAGAACCGGGTGAAATTAAAGTCATCAACGTTAAGGGAGGAACGGCTCCTTATATGTATTATCTGACAGATAGTTCCGGAGAGAAACAGTCGTTCGGACCAACATCCGGTGAAAATCATCCTTTTACTGTTCTTGATTTTGGATATTATAAAGTTGAAGTTATCGATGCGAATGGTTGTTCAAAAATATCAGATGAAATTGATATAGCTTCACCACCGAATCATTTGGAAATTAAAGTGCAGCCGGTGGCGGCAGATTGTACTTTGTCAGGTGGAGCAACAGTTACTGCTGGTGGAGAATTATTAGGTCGTGGACCCTTCTATTTTGCCATTCATTATAAAGGTATTCCAGATTATTATCTGGGGCATCCCGATTATAAGCCGGCAGATAGTGCAGACGGAAAGTCTATAACGTTTAATGATCTTATTCCGGGTGTTACGTATACTTTTATCATATATGACGTATCAACAAAATGTGCTTATTATGAAAGATCAGATAAGCCTATTCCTACGTTATCGACTCTGACCTCTGTAATTACTTCTAAAAATGTTACCTGTAAAGGAGCAGAAGACGGAAAAGTGAGTTTCACTATTGAGGGGTATAAATCAGGTGCTGATTCTGTAGATTATGTAGTTTATTCCGTATCAAATAATAAGCCGACAATAGGAAAAGATGGAAATACGGTACGTGGAAATAAAAGTGTAGCAGGAGTAAACTCTGTTACAGTAGATGATTTGGGGGATTTACTTCCGGGAGATTATTTTATTTTATTTACAGAGAAAGTAGGAGAAACGAATAGTTGTACCCAAGTTTCCGGTGTCTTTAAAATTACAGAGGCAACTAATTTGCTAGGCGTAACAGCAAAGGTTACTAAAAACGCAAATTGTAAAACAGACGGACAAATCACAGTAATAGCAACAGGCGGAGCAGGTAAATACAAATATTCTATTAAGCCGTATACAGGAGGAACAACTATTGATCCTCCGACAGATACAGATTGGTTTGAAAACTCTGTTCTTTTCAGTGCAGCAGGTAATTATATTGTTTATGCTAAAGATGATAATGGCTGTATAAGTGGGGTTCAAATCACTTTACCAAAAGATCAGACACCTGAATTTGATTTAACAATTGATGATGCTTGTGCAGCAGAAGGTAAATTTAGTATTAAGGTAAACAGACACTCTATTCCTACAGGAGAAACAGGAGTAGGACCGTATACCTATAGTCTGGATGGAAGTCCATTTGTTTCACAAAAAGGTGTTTTTCACTATACTGGTTTAACTTCAGGAGTTCATACTATTATCATTAAAGATGGTAACAGTTGTACATTAACAGATTCAATCACGATATTAAAACCACTGGGTCTGACTGCAATCGTTGTGAAACAACCGATGTGTGATATTTTTGCTACTCCTAACGGAGAGGTTAAGGCAACCGCTTCAGGAGGTTCCGGAAAATATACTTATAGTTTATTAAATAAAGCAGGAACCGAAATACATTCGTCACAATCTTCATCCGTATTTATCGGATTAGAGCATGGAGACTATATTATTCGTGCCAAAGATGCTGAGACGCTTTGTACTAAAGATTTCTCAATAACATTAGACAAGCCGAGTCCGGTAGTTTTTAAAGCTGAACCAACTCATGTTACTTGTTATGGTGGAAAAGACGGTACAATTACTGTTAATCTGGATGCAACGAATATCAATATTCCATATCAATACAGTATTAATTACGGTCCTCTTCAGGGTTCTAATATCTTTAAGGATTTACCTGCAGGGAAGTATTTTATTAAAGTGATTTCAGAAAGAGGTTGTGAGGCTAAAAATACTCTTACCATACGTCAGCCTGATATTATTGTAATCGGAGATCCGGTTGTAAAACAGTTTGGTTGTACTACAGGTAATACTATGAACAACGCTGTTATCACGATTGATCCTTCAAAAGTAACAGGCGGAAACGGCAAGTATAATTTTGAATTAAAAAATGCCTTAGGAGAGGTTATAGCTTCTATTGATGATAATACAATACAACCTACATCAGAAGTACGCTGGAACATTATCAATACTGCAGGAGGTACTTATACAATAAATCTATCTGATACTAATGGCTGTAAAGCATCAAAAGAAAGATCCGTAGATATTGCGCCTTTTTATAAATTAGTCAGCGCTACACCAAAGATAATGGATAAAATAAGCTGTGTTAATACAGGAGAAGATATTAAGATTGTAGTAATGACCTCAGAGAGTGACGTCACTCCGGCAGATCCATATGCTTTTCAATACAGTAAAGATGACGGAGTAAGTTGGGATGGGGCGTTTATTTTTACAGATCTGCAACCTGGTTCTTATTTTTATGCAATACGGGATAAAACCACTGGTTGTGTAATTCGTACGTCTCATACTGTAATAAAACCAAATGATCCGGTTCCAACCGTTAAAAAATTAAATGATGTAGTTTGTAAAGGGACGGAAACAGGTACAGTTTCCTTTTCAATGAAGAGTATTGATTATTCAGGATCGTTTAAGTGGAGTATATCGGTTAACAATATTTCCGTTAAAAAAGGTACGTATACGACCGGACAAGTGGATGAGATTGTTAATTTAGGAGCCGGAAAATATACTCTTAAAGTGAAAGAGCAGGATTTCCCTAGTTGTGAAAAAACTATCGATTTCGAAGTTTTTGAACCGAAATTTGCTCTGGCATTAAGCGCAAAAGAAACGGCCTCTGTGACTTGTGATCTTAACAAAGGAGAGATCACGGTAGTAGCAAAAGGAGGTTGGGAAGAATATCAGTATCAGCTGTTTAATAAATCGACTAATAGTATAGTTGAAGCCTTTTCAGGAAAATCAATATTTAGAAATTTATCTCCGGGAGAGTATCAAATTACTGTAAAAGATCGTAATGGTTGTGAAGTACTAGAGGAGGTTATATTAAAGGAACCTGTGCCGATAACAGGAACTATTGTTGCCGATAAAGATTTATTATCTTGTTTTGAAGACAGAGATGCTACGATTACAGTAGCTGCTGCAGGCGGACAAGGAATTTACACCTATGTTTTACATTATGAGAATGGTACAACATCAGGATCTCAGTTAAGTAATAAATTTTCAGATTTAGGAGCCGGTATATATTATGTAACGATTTATGACGGATGGAACTGTAAAGGAGAAACCACTACTGTTGAAATTAAACAACCGAATCCTGTTACTGCTACTTTGTCTATTGGAAAAACACTTACCTGTAAAAAAGGAGCTGTACTGGAAATGACAGTAGCAGGAGGAACCGGATCATATGAGTATAGTACAGACGGAACGAATTTTTACCCGCTTACCACCGGAATAGAGGTACAGGCAGGTTCTTATAAATATTATGTAAGAGATATCGTCGGTTGTAAGGCAGTACTGACCAATACAGTCGATATAGCTCCAATTCCGGAGTTAACAATAGATTTAAATCTGTCAGGTAAGTTTGTGGGCTGTAATAGAGATAGCAAAAATGCCGAAATAATAGCAACAGCAACAGGAGGTTTACTAGATTATTGGTATACATTAGTAAATACAGTAACAGGAGATGAAATTGGTCCGCGAGAATCAGGTGTTTTCAGTGGTCTTGGAGCAGGCACTTATTACGTAAAAGTACTCAGTATAGACTGTGAAGCAATTTCTAAAGAGTTTATATTAGAAGAACCTATTCCTCTTGTTGTGATACCAACTAAAGGAGAAGTAAGCTGTTTTGAAAAAGCAGATGGAAAAATCAGTCTTTCAGTTACCGGAGGTTCGGGAGAATATCAATATGGTATATCGCTTGCCACATCAACTGAGCCTATGAAATTAAGTTCAAAAAGTACTTATGAGAATTTAGGTGCAGGTTCTTATATAATAAAGGTTCAGGATAATAATACCGGATGTTATGTAGACTTACCTATTGAAATTACGCAGCCGGAGGAATTAAAAGTAAGCGGTATCACAACCCAAGAGTTATGTAAAGGAGATGGTAAAGGAAGTATAATAGTAACTCCAACAGGAGGAACCGCACCATATTTTACCAGTTTAGATGATATAAAAGGTACTTATACCGAAGGCAGGTTTGAATTTGAAAATTTAGAAGGAGGTAAAGGATATTCTATTTATATAAAAGATGACAATGGTTGCTTTACTGATGCGTATTTCTTTTTAGATAAACCGGTAGACTTTCAGGGAAGTTATAAATTAAAACCGGTATGTGATAATAATGTACCGACTAATACAGTGGTGGTAACGATAAATCCGGAGCTTGATCCTGCTGATGTTACTTATTCAATGGATGGAACAGTGTATCAGTCCAGTAATACTTTTACCGGAATTACGAATGGAGAACATACTATCTGGATGAAGCATACTAACGGTTGTATTCAAACAATAAAGGAATTCATAACAAATAATCAGCCGATCGTTGCTACTGCCAAACCTAGTTTAATACTTTGTGGAGGTCAGTCAACAGGAATTATTGATATAACCGCAACGGGTGGTACAGGAATATTGCAATATGCAATTTCAACTAATCCGGATGTATTCCAATTGGCACCGAAATTTGAAAAATTACCAGCAGGTTCTTATACTGTTTATGTAGAAGATGAAATAGGCTGTGTTGTAGAAATTCCGGTTACCGTAACAGAAATACCAAAAATCGAAATAACAGTGAACAAAGAAATTGAACTTTGTTACGGAGATGAAGACGGTATAATTGAGGTTAAGATTAAAAATGGAACGGCTCCTTATTCTACGAGTATCAACTCTGATAAAGAAGCAGATTTTGTTCCGAATCGTGTTCTGTTTGAGAATTTGGCAGGTGGTGCGACGTATACGATCTATGTAAAAGATTACAATGGATGTATTGTTTCTGAACGTGTAGAGATGCCAATAGCGATTAATATTAATCCTACGGCAGAAATTGCCTACAATTGCGATCAGCAGAACATAAGAGGAAATCAGGTAACAATACATGTGAATGCTGAAGCAGAAAATGGAGTCTTATATTCTCTTGACGGAGGCACTGCACAAGAATCGAATACCTTTACTAATCTGAGAACCGGAATACATAAAGTAGAAGTGTTACATGACAGTGGCTGTATCAAAGAAACGATTCCGTTTGAGATTGTTACTATAGCCCCGTTAGATCTGGCCCTTTCAGTAGGTGGACTAAATGAAATAATAGCAAAAGGAAGTGGTGGAACAGGAGCATATCGTCATTATTTTAATAATCAGGATCATGGAAGTCGTAATGCATATAAAGTAAAAACCACAGGTATTCATACCGTTACCTTAGTTGATGAAGGTGGTTGTCAGGTAACAAGAGAGATATATATGGAGTTTCTGGATATAGAGGTACCAAATTTCTTTACACCGAATGATGACGGACATAATGATACCTGGACACCAAAAAACATTGATGATTTCCCTAATATCAAGACCTATATTTTTGACCGTCAAGGAAGAGAAATGGAAACGTTAAAACGAGGAGAATCATGGTACGGAAAATATAAAGGTACTTCATTACCCGCAGGAGATTACTGGTATGTAATTAAGCTAAACGGAGATGAGGACAGTAGAGAATTTGTTGGAAATTTCACTCTTTATAGATAGATAAGAGAGGATCCGATCAGCTATTGACAATAGCTGATCGGATACCGTTTTCTTCGGGTAAATTGATATGTTTTTATAAAAAAATAATGATGAGAAAATTAATAATATATATTGTAGTAGCAGTTGGCTTTATAACGAACCTATATTCACAGGAATTAACGATTCCCGCCCAGACGCAATATCTGGCAGATAACCCGTTTAGCATAGCAGCGACTTACGCCGGTATCGGTGATAATGCAAAAATCAGAATAAACGGATTAACACAATGGGTAGGAATTAAAGATGCTCCAAGTAATCAGTCGTTAGCAGCAGATTTCAGAGTTGCTAATCGTTCCGGTCTGGGATTGTTTCTGTACAATGATAAAAACGGATATACAAAACAACAAGGAGGTAAAATAGCCTTTGCACATCATCTTATATTAGATAAATATGCAGAGAGATATCTGTCTTTCGGATTGTCGTATAATTTCAATCAGTTTAAAATTGATATTGATAAATTTGATCCTAATATTCCTGATCCGGGAGTATACGATAATCGTGCGATTACGAATCATAACTTTGATGTAGGTATGCTGTACAGAGAGAAGAGTTTCTATGTCAATTTTAGTATTGCCAATATTCTGAATAAAAACGTAGATGATTTTACCGGGATTGAACCAATTGCATTAAGAACCTATCAGCTTTATACCGGTTATGTATGGAAAGAAGACCGATTAAGTGATTTTGAAATAGAGCCTTCCGCATTCTTTCAGTATTATGAAAGTGACGGACGTTCAAGTACAGATTTGAATTTAAAGTTCCGTTTTTTGCAACATGAAGATTATTTCTGGGCAGGAATCACCTATCGTTTTTTAAACGATCAGATGTTAAAGCCTTTAACTATCGGACCGATGGCAGGACTGAAGAAGTCAAATTTCTATTTTGCTTACTCATATCAGGTGACCACTAATAGTATTATGGGCTATAACTCAGGAACACATATGGTCACTCTGGGACTTGACCTGTTCCAGGGAATAAGTGATTGTCCTTGTATGGCAACAGCTCTTCCATAATGTAAAAAAAGTAAAATGTGAAAAGTGAGATGTAATTAGTAGCTCTGCTAACTTTTTACATCTCACTTTTCACATTTTATATTTCACAAAAAACATTTTACATTTCACACTGTCAGGTTTTTGTGATAAGAAATTCTACCCTGCGATCATATTCACTTCCTCTTTTTAAAGGAGCAGAGGTGCCGTATCCTTTGAATTTCATTCTTGTTTTTGCAATTTTTTTAAGTACCAGATATTTATAAACTGTTTCTGCCCTGTTTTTAGAAAGTTCTCTTTTTTTGGTGTCTTTATCTATGGCTTCTTTTTGAAAAGCAGGAGTACAGCAAACATGACCCTGAATTTCAAACTGAATGTTTTTATGTTTTTGCAATGTTCTTGCAATTTTATCCAGTTCATTCCTGGCCTTTACGTTAAGTTTACTGCTACCTCTTTCAAAAAAGAGATTTTCCAGAAGAATTCTGTCTCCCACAATGTGGTTGTTTCCTATCTTAGTATAAAGCCCGGGGATAATATCCGGTTTTTCTTTTTTTAACGGCTCAAGGCTTATAATAATATCTACTCTTCGATTTCTTGAGCGGACTTCAGCCAGATTATTGACAGTGTCTTTTTCGATTAGAACCCGGCCTTTTCCCTCAATAGTTATTGCAATTTTATTTTTAACACCATTAGCAATTAATTTTTCTTTGATTGTATTTGCTCTGTTGTTTGATAGAGTATAATTGTATTCATCATTACCAATATCATCACAGTAGCCAAAGATATCAATAGTTTCTATCTGAGTAGAATCAATAGATTGTATTATATTAATAATAGAATCAGCCTGATCTTTATCCAGATCATATTTATCAAATTCAAAATAGACTGATTTGTTGATTTCTTCTTGTGAATAAATAGTTCCACAAACTAATAAGGGTATTATTTTTAAAAACTTAAACATTATTTTTTCAGTATAGCGTCATATTGTGACAGGTTATTTAAAACAGTAGTCGCCTTTTTTATTTCTGAATTATTTTGTGTGTAGTATTGGTACAGACCTTCTTTATACCGGTATCTTTTGATGATCTCATCAACAATCAGATTTTTTATTTCTTCTTTGTTTTTATTCAGTTCATTTTCTTCCCCTTTTTGAAGTGCCGTAAGTAACTGCTCATATTGAACGGTAATAGAACCCTCTATTTTTTCTTTTTTAGCGACCTCCAGAGTCTTTTTCAGTGCTTTCTCAGTCTCTGTGTCGAAAGAGAAGTTTTCCTTCTTTAAAAACAACTTAAAATCGTTATAATCCGCATCTGTAAGTACAGGTATCTTGTCTCCTAAAGAAGGATGTTTATAATAATAGTCTGTTACATAATTAAAAATACCATCATTCTTAAGCAGAGCCTCTGTGATCGTACTTAATTTTGATTCATTCAGTTCAATATCCGGTTGTACACCCCCACCATCAAAAACAGCCCTTCCTTTTCGGGTTTTAAAAACAGCGTAGTTTTTTTCCTCTGTTCTCATTGCTTTACCATCTTTGTCCTTATGTGAATAATCCAGAGCCTGGATACATCTTCCAGAAGGCGTATAATAGCGGGAAATAGTAACCTTTACCTGCGTTCCATAGGTTAGGTCAATAGGTCTCTGAACTAATCCTTTACCAAAACTTCTGCTCCCTATTACAACCGCTCGGTCTAAATCCTGTAAAGCTCCTGCTACAATCTCAGATGCTGAAGCACTGCGTCCGTTTACTAATATAGCTAATGGGATTTCTGTATCAAGTGGTTCTTTAGAGGTTTTGTAAACACTGTTATATTTTTCAATATTTGATTTAGTAGTTACAATTATCTCATTTTTAGGAACAAACAAATTACAGATATTTACAGCTTCAGAAAGAAGGCCTCCCGGGTTTCCTCTAAGATCCAGGATGATTTTTTCCACACCCTCCTGTTTTAACTGTTCTATTGCCTTTCTGGTTTCCAAAGAGGCTTTACTATTAAACTGTGTCAGAACAATATAACCGGTTTTATCATCAATCTTAGTAAAGAAGGGTACCGCTTTTACCTCTACTTCATCAAGGACCAGTTGTGTAGAACTGATCTTACCCTGGCGTTTGTATTTAATATCTATTTTCGTGTTTTTAGCTCCTTTCAGTAATTGAGAAGTATCTTCTTTAAAATCGATAAGGTTAATGTCTCCGATTTGAATGATTTCATCCCCTGCCTTTAATCCCGCTTTATCTGCCGGATAGTTTTTATAAGGTTCTGTAATGATGAGTTTTCCTTCCTTGCGACTGATCAGAGCCCCGATTCCGGTATATTCCCCCGTATTATTGATTTTAAATTTAACAACGTCCTGTTCGTTAAAATAAACCGTATAAGGATCCAGTTCAATCAACATGTTTTTGATAGCTTTATCCATTAGTTCCCCCGGATTGGTTTCATCTACATAATTCATATTGATCGTTTTGAATAATGTAGTGAATATCTCTACCTGTTTTGCAATTTCAAAAAAGTCATTTTTAAAACTGGTACCAATAAACAGAAGTCCGGTAGCAATAACCGGAATCACATATCTTTTTTTGAAAAATGTATACATAGATTTACGCTTTTTTTCTTTTAAATTTCTTCTTCATCCATTAATTCTTCTTCCTGAAATACTCCATTCTCATCTCTGAAATATGCTGTTCCATAAGGAGCTTTCAGAAAAGGAATAATATCAGGGTCATAGTTACAAATTGTATTTAGTCGATATATTTCAAGATTAGCTTCATTATTCACATAATCATCTTCTTCCTCCCCCTGAAAAAAACGCCATCCACTATCAGCGAAATCACTGTCTTCTATTCCTTCACGATACATATAACCTACTTTGCAACCATCAACCGTTATTCTGTCCGTTGCAAAACAACCTTCCGGTCCCTGCCATTCTATTATTTCTTTGATTTCGTTAACCGTTAGTTTAAACTGTTTTTTACTCATAATGAATTCAGTATGAAAAATTATTTCTTAGATTGTTTATAAAAATATCAAAATTATTAATACTAGTAGTGGTTTATTGAAGATATTAAGGTACAAATTCTGTTTTATTATATTGCGTGAGAGTTATCTTAAGTTTATAATATTTTGAGATTTATTCAGTAGTATTTTCAGGAGAAGTACAGTATTGATCAATAAATTTTTCAAACAACTGTATTGTTTTGATATTAATCTCTTCATATGTTAATCGGTCTTTGCTCTGGTAGAAAAACATAAAAGCATGAGGCTGAAGAAGATGATCTGTTAACAGATGTTTATTTAACCTGTAGGTTTCGCGAAGAACTCTTTTAAAATAATTTCTGTCAACCGCTTTTTTAAAATATTTTTTAGAAACGGAAACCCCGATTTTTATTTTTTCTTTTTCAGAATCCGGTAAAGGGGTAAAAACAAGACGTAAAGGATACTTTCCAACGGATTTTCCTTCACTAAACAGTGATTCTATCGTTGTTTTTCTTTTTAGTTTTTCTTTTTTTGGATAAGTAAAATTCATTGAAAACGTATTGATTGACAAAGTTACGAACTTAAATAGAATTTGTGACTTTTTTTGACCTGTCAGTATGTTAAGAAAAGACATGTTTTATAAGAAAACGGTTTTTAAAAATATTTAATATTTTGATAATGAATGGTTTTAACATTTTGTTTTATTAATTGTTTTCAATATGTTTGTAACTTTCTAATTATAAAATTTTAAATTTAAAAAAATGAATAACAAAACTCTAGCAACTGTAGCTTATATCACGTTTATTGGATGGTTAGTTTCTTTTTTCAGTTCTAATTCACAAACACCAAGAGACCCATTAGTAAAATATCATTTGAAACAAGCTTTTGGTCTTTTTGTTACTGTATTTTGTATTAATCTAGTAGTAACTATTATTGCAAATTTATTACCGGCAGAAATCGCTATGATTTTAGGTTTTGTAACTATGGCAGTTGGCGTTATTGGTTTAATACTGATGATTGTAGGAGCAATAACAGCTTCAAAAGAAGAAATGAAACCACTACCACTTATTGGTAATATGTTTGTAGACAAATTTGGTTTTATCAAATAACATATACGTTTCTAAATTTAAAAACCCTGTTTTCCGATTTGACGAAAACAGGGTTTTTTATTTGGAATTATTAAGTAAGTAATCTAACGGTTAGTTGTACATCTCTACCGTTTGGTCTGGATGTTTTGGATTACCTTAAGGATTATAGTTTTTCAATACTCAATTCTAAAGATTATTTCGCTTCGTAAAAGTTATTTTGTTTATTTACATCAGCCATTAATTCTGACGGATCAATAAGAATCACTTTAATATCTTTTTTCTTTTTATCAATACTGAATTCATAAGTTGGTATAGCCCATGCCCAGTTATTTAATACCGTTCTTTTTACAGAAGGATATGGGTTTTCTTTAATAGCCCGCATCATTCGCAATGGAATATAAAAAGTTTCCTGAGTTCCATCCTGATATACTATCAGAATATCTATAGGCATTGGCATCCTTCCGATTCTCTCTAAAGTGATATCCGTTTTATTGCCATTTTCTTTTACTTCCTTAATTCCATAATCGATAGTATTTGTTGTCTGCGTCCAGTCCGTTAAATACCAGTCCAGCTCTGCACCAGAAACTTTTTCGGCAGTTCTTTTAAAATCATTAGGAGTGGGGTGCGTAAACTTATAATCATGGTAATATCTTTTTAAAGTTTCCATCATTTTATCTGTTCCGATAACATATCCCAGTTGTGTCAGGAAAATAGCTCCTTTACTATATGCAGTAATACCATAATTAAGATTAGTGTCATAACGATCTCCATGAGTGGTCTGAGGTTGTTCTTTTCCTGTTGCTACCATGTGGAGATAGTTATTATAAGCACTTTCAAAAGGGTTTTCATTCTCTTTACCCCCTACAACCTGTGTCATGGCGAGATCAGAAATAAAAGAAGTAAAACCTTCATCCATCCATTCATGTTTAGATTCATTAGTAGCTAAAATATGTTGAAACCAGGAATGTGCCATTTCATGTGCTGTAACACCAATTAAACTGTTTACACTTCTTTTCCCGGTGATTAGTGTGCACATTGCATATTCCATTCCACCATCACCACCTTGAATTATTGAATATTGTTTGTAGGGATACGGACCTATAGTTGTGTTAAAAAACTGCATTAGCTCAGCTGCCTTTGGTTCCAGTTTTTTCCAGTTTTCTGTAATAGAAGGGTCATTTTTATATAAAAAATGAAGGTCTACATCGTTTGGACCTTTTACAATATCATGAATATAGTCTTTGTCTGCTGCCCATGTAAAGTCATGAACCATAGGAGCTTTAAAGTGCCACGTTAAAGTTTTAGTTTTACTATTGCGTTTTACAGTAATGCCGGAATCCTGATAACCGTAACCGATTTCATTTTTGTTTTCCAGGTAACCTGATCCACCAAGAATATAATCTTTATCGATAGTAATTTTTACATCAAAACTCCCCCAGACACCATGGAATTCTCTACCCATATACGGGTCAGCATGCCATCCTTCAAAATCATATTCTGCCAGTTTCGGATACCATTGGGTCATAGATAAAGCAATTCCTTCCTCACTGTTTCTACCGGAACGACGAATTTGTAAAGGAACCTGTCCGTCAAAATCCAGTGTAAAAGTAGTTTTTGATCCGGGTAAAATAGGTTTTGCCAGACTTACTTCTAGTATTGTTCCGGTTACTTTAGTTACAGCAACAGCACCATCCTGTTTAAAGTTGGTTATTTTTAAATATCCGATTTCATTCGGTTTTAAGGTACTGATTCTGCTTTCTTTTATCTCTTTTCCATCTACTGTAATCGTTTTTACCATTCTTTTATCCGGATCAGCAATTGTTTTCAGTCGGATATCCATTTCGCTTCCCGGCTGAAAAGCATTAGAATATAAATGATAGAATACCTTTTTTAAAGTATCAGGCGAATTGTTAGTGTAAACTAATTCCTGTTTGCCTTTATATTGATAATTTTTGGCATCCATCGTTACTTCCATTTTATAGTCAACATGCTGTTGCCAGTAAAAAGGTCTGCTGTTATTATTCTGTCCTTGTACAGAAAGAGTGATTCCTGCAATTAAAGAAAGCAATAAGGTTTTTTTCATGGTTTGTATATAATAAAAAAAGGAAGGGCTAAGCCCTTCCCGGAAAATAAAATTTGTGTGGTTATTTTTTGGTTGATTTAGTATTTGCTAGTTTATCAGCCATGATTAGAGCATTATAGGCATTTACAATTGTTCCTGTTTTTGAAATCTCTGAGAACATACGCTTATCAGACGCATCACCTCCCAGAATTACAGATCTGTTGATCTTTAAACCGGAGTCCATAATAATATGTTTTACTTCAGCAGCAGAAAGAGAAGGATAGTAGGAGCGGATCAGAGCAGCAACGCCGGCAACATTAGGAGAAGCCATTGATGTTCCTTGTAAATATTCATAAGTATTATCAGGAGTTGTTGCATAGATCTTTACACCCGGAGCAAAAACATCCACTTCACGTTTTCCGTAGTTTGAGAAATTGGCGACTAATTCCGTTCCGTATTCATAGTTCAGTGCGCCAACAGTTAAGAAATTGTTTGAGATCTCTTTTCCGTTATCATCTGTATCATTAGGATATATTTTTACAGTATCCAGATCATAAGAATCATTACCGGCAGCATTTACGATCAGAACATCTTTTTCAGCTGCATACTTAATAGCATCATCCACCCAGTTTTTGTGAGTAGAAAAGTATTTCCCAAAACTGGTATTGATTACTTTTGCTCCGTTATCTACAGCATAACGAAGGCCTAAAGCAATATCTTTATCATATTCATCACCATTAGGAACAGCTCTAACAGCCATTATTTCCACATTGTTCGCTACACCATCACCACCCAAAGTATTATTGCGGATTTGTGCTATAATACCGGATACATGCGTACCGTGTTTAGCTCCTTCTTTACTGGGACCCCAAACAATATTGTTACCGTGTTTATTATCTGTAATATCATCAGGATTATCTCCTAACAGCTTTCTTCCGTCAAATTCTAGATTTAAATTGTAGTTTAACTGATCATAAACATATTCTTTAAATCCTTTGATTTCTTTATCGAAATCCTCTTTTGATGTTTTGCTTAACACCTGTGTCATCATCATTTTATATTGCATTAAAGCAATATTTTTTGTGTTGATGGTAAGAACATCCTGTAGGTTGTAATTGTCTTTTTTTAAGTGTTCTTTAATCTCTTTATCTGCATTAATGATAAAATCCACCTGCTGTTTATTGCCCATGGCTTCAGCTAATTTTTTATCATATTCTTCTTTTGCTCTTTTATATAAATCTGATCCGTCATCTCCTTTTTTAAGGATTCTTACCAGTTCAAGATTTTCATTTTCAACATCTCCCAGAAAATTCCAACCGTGAACATCATCAATATAGCCATTATTATCATCATCAATTCCGTTTCCCGGAATCTCTTTTGTGTTGGTCCATATCTTATCTTTCAGGTCTTCATGTTCAATATCTACCCCAGAATCAACAATACCTACAATTACTTTTACTCCTTTTTTGTTTTTAAGAAGTTCTTTATAAGCACGGTCAATACTCATTCCCGGAATGGTATCCTTTATTAGATCCAGATGACTCCATCGTTTTAACTGAACATCACTGATTTTTTCTGTTTTTAAAGGAACATTGTCTGCATTTTCAACAGGAGTATATGCAATAGTATTTTTTGTTGTATTACATCCTGTAATAGCTAAAGCTAAAATTGCGGATAAGTAAATCGGTTTTATTAATTTCATTTTTTTGAATTTAAATTCTGAATATTTTTTTTAAATCTTTATTTTATCCGAAAATTTCATCACAGCTAAAACGTTCTTTTAACCGAACTCCCTTTTCAGTATTCTCCAGTGTTATAATTTCATTATGAGCATCATGTTCAAGGAATAGATAATAGTTGTTGTTTGCAGCAGCAGAAAGAAATTTTGCTTTTTCATCCATTGTCAGTAAAGGTCTGGTGTCATATCCCATAACATAAGGAAGAGGAATATGTCCCACAGTAGGGAGCAGATCTGCTACATAAACGATGGTTTTATCTTTGTATTGAATATGCGGAAGCATTTGCTTTTCCGTATGTCCATCAGCAAAGAAGATTCCGAAATCCAGCTCTGATTTTTCCAGATAATCTGTAGATGAATTACCGATAAATTTTAGTTGCCCACTTTCCTCCATAGGTAAAAGATTTTCTTTTAAAAAAGAAGCTTTTTCCCTTGCATTAGGATTCACAGCCCATTCCCAGTGATTTTTATTGGTCCAGAAGTGTGCGTTTTTAAAAGCAGGTTCATAACCGGTTTTATCCTTATTCCATTGTATACTTCCGCCACAGTGATCAAAATGCAGATGTGTCATAAAAACATCTGTAATATCGTCTCGGTGAAATCCGTATTTAGCAAGAGATTTATCTAAGGTGTGTCCTCCCCACATGTAATAGTAACCGAAAAATTTATCAGATTGTTTGTTTCCCATTCCCGTGTCGATCAGTATTAGTCGATTTTCTTTTTCAATCAACATACAACGTGTTGCCAGATCGATCATATTATTTTCATCTGCGGGATTTGTTTTGTTCCAGATTACTTTCGGAACTACGCCAAACATAGCACCACCATCCAATTTGAAATAACCACTTTCTATAGGATATATTTTCATTTTATCTGAATTGATTTTGTAGAGAATAAATAGCTGCGCAAATTACTCATAAAAATAATAACTACCAATATATCATGCGGAAGATGAGGTTATTTAATAAATATTTAAGTATTAAGGCAGTTGGTGGTTTTTGTGATATGTTATTTGTAAAAAGTAAAATGTTATTAACAGCTTCGCGAACTTTAAACCTTAAACGAAAGAAAAGAAAAGAACAGATAGTTGATATTGATTACCGAACACCAAACACCAAACACTGAATACTGATTACTGAATACTGAACACTGAATACTGAATACTGAATACTGAACACTGAACACTGAATACTGAATACTGAATACTGATTACTGATTACTGATTACTGATTACTGATTACTGAATACTGATTACTGATTACTGAATACTGAACACTGAACACTAAATACCGGGTACATAATTTTTTATACACGAATAATAGATGATAATTATCATAGCATAAGTTATAAAAATGTTAGTAGGTGTAGTAGAAAATTATAAATGTGGTATCTTTGCGTATTAATTTAGACAAAATCAATTTAAAGGCTATGATAAAAGTATCTGATACAGCAAAAAAGAAAATTATCGACTTAATGACAGACGATGGTTTTGACGCTGCTAATGATTATGTTAGAGTAGGAGTTAGAAGCGGTGGATGTTCAGGTTTGTCGTATGAATTAAAATTCGACAAAACACTGAATGAAGATGATAAGCTTTTTGAAGATAATAATATTAAGATTGCAGTGGAGAAAAAGAGTTTTCTATATCTGGCAGGAACAGTTTTAGAGTTTTCAGGAGGATTGAACGGTAAAGGGTTTATTTTTAATAATCCCAATGCTAACAGAACTTGTGGATGCGGGGAAAGTTTTTCGTTATAGAAAATATTTTAAAATATTTAAAAATTCCGAAAGAGAGTTGTGCTGAAGTCAGAAATATGTTAATTTTATCAAAAGAATTAGACTTTTGCAAGCAAATAGAAATTCAGATCGGATAACGTCTGATAATTGAGATTTCTTAGAATCTTTCAAATTTCATAAAATATTTGACTAGAAATAATAGAATTTAAATTTTTGAATTATTTAATCGTTCAATTTTTAAATTTTTAAATTATAAAAAAATGAGTAAGTACACGGAAGACGATTTAAAAATAGAGCTCGAGAATAAGGAGTATGAGTATGGTTTTTATACAGATATAGAGTCTGAAACTTTTCCTATTGGATTAAACGAAGATATTGTTCGCGCTATTTCTTTGAAAAAAGAAGAGCCTGAATGGATGACAGAATGGCGAATAGAGGCTTTTCGTGCATGGAAAGAAATGATCGAACCGGAATGGGCAAATGTACATTATCAAAAACCGGATTTTCAGGCCATATCGTATTATTCAGCACCGTTGAAAAAACAAAAATATGAAAGCCTTGACCAAGTAGATCCTGAATTACTGGATACTTTTAAAAAGTTGGGAATTTCTATTGACGAACAGAAAATGTTAGCAGGTGTAGCCGTTGATATTGTAATGGATTCTGTTTCAGTTGCTACTACATTCAAAAAAACTTTAGCAGAAAAAGGAATTATTTTCTGTTCCATTTCTGAAGCGATCAGAGAACATTCCGAGTTAGTTAAAAAGTATTTAGGCACAGTCGTTCCTCAGAAAGATAATTTCTATGCAGCCTTAAATTCTGCTGTGTTTTCAGACGGATCTTTTTGTTATATCCCGAAAGGAGTTCGTTGTCCGATGGAACTTTCTACCTATTTCCGTATTAATCAGGCAGGAACCGGGCAGTTTGAAAGAACGCTGGTAATTGCTGATGAAGGTAGTTATGTAAGTTATCTGGAAGGTTGTACCGCTCCGTCTCGTGACGAGAATCAGTTACATGCTGCCGTAGTAGAACTGATAGCTCTGGATGGTGCAGAGATCAAATATTCAACCGTTCAGAACTGGTATCCGGGAAATAAAGAAGGTAAAGGTGGTGTTTTTAACTTTGTAACCAAAAGAGGATTGTGTGAGAACAATGCCAAAATATCGTGGACACAAGTAGAAACAGGATCAGCTGTTACCTGGAAATACCCTTCCTGTATTTTAAAAGGAGATAATTCTGTAGGAGAATTTTATTCTATTGCAGTTACGAATAATTTCCAGCAGGCAGATACAGGTACAAAAATGATTCATCTTGGTAAAAACACAAAGAGTACTATTATTTCTAAAGGTATTTCTGCAGGTAGATCACAAAACAGTTATAGAGGATTAGTACAGATTAGTTCAAGAGCAGATAATGCCAGAAACTTTTCACAATGTGATTCATTACTGATGGGTAATAGTTGTGGTGCACATACTTTTCCATATATAGAGTCTAAAAACCCTTCTGCAAAAATAGAACATGAGGCTACTACAAGTAAAATTGGAGAAGATCAGGTGTTTTATTGTAATCAAAGAGGTATTCCCACAGAAAAAGCAATTGCGCTTATCGTAAATGGATTTAGTAAAGAAGTTTTGAATAAACTCCCTATGGAATTTGCTGTAGAAGCACAAAAATTACTGGAAATCTCATTAGAAGGGTCTGTAGGATAGATCAATTTGAAAATGTGCTAATTTGAAGATTTGAAAATGGAGAAGAAAGAAAATGTAATTATAACTTTAACCTTTCAGTTTGCTCTTGATATTATTAAATACTGTGAGAATTTACAGAGTAATAAAAAGTTTGTCATTGCAAATCAGTTATTAAAATCAGGAACTTCGGTTGGCGCAAATATAAGAGAAGCACAAAATGCAGAAAGTAAAGCAGATTTTATTCATAAGTTTAAAATATAGGCAAAAGAAATAGAAGAGACGTTTTATTGGTTGGATTTATGTAAATTTTCAGAGAATTATCCAAATTCAGGTAGTTTAATTGATCAGTTAAATAGTATTTCAAGAATAGTTAATAAAATAATAATCACGTCAAAACAAAAATAATCATATTGGAAATTTTCAAATTTTCAAATTAACTCATTTTCAAATTAATAAGAATGTTATCAATAAAAAATTTACGCGCAAGTGTTGAAGGGAAAGAGATTTTAAAAGGAATTAACCTGGAAATAAAGGCAGGTGAAGTACATGCGATTATGGGACCTAATGGTTCCGGAAAAAGTACACTTTCTGCTGTAATTGCAGGAAATGAAACTTATGAAGTAACAGGCGGTCAGATTTTTCTTGAAGGAGAAGATATAGGTGAATTAGCACCAGAAGAAAGAGCTCATAAAGGCGTTTTTCTTTCTTTTCAGTATCCAATAGAAATTCCGGGTGTTTCTGTGACGAATTTCATGAAAACAGCAATTAATGAAACACGTAAGGCAAATCGTTTAGAAGAAATGCCGGCGAATGAAATGTTGAAACTGATTCGCGAAAAATCAGAATTACTGGAGATCGACAGAAAGTTTTTATCCCGTTCTCTTAATGAAGGTTTTTCCGGTGGAGAGAAAAAAAGAAATGAAATATTTCAAATGGCAATGTTGGAGCCTAAATTAGCGATTCTTGACGAAACAGATTCAGGATTGGATATTGATGCCCTCAGAATTGTTGCTAATGGTGTAAATAAGCTGAAAAGCGATAAAAATGCAATTATTGTGATCACACATTACCAGAGATTGCTGGATTATATCGTTCCGGATTTCGTTCATGTTCTGTACAAAGGAAAAATTGTAAAATCAGGAACAAAAGAACTAGCTTACGAGTTAGAAGAAAAGGGCTATGACTGGATCAAACAAGAAGTTGAATTAGGATAAAAAAACGTCAAAAGTTTGAAGGTCTTAAAGTCGAAAGCCTAAAAAAACACTAAGTAAATGGGGAAATTTGATTCTTTTGAAGAGATTAATTCTTGGCAAAAATCAAGGTTCTTAAATAAAAATATTTATTTAGTGACAGAGAATAGAAATTTTAAAAAAGATTTCGATTTTGTAAGACAGATTAGACGAGCTTCACTATCAATATCTTCAAATATAGCCGAAGGTTTTGAAAGAAATACAGATAAAAAATTTATCTATTTTCTGTATGTTGCTAAAGCATCTGCTGGAGAAGTACGTTCACAATTATATTTAGCTTTTGATTTGAATTATATAACAAAACAAGAATTTGAAGATTTATTTATAGAAATAACAGATATTTAAAAATTATTAAGTGGTTTTATAAAATATCTTCAGAAAAGTCAGAAATAGTAAAATATATTATTGTAAAACATGATGCGTTTTTACTTTAAGACATTATAAAAAATATGGAATTAAAAGAAAAATTAATCTCATCCTTTAAAGCTTTTGAGGAGCGTACAACTATTCAGCCGAATATTCATACTATCCGTACAGGCGCTTTAAAGAATTTTGAAATAAAAGGTTTTCCGTCAAAAAAAGACGAAGCATGGAAATACACTTCCCTTAATGCAATATTGAAAAATGATTTCAATGTTTTTCCGTCAATGGAGAATACGATTGAAACAGGACAGGTGAAACAATACTTTTTGGATGAAACAGAGACTTACAGAGTAGCTTTCGTAGATGGTATTTACAGTGCTTCTTTATCTTCAGTTGCAGCCGAAGGGTTTATTATTGATCTGTTATCATCAGCATTAACAAAACCGGAGTATAAAGAAATAATTGATAATTGTTTTAATAAAACAGTGAATTCAGAAGATAGTCTTACCTCTTTAAATACTGCTTTTGCTTTTGAAGGAACCTACATAAATGTTCCGAAAAGTAAAATAGTAGAGAAGCCAATTGAGATCGTTTATTTCTCAACAGGTAAAGAACCCGCTTTATTTTTACAGCCGAGAAATCTTATCATTATAGGTGAAAATGCACAAGTACAAATCATGGAACGTCATCAGAGTTTAAATAATAATCCTGTTTTGACGAATTCCGTAACAGAGATATTTGTAGGTAAAAGAGCGGTTTTAGATTATTATAAAATTCAGAATGATGAGTTAGAATCTAATTTAATTGATAATACTTATATTTCTCAGGATCAGAAAAGTAACGCTTCCATTCACACTTTTTCTTTTGGAGGAAACATCACCCGAAATAATCTGAATTTTTATCACTTGGGAGAAAGACTGGAGTCGACTCTAAAAGGAATTACTATTATAGAAGGAAAACAACACGTTGATCATTATACATTAGTGGATCATACTGCACCGAACTGTGAAAGTCACCAGAATTATAAAGGAATTTATAACGGTAGATCCACAGGCGTTTTTAACGGTAAAATCTATGTTGAAAAAGATGCACAGAAAACAGATGCTTTCCAGCAGAATAATAACATTCTGTTAAGTGATAAAGCCGTTATTAATGCAAAACCTCAGTTGGAGATTTTTGCTGATGATGTGAAATGTTCACATGGTTGCACAATAGGACAATTAGACGAGAGTGCTATGTTTTATATGCAGTCAAGAGGGATTCCATTCAAAGAATCCAGAGCTTTACTGATGTATGCTTTTACCGATGAAGTAATTTCAAGTATAAAGATACCGGCATTGAAAAAAATAATTACCAATATAATTGCTGAAAAATTAGGAGTTCATATTGATTTTGATTTGTAAAAAGACTTAGTTAGAGTATAAATTAGAAGCACCTGCTAATAGCAAGTGCTTCTTTATTTTTAGATAACAATACTTATTCCTAACAGGTTTTCAAAACCTATTTCAGAAAAGGTCTGGGAAGTAAATATGACTTTATTGCCATTCTTTCCGCACATTCATACCCTTCTTTATATAACGCGAATAACTTTTCTGTATCTTTTTCCATTCGATTTACCTTTATTGGGTTTTGTGGGCGGATTACAAATACCTGTCCTTTTTTTTCCAGATTTTCAATTAATTCCATTTGGGAATTATATAAGCTGTTTCTCTTGCCGAGTGCTTCACGTATTGCAGGATATTTTTTATATATAAAAGAGGGAATCTTTATATTCCTGCTTTTTTTGCGATAGCCTTTGTTACGGGTAAGTACCACTACATTTTTTGTATAGCCCTGTTCTATTGCCCGCAGTAGGGGAATAGAATCAGAGATACCTCCGTCCAGCATGGGGATAGAATCAACATAACTTATCGGACACATAATGGGTAGACTACTTGACGCCCTGGCAATATCCATAAGACGTTTTTTATCTGTTTTTTCCTCAAAATAGTTTGGCTTACCTGTCAGGCAGTTGGTTGTAGTTATTTCTATACGTAGAGGAGAAGTGAAATAAGTGTCATAATCGAATGGGATAATATGTTCCGGAAACTCATGAAAAAGGAGATCAAAATCAATAAATCTCCCTTTTTTTATAAAATGCTTAATACCTATATAGTTGTATTTCTCTAATAATTCTATATTGCTGTATTTGGCTCTGCCCCATTGACGTGAAATATAAGATAGACCATTACAAGCACCCGCTGATACACCTATTGTATAAGGAAAGTAAATGTTATTATCCATAAAATAGTCTAATACTCCACAAGTGAATACGCCTCGCATACCACCACCTTCGAGTACCAGACCTCTGTTTTTTATATCGATCATGCGTTGTTTATTTGAAAAACTTAAATATACAAAATAAACAGACTTTCAGTATTTTTTTCGGAAGCCTGTTAAGAGAATAACATACAAAAACTTTAGAAATATAAATTTAACATCAGATAACTTGAGATAAAGGTAACAAATCTTTATTTAGATTTAATAAAAATAGCTTGCATAAGAAAATCTCTTGTTTTAGATTTGCAATTTAGAATCAATCTAAACATTAACAACTTATGTTATCTAAGAATTATTTACTTGTTCCATTATTTATTATAAGTGCAGTTGGTTTCGCTCAGGAAAAACCAAAAGGTTCTACTGGAGTTAATACCCTTGATGAAGTCGTTGTTACCGGGCAGTTTGAGCCACAATCCATTAAAAAATCTGTTTTTAATGTAAGATTAATAACAAAACAGGATATTCAAAGGCAGGCAGCTAATAATTTAGCTGATGTTCTGAATCAGTATTTGAATATTACGATTACTCCAAGTTCTAATACAGGACGTTCCACAGTATCTATGTTTGGTCTTGATGGACAATATTTCAAAATATTAGTAGATAATATTCCTTTAGTTAGTGATAGTGGATTGGGAAATAATATTGATCTGACCCAGATTAATCTTGATGATGTAGAGCAGATCGAGATTATAGAAGGTTCTATGGGAGTAACGCACGGAGGAAATGCCGTAAGTGGTATTTTAAATATAATTACTAAAAAATCTTCTCAGCACAAATGGGAAATATCCGCTACAGCGCAGGAAGAAACAGTAGGGAAAGAATTCAAATTATTTGATGAAGGAAAACATATACAGGCTTTAAGAGTAGCACATACTATTTCAGATAACTGGTCTGTTTCCGTAGGAGGAAACAGAAATGATTTTAAAGGATATTACGATGGTCAGAAAGGAAAAGACCATGATATAAATGACGGGTTGAGAGGATATCGCTGGTTGCCAAAAGAACAATATACCACTAACGCAATGTTAAGTTATAAAAGAAATGACTTCAGATTCTTTTATAAATTTGACTACTTTAATGAAAACATTGATTTCTTTAATCCTGTTGTAAGTACAGATTACTCTCCGTCAACGGGGATGCTTAAATACTCCAAAGACAAAAGATACATCACAGACCGGTTTTATCATCATATAAACGGAACTGGTAAAGTTTTTTCTACTCTTACTTATAATGTGTCTCTGTCACACCAGAAACAACAGAGAGATGTTGAAGATTTTAATTACTATTTTAATCTGGGAGAAACCGGAAATAAGAGAAAGAAAAATCAGTCAACAGAAGTTTTCTATTCAACAGGAACATTGAGTAATTTCTTTAAAAATGAGATGGTTGATTTGCAGTTGGGTTATGAACTTTCAAATAATAATGGTTTTGCGATTGTTGATGGAGATAATCAGACACAGAAAGAGGTTAGAAAAAGACTTGAAAACTATGATTTTTTTGTTTCATCAGAAATTAAAGCAACAGATCGATTTTCCATTCGTCCCGGATTGCGTTTTTCTTCTCAGTCTAAGTTTGAAAACCAGTATGCAACTTCATTAGGATTAAGATATTTACTGGATTATGGAATTGAGCTACGAACCTCATTAGGAAAATCATTCAGAACGCCCAATTTTGAAGAATTGTATTCTAAAATAAACTTTTCAGGACATAAATTCTTTGGAAATGAGAATCTGGTACCGGAAACAAGCACTTCCTATGAGTTCAATATAAAAAAATCAACTTTATTTGATTCAGAACTTGCTTTGTCAAACGATCTGGCAGTAAATTATATGGATGTTGATGATAGAATTGATATGGCTTTTGTAGGTCTGGATCCTATCGGGAACGATCCGATATATCAGTATATAAATATCAGTAAATATAAGATGTGGAATGTGTCCTCAAATCATCAGGCAACTTATAAGAACTGGTTGTTAAGAACCGGATTTTCATTAGTGGGTATTTCCCAGTTAATTGATAACGGACAAGCTGTTTCTGATGATAAATTTATTTATTCTTTTCAGATCAATGGAAATCTGGCGTATACTGTTCCAAAATGGAATACAGTATTTTCTGTTTATTACAAATTCAATGGAAAACAACAACAATTCGTAGAGGTAGGTTCCGATTTTAAACTATCAGATATAGAATCTTACAGCTGGATGGATGCTTCTATAAGAAAAACATTTTATAACAAACGTTTTGATGTAACAATAGGAGCCAGAAACTTATTTGACGTTACCCGTGTTCAGCAGAGTCAGGCAGCAGGTACAGCTGGTCATACCAATTCAACAGATATTCTGCTGGGTTACGGTCGATCCTATTATTGTAAACTTACTTATAACCTTAACTTTTAACTTAAATATTGACCCCATGAAAAAAATAATTATTTTATCATTTGCTTTATTAAGCATCATAAGTTGCAGCAGCAGTGACGATTCCGGAACAGAAGTTGTTGTAACCCCTCCTTCTTCCGGAGCAGTATTACAGCCTAAAACAGGAGGTTCTACTTTGCCAAACCAGGTATATATCGATTTAAGTACTACTAAAGAAACAGAAGTTATTAGAACAAGCTGGGATTTAGGTTTTTATTCCGGTGCTGATTTCAGAGTAATATTAAACGGTTCTATTAATAAAATGGCTGCAAAGCAGTTAAATACAACTAATATTGACGAGATACAAGTGGCAGACGAAACGGTAACAACTGGTAATTTTCAAGATCCAAACAGTGCAAATTATGTAGATCAGCCGTCAGGAGATATTAACGGAACTCTTATAGCAGCTATTTCTGCGAATGATGCTGATAACAAAGTGTATTTAGTAAACTTAGGTCAGGAGATATCTGAAACTCCGGCAGCAGCCTTTAAAGTGAACATGACCGGTAACGTAAGAGGATGGAAGAAAATCAGAATACTAAGAAGCGGAAACGATTATAAATTGCAGTATGCGGATCTGGATGCAACAACGCACCAGGAAATTATAATTTCTAAAGCAGTAGCTTTTAACTTTTCTTTTTTCAGCTTCAAGACCAATGCTACAGTAAATGTAGAGCCTCAGAAAGAGAAATGGGATTTGAATCTGACAACGTTTACTAATTTAATTCCTTACCCGGGGCAGGGATATAATATCAGTTATTTCTATCCTGAATTTGCAATTATTAATTCAAGAGCAGGAGTTACAGCTTATCAGGTGCTTACTGCTGAAGGAGGTTCATTTGATGCTTTTGTTTTAGCAAAAGTGGATAATGCTAAATTTGGAACAACAGAAGCAAAAGATCAGAGAGCTATAGGTCCGAACTGGAGAGTTACAACAACCAACCCTCCAAGTGTATATGATGATCGTTTCTTTGTACTGAAAGACGCAGAAGGAAATATATATAAAATCAAATTCATTTCATTCTATACTCCCGCTGGTGAGCGAGGAAACGTTACTTTTCAGTATGAATTATTGAAATAAGTTTTTTTTAGTTAGTTTTATTTGAGAACCGGATCTTTTTTACGAGAGATCCGGTTTTTTTTAGTTGATAGTTTTCAGTGGAAAGTTGATAGTTGTAATAAAGAGTAAAATTTATTTAACAACTTGCAAAAACTATCAACTATTAACTATCAATTATCAACTAAATTTAAAGTGGAATATTTCCGTGTTTCCTCTGAGGGGTGATAACCTCTTTATGTTCCAGCATGGCAAATGCTTTAAGAAGTTTTCTGCGGGTATCTTGCGGAAGAATTACTTCATCAATAAACCCACGTTGCGCTGCCTGATAAGGCGTTGCGAATTTCTTAGCATAATCAGTTTCTTTCTCTAAAAGTTTTGCTGTTGGATCTGTTGCTTCAGAAATTTCTTTCTTGAAGATGATCTCACTTGCCCCTTTAGCTCCCATTACAGCGATTTCAGCACTTGGCCACGCGTAGTTCATATCCGCGCCAATATGTTTCGAGTTCATTACATCATAAGCTCCTCCATACGCTTTTCTTGTAATTACTGTTACTCTCGGAACAGTAGCTTCACTCAAAGCATATAATAGTTTTGCCCCATGTACGATAATTCCGTTCCATTCCTGATCCGTTCCCGGTAAGAATCCCGGCACATCTACTAATACTAATAACGGAATATTGAAAGCATCACAAAAACGAGTAAAACGAGCGGCTTTGACAGAGCTGTTCACATCTAATACTCCTGCAAGGAACAGGGGCTGATTTGCAATGATCCCAATACTTCTTCCTCCAATTCTTGAGAACCCTACAATAATGTTTTCTGCAAAATCTTTATGAATTTCAAAGAAAGAATCTTTATCAATGATTCCATTAATAACCTCTTTCATGTCATACGGTTTATTAGGATTATCCGGAATGATATTCTCTAATTGATTTCGTACTTCACTCTCCAAAGTATAAGGTATATACGGTGCTTTTTCCCGGTTATTCTGAGGCAGGTAACTTAAAAGTGTTTTTATATCTTCTAAACATACTACATCATTAGCAGAAGTAGTATGCGCTACCCCTGATTTACTGGAATGTGTGCTTGCTCCTCCTAATTCCTCAGCTGTAACCGTTTCATTAGTAACCGTTTTTACAACATTTGGACCAGTGACGAACATATAACTGGTGTTTTCCACCATCATTGTAAAATCTGTCATTGCAGGTGAGTATACTGCCCCTCCCGCACAAGGTCCCATAATAGCAGAAATCTGCGGGATTATTCCCGAAGCCTGAACATTTCGATAAAAAATATCAGCATAACCTCCCAAAGAGCGTACACCTTCCTGAATACGAGCACCACCTGAATCATTTAATCCGATCATCGGAGCGCCTGTTTTTAATGCCATATCCATGACCTTACAGATTTTTTCAGCATGCGTCTCAGATAAAGCTCCACCAAAAACAGTAAAATCCTGTGCAAAAACATATACCGGTCTGTCGTTTATAGTTCCGTAACCCGTAATAACGCCATCACCGTAATAAATTTCTTCATCCATTCCAAAATCAGTTGTGCGATGCGTAACCAGCATGCCGATTTCTTCAAAAGAACCCTCATCCATCAGATATTCTACTCGTTCGCGAGCAGTCAGTTTTTTCTTAGTATGTTGCGTATCTATTCTTTTTTTACCTCCTCCCAGTTGAGCTTGGGATATTTTATGTTCTAATTCTTTTATTTTGGATTTCATATGTAGCTATTTATTGTTTTTTAATGGTCATATGGTATCGCTTTATCTTTATTGGTATTTGTTTGCAACAAATTAGTTGTTAGTGGCGATTTCATATGTAGTGATTTCATTTTGGTAAACGCAGTTGATTTAAGTCCTTTAAATATTCTTTTAGAGCAATATAAGCTGCAAGCTCAGTTTCTGTTTCTCTTTCTTTTTTCAGCAGTTCAGGTTGATAATACTGTTTCACGAAGTGAGTATTAAAATTCCCTTCTGTAAAAGCAGGATGTTCAAAGACAAATTTTCCAAAAGGCAAAGTTGTTTTTACTCCCTTTACCAGATAATCACTAATTGCCTGTAACATCAGTTCAGTAGCTTCTTCTCTGGTTTCCCCGTATGTGATCAGTTTTGCCAGCATAGGATCATAATAAATAGGAACATCCATTCCTTCCTCAATACCATTATCTACTCTGATCCCTTTACCCGTAGGTAATTTATAGGTTTCTAAATGTCCCACACTAGGTAAGAAATCATCCAGAGGATCTTCTGCATAAATACGTAATTCTAATGCATGTCCTTTGATGCTCAGATCTTTCTGAGTGAAGGTCAGTACTTCTCCACGGGCGATTTGGATTTGTAATTCTACAAGATCCAGACCCGTAATAAGTTCCGTTACAGGATGTTCTACCTGTAAACGGGTGTTCATTTCTAAAAAGTAGAAGTTTTTATTTTCATCCAATAAGAATTCTACCGTTCCTGCTCCCACATAATTACAGGATTGAGCAACTCTTATCGCCGCTTCACCCATTTTTTGACGAATTTCAGGCGTTAATATAGAAGAAGGAGCTTCCTCAATCACCTTTTGATGCCGTCTCTGGACACTGCATTCTCTTTCAAAAAGGTGAAGAGTGTTACCATGCTGATCTGCCATAATCTGGATTTCAATATGGCGTGGAGAGCTTACAAAACGTTCAATAAATACAGAACCGTCTCCAAAAGCAGATAATGCTTCTGAGATCGCTCTCTGCATCTGAGATTCGAATTCTTCCTCGTTTTCTACAATGCGCATCCCTTTTCCTCCACCTCCGGCAGCTGCTTTGATCAAAATAGGGAAACCTATTGCTGTAGCTATTTCTTTTGCTTTATTTACATCTGTAATTGCTTCATCCGTACCCGGAACCATTGGAATATTGTACGCCTTTACCGTTTCCTTAGCAGCCAGTTTATTCCCCATAAGTTGGATTGCCTTAGCGGAAGGTCCAATGAAAGTAATACCGTTTTTTTCTACATTTTCTGCAAAATCGGCGTTTTCTGATAAAAAGCCATAACCCGGATGGATTCCGTCCACGTTTAATTCTTTAGCTACTTCAATAATTTTATCCCCTAACAGATAGGATTGGTTAGAAGGACCTTCACCTATACAAACCGCTTCATCTGCGAATCGTACATGAGGTGCATTACGATCTGCAGTAGAATAGACCGCTACAGTTTTAATACCCATTTTTCGGGCTGTTTTCATTACTCTTAATGCAATTTCTCCCCGATTAGCAACTAATATCTTTTTCATGATTATTCAAATTCAATTAATAACTGACCTTTATCTACCGCTTCATCATTTTTGACAACAATAGATTTAATAATACCTGAGCGAGGAGAAAGTAAACTGTTTTCCATTTTCATGGCTCCCAGGATAAGTAATGGTTCCTGTTCCTTTACAGTATCTCCCACTGCAACATTGATTTTTAGTATAAGACCCGGCATTGGAGAATGAAGAGCATTGATCTGTTTTGTTTTTCCTGTTTCAAACCCCATTTCTTTTATTAGATTGTCTAAAGGAGTGTGAATGGTTACTTTATATTCATTCTGGTTTATTTTAATGGTATAGGTTTTAGAATTAAAGTCTGCCGATACAACTTCCGCTTTAAAAGATTTGTATTGATGAATAAGGTGGTAATGAGCTGTTTCTGTTAACTGCGCATCAATTGCTGTCTGTTGTAAAGAAATTGAATCGTAATACGATTCTTTATCAACAATAACTTGATAGTTTTTATTCATTTTAAGGTAGTTTAAGATACGTAAATATAAAGATTATATATTTTATAATTTTGTTTTGCGTTCCGAATAAGTTGAAAGTTCAATGTCGAAAGTCTGAAAGTCAGTTCAACACGGCGACTGAATACTGAGACTCTTTCTCTCTACGCTAACCCTAAACTTTAAACTAGAAAAACCGGTAATACCCTGCTGGCGCGAGCATCTTGCTCGTGTCCTAGTTCGTAATGTTTTAGTTCATTTTAACTTTAGGAAATAGTTTTATGTGGTTACGAGCAAGATGCTCGCGCCAGCGGGGGAAATCACATGACAATGTAAAACATTGTTGAATATCCAATACAACTTTGAAAAGCCTCAATTTTAATTTTTTATATTTTGAGGCATTAAATAATCTGTTTTCAAAGACTTTATTCTCAACGATATAAAATAGGAGTTGTATAGAAATAAGTTTACAGAAAAGGGTAAAAATGTGGAAAGATATTCAAAATGAACATCTTCAAACTGGCGTTCTAAAAACCTAAATTTTAAAAACTGGGGTAAAAGTATTAAGAAGCTTTTTGGCGGGGAATATTTGCTTCTATATAAATTGATTTTTGTGATCAATCTGTATCAGTGGTGGAGAATTAACTGTTGATAAAAATGGTTTTGTTGCAGAATTTGCACCGAAATAAAACACCAATGAATTCATTTTTTTTATCTTTACAAATACCAGTATGATTATAATTTATTTTTCAGCAAAATAAATAATTGATAATAAACGTTATATAAGTTCTATTACTATTATACTTTAATTATATCAAGCTACCTTGTGTTTTCTGCATTTAGCAACCTATCCGTAATTACTAAAGGTAAATTTACCTCTACAGGGATGGAACGATTGACCAAATTTAATAGTTTAGGTGATACCAAAGCTATAACAGATAAAGATGAAAATAACAGTCCTGATGAGGACTTCTAAAACTCGAAATTATGACACCAAAAGAATTTACACATAAATTTTATCCTTTTGCGAAAGCATCAGAAAAAAAAACAGGAATTTCAGCTCTGGCAATATTAGCACAAGGAGCTCTGGAAACAGGATGGGGAAAGAGTATACGTGGTAATATGATATTTGGCGTAAAGGCTAAACCCAATACTCCTGATGATAAAAAACAATTACTCAGAACAACCGAGATTTTAAAAACACCTGACGTGGAATTTCCTGTAATTATTTCAATTACCCGACTACTTAGCGGAAGATACAAATACATAGTGAAGGACTGGTTTAGAAAATACGACACACCAGAAGAAAGTTTTACAGACCACGGTCTTTTCTTTTATCAAAATCCCAGATACGCCAATGCTTTAGCCGTAAAAGAAAATCCTTATAAATTTATTGATGCAATAGCAAAAGCAGGTTATGCTACGGATCCGGATTATGCAAAAAAATTAAAGAATATAGCTAAAAGAATAGAAAAAATAATTAAAGAAGGAGGATTGTTAAAAGAGCAGAATATAGCCGAATATTCAGGTGAAAGCGAATAATTATTCCGGAATAAATAGAGTTGCAGCTATGTTTATATATCAGGTTTAAGAATAGGAACAGATTGTGCGGATTTTTAATCCGTGCCCTTAATGAAAAAGAGTTATAGGTATGTATTGTGTTTGTATGATGAGCTCACGGATTGCAAATCCGCACCATCGGGGAAATCAATACGATTGTATATTTTTTGAATGGTAGAATTTATAATTTACTATTCCTAAAAAACCCTGTGAAGGACAATTCACAGGGTTTTTGATTATAAATAGGACGTACAATTTATTCTACAGAAGCGACTAAACGTCTCCATTCCTCCATTTCAGGGATGCCCGGTTTTCTTTTTCCGAATAGTTGTACAATAATTTCTCCCATTTCATTAAACACCTCAATAGCTGTTACAACACCATCCTCAGTTGGTTTTCTTACGATCCAGGTCTGAGCGATTTTAGTAGTGTCCAGGTGTAGGTTAAAATCAGGATCCATAACATTGAACCATTCATTATGCCACATTATTTTTCGTACTAAACCGGTGTGAATCTGGATGTTTCCTCTGTTTCCAACAAATACCATTATTGGAAATTTTGCTTCAGAGGCATCTTGTAAAATCTTTACAACGGTATCATTATCCAGTTTTTTAGCAAAAAATTCACTTGGTGCTAAACGTAAAGCTTGTGTTCTGGTCACACCGAATTTTTTTAACATATTAAAGAAATCATGTGTGTCTTTTAAAGCTTCCCAGGCTGCTTTAAATCCTGCAATATCAATGTCAGTATCCGGTTTTTCATCAATGTTCAGAGGCACTTCAGTAACCGTTTCCGCTGGCTCCTGATTATCTGATTTGTATTTTTCAACTAATGCATCAAATGCTTTTTCATTACTGTCCGGAGTAAGGTATATTTTGTGAATTGCCAGACCGTCTTTACCAAAGAACTGTAGGCTCTTTCGGTCTCCGTGTTCTGTTTTTTCCTGTACCGCAAAAGCTTTATCCCAGTGATTCGGGAAAACACGCATATCAATATCCTCATTAACAAATAAGCCTACATAAGGGGAATTGAATTCACCATTAGAGTAAATTCCTTTACGTTCATGTACACATTCATCATTACGAGTCAGTCCCATTACTTTACCCAGTGTTTCCACTTCCATAAGTATCGCTGTAAATTCAGGTTTTAAACGGATTACCGTTTCACCACACTGAGTGGCAAGAAGTTCAGCTTCACTAACACCCAACTTTTCAGCAGCGTTACGGATTCTTAAATGTGGAGTTTCTGTTTTCAGATTTTCCCATTGTGTCTTCAAATTATTAGTTATTGTATTCATACTTTTAAATATTTAAGTTCCGAAAATTATAATTGGATTTTTTGTTACCGGGTTAGGGCAGATTGTGCAGGGAAAATTATATACTTTACTGATAATTTCTCTTGTGAAGACTTTTTCAGGAATATCATGAGCAATAATCTCTCCTTTTTTCATTAATAAGACTGAATCTGCAAACTGTGCTGCCAGATTCAGATCATGAAGTACCACGACTGCCGTATTTCCTTTTTTTGTGAAAGTTTTTATCGTCTGTAGGATCTTATGTTGATGTGAAACATCTAAATTATTCAACGGTTCGTCCAGAAATAGAAGCTTATGTAGTATTTCATTATCCAGTTGAGTCAATACTCTGGCTAAATGAACCCTTTGTTTTTCTCCTCCCGACAGAGAATTGTAATTACGGGTCTCCATAGAGAGAAGATCCATTGTTGCCATTGCTTTTTTTACTGCTTCCACATCAGTAGGAAGAGGAGTTGCGTTGAAATAAGGATAGCGCCCCATCATCACGATGTCTTTTACTGAAAGTGGAATATCACTACTGTTTTGTTGTGAAAACTTCGCTTTGCTTTTTACCAGATCTTTTGAGTCCCATTCCGTAAATGTTTTCTTTTTAAAAAGAATGTTTTCATTTTTCTTGGACATTTCATTGGCTAATACTCCTAACAAGGTAGATTTCCCTGCTCCGTTAGGACCCACAATAATAAGGAGTTCACCATAATTTGCCGTGAAATTGATACCTTTCAGAATAGGTGTTTTTTTATGAGAATACGATACCTGATGTGCTTCTATCATAATTACAATGCTTTTTTATAATGTAGTAGTATGGCAATAAATATTGGTGCTCCCATAAATGCGGTCAAAATTCCTATTGGAATTTCCGATGGAGCGACCAGAGTTCTACTGATCGTATCTGCACAAAGCAGTAATATACTCCCGATAACAGCAGAAAGAGGCAAAATAATATGATAATTAGATTTAAATATCAGCCTTAATATATAAGGTATTATCAGTCCCACAAAACCGATTGTTCCTGAAAAAGCAACTGATGTCCCTACTAATAAGGCAGTTAATAAAAGAATCCCTTTTTTTATTTTTTCTATCTGAATGCCAAGATGAGCAGCATCTTTTTCTCCCAACATCATGGCATTAAGAGCTTTCCCTTTTGTGATCAGAAAAGAATAAGAAACGATAATTACCACTGCCAGAATACTGTTTTTCGTCCAGCTGGCACCACCCAAGCTTCCCAAGTCCCAGAATGTCAGGTTTCGAAGTTCTTCATCTGTAGATAAATAGGTCAGAAAACCGGTGAGCGCTCTTGCTAATGCAGTAACGGCAACGCCGGAAAGTAGCATAATAACAACATTAGTTTTTCCTTGCGAAGTGGAGATACGGTAAATAAAGCTCATGGTTATAAATGCGCCAATAAATGCACTGATACTTAACATTGAATAATGCAATACTTCCGGGAT
Organism: Flavobacterium sp. AK-301; assembly: GCF_058310215.1. Taxonomy (NCBI): domain Bacteria; kingdom Pseudomonadati; phylum Bacteroidota; class Flavobacteriia; order Flavobacteriales; family Flavobacteriaceae; genus Flavobacterium; species Flavobacterium sp. AK-301. The sequence goes on from NZ_JBZEES010000008.1 coordinate 61,298, forward strand.
ATAGGCTTTTATCGTACTGCCCAGTACAATAGTTACCGCAGCAAATAAAGATGCACCAGAAGTAATACCGATCAGATCCGGTGTTGCTAACGGATTTTTGAACATTCCCTGTAAGCAAGTTCCTGAAACTGCCAGTGCACTCCCCACCAGAATTGCCATAACAATACGAGGAAGACGTAATTGTAACAAAACATATCGGTCATTCGTAGAAACAGATGCGTTTTGCGAAAAGAGACTTTTAAAAATTTCGTAAAGAGAATATTTTTCAAAATTATAAACTCCCATATACAGTGATGCTATTGCTAACAGAAGTAACAATAACAGGCTTATAAGGAGATATAAAGGAAGTCTATTTTGCATTATTCAGTAATAAATGATTTAATTCTACTGCTGCTTCACCAAGTCTTGGACCAAATCCGGATAGTAATTGTCCATCCATGGTGATCACTCTTTTGTTTTTTCCGGCATTTGTTTTATCTACCCCCTGAATTTTCAATAAACCATCAATTCCGTGTAAGCTTTCCAGTCCTGAACTGAAAAGTAAGATCACATCCGGATTGTTCTTTAATAATGATTCCGGAGTCAGCGGCTTATAGTCTTCAAACTCTGTTATTACATTTTGCCCTCCGGCTAAAGAGATCATCTTTTCTACAGGAGTGTTTTTTCCGGCTACCATTAAGGTTCCCATACCTCTTGCGTAAATGAATAATACCTTTGGAGCTGTTTCAATAGGTTGTACCTGTACTAGTTGTTCATCGATTTTGTTTTGTAGTTTTTTGTAGTCATTGTTTTTTAGAACAGTCGCTATCTCTTCAATTAATTTTTTAGTTCCTTCAGTAGTATATTCCTGAGTGAAAATATGAGTTTCAATGTCTGATTCTTTTATTTTTTTTAGTAATTCCGGACTCAGATCTTTATCCGTTCCAAGTATAAGAGTAGGTTGTAAAGCCATAATAGATTCTATAGAAAGAGAACGAACATGCCCCATATCTTTTGCCTTACTTTTTATAGATTCAGGAAAAGTACTGGTTACATCAACACCAATTATCTCAGATTCATGCCCCAGATCACTTATGATTTCAGTAACAGTACCATTAAGGGAGATGATCTTATGAACAGCTATTGGCTTAGAGACAGTCTCTTCCGTTTTTTTGTCTTCTTTTTTACAAGAAATAACAGCAAATGTTAAGCATAACATTACAAGTAGGGGTTTTAATGTTTTCATTAAAGGATCGGTTAAGTTGTTATTTTTAATTAATCTAAATAAAAGCAAATCTATTTCTTTTTTTTAAGTTTCCAAAGGAATTTTTTCTTAAAAAAATGTTAGTTTTTGGAAGACAAGAATGTTTTCCATACTTAAAGAATCTCGTCTTAAACGATTATTTAAATTTAACATAAATCATAATAAAAGATTGGTTTGATGGATTATCTGTTTTTTATTCATGACGAAGGTACTGTAGAGATCGGATTTCCTATTCCGGATTATACTATTACACCAAAAAAAGTAGATGTAAGTATATGGAGTGGAAGGAATTGTTTTGTTGAGAAGATTATGAAAATCCAGGAGATGCTTTATTGAATTTAAAAGTACATATCAATATTTTATTAATGTTTAACTTATTTATTTTTAGCTAATAATGTGTAATCAATTCATTTTTTACTTTAGAATATAGATGTAATACGGTTTGAAAGAATCAGTAGTGTGATTCTCGTTCTGATTTTTTTGAATAGATGAATGATTGAAAAACCTACAAGGTCAAAAAAGACTTTGCAGGAATAAATCGTATATCAAACATCGTAATTCGCGCATTATAACCTGATAATGATTGCTTTATGTCTTTATTCCCGTCTCTTGATTCTTTCCTCTCTATAACAATATCATATATCGTAAATTTAAAATATCTCTAAACTTTTATATCAGATAATGTACAATACAATACACAATAGGAGTTGATAATAGTAAGGTTAAAACAGTTCTTTCAAACCAAATAATCAGGATATCTTTTACAGAAATTGGAATATCTGTAGCTAAAATACAAGGAATAGAAGCAGAAAAAAACAGTATTACCGAAATGGATAATATCGCGGTCATAAATCGAGTACCTAAATCTACATCCATACTTGCTACGTGAGCTGCCGGTAAGAACATTTCCGGAAGTTCAAGAACAGCAGCCTTAGCTAATAGTTCCGCTTCCGGGAAAGGTAATATATAAGTTAATGGTAAAAATAGATATGATAACCAATCAAAAACAGGAGTGTAGTTTGCTAAAAGAAGACCTATTAGTGCAATAGAAATAATAGAAGGTAGAATATTTGAAACCATTAATAACCCGTCTATTGTATTTCGTTTGACAGAAGATGCTAAAGGAGGAGCTTTAGCTGCTGCCGTTAAAGCTTCATTCCATGCCGTTTTTATGATATTCCCTTGTATAACAACTTCTTTTTCGCCTTCCTGACCATTATAATAATCATTCTTTTTTTTGCTGATAGGAGGGATTCGGACCATTATTGCAGATACTGCAAAAGTAACCACTAATGTACTCCAGAAAAACAACGTCCAATATTGCATAATATCTAATGTTTTTGCGATAATAATCATAAAAGAAACCGAGACAGTAGAGAATCCGGTAGCGATTATAATAGATTCCTTAGTGCTGTACTTCGCCTCTTTGTACATTTTATTGGTAATGAGTAACCCCACAGAATAACTGCCGATAAACGAAGCAACAATATCTACCGCAGATCTACCGGAAGTTTTCCATATCGGACGCATAACAGGGCGACAAAACACGCCCATAAACTCCATTAACCCATAATCAGATATAAACGAAAGCAAAACAGCTCCAATAGGTACTACAACTCCAATAGGGATCATTAGTTTCGTTACAATAAAAGGAATACTGTTGGGGTTTTCGGTCATAAGAATGGGTGGTAAAACATTAAAAACATATCCCAATGCCAGCATAAGACCAAAAATCTTTAAGGCAGAAAAAATAAAAGTACTTACATCTTTCTTATAGGACTTTGTAACAAATGGTTTAATTGCACCAAAAGCAACAGCTGATAAGAGATACCCCAAAACGAAGATTTCTAAATTTTCATTTCTTATAATTAATTGTAATACATGATCAATGGGAATTGTTTTCATGCCTTTATTGAGCCAGATGAACTCTATTTCGATAAAGAAAAAAAAGATTCCAAGTAAACTATACGTAATTAGTCGAATGCTGTTTGATGTTCTGTTGTTCATATTTATTCTATAATTTATTCTATAATTTATACAAAATTTCAGTTGAAGAAAAATAGTAGTAATCCCTTATTGAATTAATTTCTCCATCTGTTTTAAATCCAGGTGTTTTAAATAAAAAACAAAAAATTTAAGACAAATGATTTTGTTAAAAAAGAATGTAATTTATAAAATAAAAATGATATAATTATTGAAATATGTGTTTTAATATGATAATATTAAAATAATAATTTGTATTTTGAACAAATAAAATATAAAAATTTATTCTCTATTTTGACAAAAAGAATATTGTTTTTTTATACATTACAGAGGGGTTTTATATTAAAATAAGTGTTATTTATTTTATAATTATAATTAATTTTGATAATCTATTGATGTGAAATTTTAGTAATACAGTTCATGTTTTTAAGTATATAGATTCATAATATTCTGCAAATCATATATTAATTTATTCTTATTTTAAATAACAAAACGTAACTTTGCAACCATGTTATTTTTATATTAAGATATGTTAGATATTCAGACCATAAGAGAAGATTTTCCAATACTTTCACAAAAAGTAAATGGAAAGCCATTAGTATATTTTGATAATGCTGCAACAGCTCAGAAACCTAAAGTAGTTATAGATGCCATTGTAAAATATTATGAAGAGATCAATGCCAATATACATCGTGGTGTTCATACATTAAGTCAGTTAGCTACAGATGCTTACGAAGTTTCACGCGTTACAATCCAGAAACATATTAATGCAGAAAAATCATCACAGGTTATTTTCACAGCAGGAACAACCCATGGTATCAATTTAGTGTCTGCTGGTTTTGCTTCTTTATTGAAAACAGGAGATGAGGTACTGGTATCAGCATTAGAACATCATTCTAATATTGTACCATGGCAAATGGTATGTGAAAAAACAGGAGCTGTTCTAAAAGTGATCCCGATGAATACAAAAGGAGAACTGATTATGGCAGAGTATGATGCGTTATTATCCGAAAAAACTAAGATTGTGGCAGTTAATCATATTTCAAATGCGTTGGGAACTATTAATCCAATCGAGTATATGGTTCAAAAAGCACATCAGTTTGGTGCCGCAGTTTTAATTGACGGAGCACAAGCTGTTCCACATATTAAACCTGATGTACAAGCGTTGGGTTGTGATTTCTATGTTTTTTCAGGGCATAAGATTTGTGGTCCGACCGGAACAGGGATTTTATACGGAAAAGAAGAATGGCTGAATAGACTGCCTCCTTATCAGGGTGGTGGAGAAATGATAAAAGAAGTTACCTTTGAAAAAACAACATATGCTGATCTGCCTCATAAATTTGAAGCAGGAACACCTAATATTGCCGGAGGGATAGTTCTCGGAACCGCTGTAGATTATTTGAACTCTATTGGTTTTGAGAATATTGCACAATATGAAAAGGAATTATTAGTTTATGGAACAAAGCGTTTACTTGAAATAGAAGGATTGAAAATTTTTGGTACATCAGAAGAAAAAACGTCCGTTATATCGTTCAATATAGAAGGGATTCATCCGTATGATATAGGGACTATTATTGATAAATTAGGTATAGCCGTGAGAACAGGACATCATTGTGCGCAGCCGATTATGAATTTTTTTGGGATTCCGGGTACAATAAGAGCTTCTTTTGCGTTCTATAATACTAAAGAAGAAATTGATAGTATGGTAGAAGCAATTAAAAAAGCAAAAATAATGTTATCATAAACTAATAAATGAATTAATATGAAAACAATACCTCTATTATTTTTAGTTGTTCTTTTTGGAAAAGGTTGCAATTCAGATTTAAAAAAAGAAAGTGAAAACATTTCTTTTGAATATGAAACCTTAACCAGAGGTTCTTATAGTAAGATCATTGCAAAACAGGATACGATTTTTACGATTCATGATGCTTCATCAGAAAAGATTACAGAATCTAAGATTAGTAAAAATGACTGGAAAGAGCTGTTGAGTCTGTTGGAAAAAGTGGATGTGAATTCGATAGAAAAAATGAAAGCTCCTACAGATAAAAGAGCGCATGACGGTGCCTTACATGCTAATCTGAAAGTGGTTTATAAAGATAAAACCTATCAGTCAGATAGTTTCGATGCTGGTAATCCACCAAAAGAGATAGAGAAAATAGTAAACAAAGTGATAGAAATATCAAATAAAAAATAAGAATGGTAATTCAGGAAATACAAGATGAAATAGTTGATGAATTTTCAATGTTTGACGACTGGATGCAGCGTTATGAATATATTATTGAATTAGGGAAAAGCCTTCCTCTGATTGATGAAAAATATAGGACAGAAGAGAATGTAATAAAAGGTTGTCAGTCAAAAGTTTGGTTGCAGGGAGAAGAAAAAGAAGGGAATGTCGTTTTTACAGCAGATAGCGATGCTATTCTAACCAAAGGAATTATTGCTATTCTGATTCGTGTGTTTTCAAACCAGAAAGCAAAAGATATTTTAAAGGCAGACATGGACTTTATTGATCAAATAGGGTTAAAAGAGCACCTCTCTCCAACACGTGCCAACGGATTGGTATCAATGATTAAACAAATTAAAATGTATGCATTAGCATTTGATTCAAAAAATTAAATTATGAGCGAAGAAGTTATTATAGACACAAACCTATTAGGGGAAGAGATCGTAAAAATATTAAAAACCATTTATGATCCGGAGATACCTGTGGATATTTATGAACTGGGTTTGATCTATGATGTAATGGTCAACACAGACTACGAAGTGAAGATATTAATGACATTGACATCACCTAATTGTCCGGTAGCAGAATCACTGCCTCAGGAAGTAGAAGAAAAGATCAGGTCTATTGATAATGTAAAAGGAGCAGAAGTAGAAATTACTTTTGATCCGCCATGGAGTAAAGACCTTATGAGTGAAGAAGCTAAATTTGAACTGGGAATGCTTTAAGCTCTTCCAAAAAGAATTAGCAGTTAAACAGAATTATGATTTTAAGAATAAATGAACATGATTTGTTCCATACATGCTATCGGATCTAAGGTTTCCGTTTCTCCTGTAATTGCAGACCTGTTATATAAAAAAAAGGTTGTTGATAAACAGGATATAAGATACATTCAGATTAAGAAAAACGAAGTGTATTCTGACATACAAAATGAAGAAGTAACGATTGTTGATAAAGGTCTTTTTTCCCGTTTTTTCCCGGAATGTGATACAGAGTCCATTTTATTGGAAGACAGAAATAAAGAACAGAAAAAACTAAATGACAGAATACTGATACAAGCTATAAATAAAGAACTGGTTTTAGTTTGTACACAGTGTCTGAATGAGTTTTTAGCAGAGAATCTCAAATTATAAACCTTTTATTATGGCTGAAGAAATTATAAACAGGGTTGCTAATAGCGCTTTGATGGTGTTTGATCTAGAAGATTATTATCCTGATGAAGATCATGCACAGGTTGATATTGCACAATGGCTTTATGAGGGGATTCTTTTAAAAGAAAAAGATTTTAGGGAGTTGCTGAAGAAACATGACTGGACACAGTATCAAAATAAGTATGTTGCAGTTTTTTGTAGCACAGGCGCTATTGTACCTGCATGGTCTTATATTCTGGTTACTTTACATCTGGCTCCTTTTGCCAGAAAAACAATACAGGGAACTATTGAAGATCTGGATACAGTACTGTATCAGGAGGTCTTATCTCAGATAGATTATTCAGTATATCAGGATAAACCGGTGATTATCAAAGGATGTTCAAAAAAATCGGTTCCGGTAAATGCTTATGTGCTGGTAGCACAGTATTTGCAACCACATGTAAAGAGTATAATGTATGGTGAAGCCTGCTCAAGCGTTCCTTTATTTAAGAAGAAATAATTTTTTCATTTTAAAAATTAACTTTTTTTAGTTAAAAGTATTATATTTGCCCTAATAAAAAATAGTTTTATGATGACATCGGTTATTTTTGTCTTCAGAACCAATACTAACAAGTGCTTAAAAAAGTAACAATAAATAAGTTAATAGATGAAAAAAGCGGTATTTAGTTTGTTTTGTATTCTTGGAGCAGTGGGTTTACAGGCACAAGAAGTAGCTTTGACGAAAGTAGCAGTACATGAAGAGTCGCCAGTGGTATTACGGGTACAGGAGGTTGATACAGTAAAGCTCTGGACAGCAAAAGGTAATATGTCCTTATTATTTAATCAGTCTAGTTTTGAGAACTGGTTAGCCGGTGGAGATAATAGCCTATCGGGAAACCTGGGATTAAATTATGATATTAATTATAAAAAAGAAGACTGGGCCTGGGACAATAAGATCATAGCTTCTTACGGTATTGCAAAAACAGGAACAAGTACCTTTTCAAAAAAAACAGATGACCGTTTGGAACTCAATTCTCTTTTAGGAAAGAAAGCACAAGGATACTGGTATTATTCTGCTTTTTTAAATTTTAAGACACAGTTTTCTAAAGGTTATAATTACAGTAAAGATGTTAATGGGGCTGAAATAAGAACTGAATATACAAATTTCCTGTCTCCGGGTTATTTATCTTTTGGTCCGGGTATGTTATGGAAAAAAAGTGATAATCTGAAAGTAAACATAGCACCATTAACTTCCAGATTTACAATTGTGGACAGTAATCGTACATTACCGGATAAAAATTATTTTGGTGTAGAAGAAGGTAAAAGCATGCTGTATGAATTAGGTTTTAATGCTTCTGCTTATTATAAATTAGATATAATGGCTAATGTTTCTATTGAAAATATACTGAATTTATATAGTAATTATCTGGAAAAACCAAAAAACGTAGTTCTTGACTATCAATTAAACGTAGTTTTAAAAGTGAACAGATATTTATCTACTAATATCGCTTTTCAAACTATATATGATGATAAAGCTTTTAGTGGATTTCAAACCAGACAAGTGTTTGGTGTAGGAATTAATTATGGTCTTTAAAAGGCTTCATTTTAAATAACACAAAGGGGGTTGAAAATTTTCAACCCCCTTTGTGTTATTCATTGTTTTCTTCAGTAGCTTCCTGATATTCAGGATATAGGAATTTGTTATAAGGAAATCGGGTAATGTGAATTTCTCTTACAGTTTCATATACTTTTTCTCTGAATTCCTCAAAATTCTCTTTATTAGTAGCAGATATGAATAAAGCATGGTTTTCTCCAACAGTAGACATCCAGGTTGCTTTCCATTCCTCAAGTGTATAATGTCTCTTCGTTTTTTCCGTTATCAAATCGTCATGATCGATTGTAAGATGCTTATAAGCATCTATTTTATTAAAGATCATAATAGTAGGCTTATCCGCACTTTTTATATCTTCCAGTGTTTGGTTTACAGAATGAATATGATCTTCAAAATCAGGATGTGAAATATCCACAACATGTAATAATAAATCTGCTTCACGTACTTCGTCCAGTGTGCTTTTAAAAGAATCTACCAGTTGAGTCGGTAATTTTCGAATAAATCCAACGGTGTCAGAAAGTAAGAATGGAAGGTTTCTGATCACTACTTTTCGAACCGTTGTGTCCAGTGTAGCAAACAGTTTGTTTTCTACAAATACCTCACTTTTACTGATTACATTCATCAGAGTAGATTTCCCTACGTTCGTATATCCCACTAAAGCAACGCGTACCATTGCACCACGATTACTTCGCTGAACCGACATTTGTCGGTCAATAATTTTAATCTTCTCTTTTAACAGGGAGATGCGGTCACGAACAATACGTCTGTCCGTTTCAATTTCCGTTTCTCCGGGTCCACGCATACCAATACCCCCTTTTTGTCTCTCAAGGTGGGTCCACATACCCGATAATCTTGGTAAAAGGTATTGACATTGTGCTAGTTCAACCTGCGTTCTTGCATAAGATGTTTCTGCTCTCTGTGCAAAAATATCTAGGATAAGATTCGTTCTGTCCAGTACTTTACAGTCTAGTATTTTACTGATGTTTTTTTGTTGAGAAGGCGATAATTCATCATCAAAAATAACAGTGTTTATTTTGTTCTCCTTTGTATATAAATTAATCTCTTCCATTTTACCCGTTCCCAGAAAAGTCTTAGGATTAGGGCGCTCTAATTTCTGTGAAAATCGTTTTACGACTTCTCCGCCGGCAGTAAAGGTCAGAAACTCCAGTTCATCAAGATACTCATTCAGTTTCTCCTCATCCTGATTCTGAGTAATGATCCCTACAATAACGGTCTTTTCGAATTTAATTTGCTCTTTTTCTAACATAAAAATATTTATAGGAACAAAGCTAGCGATTTGATTTTAATATCAAGAGAATAGAGGGTTGGATTATTCGATTATTTAATTTTTAGAGTGCTTAAGTGTTGGATAAGTTTAAAAATTCAATGTCGCAAGTTTGAAAGTTAGCAGAGTAACTATTCCACTGCTTTGGTTGGAGTTCCGCTAAGCATAGTATTGACACAGAATCGGGCTTCTGTTAACTGGATATCCGATTCAGACCTTGGCGTAAACTGATAAGTAGTCCCGAAACGGGTCAGAATACCTCTTACCTTACCGCTGTTTTTCGGAATAATTTCAAAACCAAACTTTGTATAACCAGTTGATCTTACTATAACTACATTTCCATTTTTATCTGTTAGATCGCGACTGGTACCGGAAGTTCCCGTAATAAAATAAGGTTTACCTATCGCATCATCTTTAAACTGTACCTCGTCAAATTCAATTAATTTGTTCAGATAAGTGTCAGAGGACAGTGCTTCGGTCATGGTGATATGCTGTACTAATAGCTCTTCATGAATAGGTGCATTGCAATCACGTAAGATTACTTTAGGGGTGCCAAACTGTGAAATTCGTCCCACATTCGTTCTGTTCAGTGTTCCTAGAACAAGGCCTCCGTTTTTGATTTGTGTATAAAGTCCGTTTAGTTTTATAAGTACCTTTCTGCCCGGCTGATATAAAGTTGTCAGATTAGAATAATCAGCAAGGATTGTAAAAGCAAGAAAATTATCTACAGCCTGCAGATGCAGTGTTTTAAAGAAATTCCCTCTTTTATCACTAGATACAACATAAGCTTCAATTGAGTCATCAGCAATATATTGGGTTGGAGAAGCTTTAGCCTGATTATAAATATCCAGAATCGTTTTATTAGGTGTTATAGTAAGGTCTGTACATTTCGGAATAGGTATCGAATAGTCATTGTCGCTAACACAGCCGGAGAAGGTACTGGCAGATAAAGTAACAAACAAGAAAGATTTGAAAATAGATGTTTTCATAATAGTATTGTTTTCTTAAATAGAATTAAAAATTGGCATATAGGTTTATAAAATACGTTCTTCCATAACCATAAAAATATTTAGGACCAAAAGAACGATTGGGTCCAGTGAGATCCTCACAGAGTTCTTTGAAATTTGCATTTCTTACCTGTTCAAAACCACCTGTTTTGTAGGTTCTGTCAAAGAGATTATTGATACTGGTAAAAAAACCGATAGTTTTCCTTCTTACTCTCCAGGATTTACCACCTGTCAGATTAACCAGTGTGATATTGCTGAATTTCTCCTGTTTTAATAATTCTCTTCCTTTTTCTTTCGTTGTGCCATCAAAAGGGAGTCCCTGCGGGTCTTTTGGATTGATGAAAAAGTTATTAGTTCGCAACAGAGGAGAAATAGCCAGATAATTGTCCGCTAAATAGTTCAGATTAGTGCCGATCCACCAGTATTTTGGATCTCTGTATTCCAGGCCTAAAGAATAGGCTTGTTGTGGCATACCCGGTTGTCTGTTTTTTTTTATTGCCGATTTACCAAAATCAATAGGAGACTGAATAGTATCCACATTCAGGGCAAGATTAGGATTACTGTCATAGATATACTGACCATAAGCAGCAACAGCGATCGTTTTTATTGTTTTGGTAATCTGATATTCGATTCCCAGTTCCGCACCAATGTTTTTTTTATCGATACCTTTTACAATTTCGGTAACAAAAGCATTACCGTTGGTGTTAATAAGCTCCCCTTCCTCTGTTGTGATACCAATGCCTTTCGCAAAAAAGAAACTTATTTCTGTCACATCTTTTATTTTTGAAAAATAACCTGTTAATCGTACTTTTAGTTTTGGATCTCTGATACTATAACTACCGTCAAAACTTATAATAGATTTGCTTTTCATATCTTTTACAATATCATTATTCAGTCGGACATTAGGGAAGGTGTTTCTTAAAGAAGGCGCTTTTGTCATATACACCCCGTTAAAATCGAGTAAATGACGACCTGTAATTTTATAAGTAATTCCTCCTTTAATGCCATAATTATTAAAATCTTTTTTATCGCTTTTCCCAAAAGAGCCAGAAGGATATAATCCGTTCTTATAAAGACCTTCACGCTGATATTCCGATTGGGAATAGTTTAAAGCACCATAAAAATCAAGTTTGTTATAGTTGAATTTCAGTTGTGTAAAAAGTGTAATAGTGTTAGCGCATAAAATATAATTGTAGCCAAAACGATCCCCTTTTATCACCATTCTATCAGGGTGATTCAGGTTGTTTTGAGATTTATCATCCTGAAAAAAAGGTTCTATATCTTTATAATACGTTCCTCCTAAAAGATCCAGTAAATTTTGAAAGTTTTTCGATCTTACTTTTCGGAAAGTAACCCCTGTGTTCAGTATAATACGATCCATTAGCGGAGAATTAAAAACAGAGTTTGCCGTAAATAGTTTATCATCCGTTCGGTCTTCGTACAGAATAGTAAGGCTCTCTTTGTTAGGGTCTTCCATATTGGCTCTGTAGATTGCATCCCAGTCAATTTGTTTGTTCTGTAAAAAATATTCCTTTGCCTGATTTGCTAATTCGATATTTTCAGGAGAATTACCCGTATAATCCCCAAATGTATCATGTTTTGTAGAATAATAGCTTGGTAAATTTCTATAATAAGTCGGATCAGGATTATTTGCTCCGTTAAAGTCCAGACGACTGTTTCCGACAGAACCAAACTGATAGGCGAGATTGGTGTTCAGTGTGTTGTTTTCTCCCATTTTCCAGTAATGACTTAATAGAAACAAGGGCTCTTTAATATCCTTGTTTTTGGAATTTCTTTTTTTACCGTTTTGCCACCCCCAGTAAGAATTGTATTTCTCATCTGTCAGATTCGTTACTTCCTTTGTGTTAGAAGAGTTTTTACCTCTGCTGTTCTGAGCATAAATAGACGTAAAGTTTAAACTATGATTATCATTGATCTTTTTTTCTATGGTAGCAAAAAAAGAGTTGGCACTGTAATCTGTTCCTTCAAAATAACCTTCTTTAGCAAACCTCCTGGAAATAGAAATCATAAAAGCCCATCCGTTCTGATTCATTCCGGAGGCAAAAGTTCCCATCATTCGTCCGTTGTAATTTGAATTCGTTCCCGTAAAAGAAATACGCGTTCCCAATCTGTAAAATGAAGCCCTTGTGTTGATTACCTGCGTTCCCAGTATACTTCCGAAGGTGTTGTCTGCAGCTCTTGAACCGTTGGTAAATTCCTGATTTCGGGTTGCGTCATTTAGTCCGCCCCAGTTACTCCATTGTGGTCTTCCATCATAGATTTTATTCATGACAATACCATTGATCATGGTTATCCCATATTCATTGTCAAGACCTCTTACTCTGAAATGTGCCTGACCAAAATTAAATGCAGCAGCCTGATTAAAAGCATCTCGGGTAGCCTGTAATAAGCCGGCAGTATTTTCAGAACCGTTATTACCATCACCCAGGTCATTTTCAGTGAGAATTACTAAACTTAACTGCTGTTCATTAGTACTATCTTCTTCAAGGAAGATAATACCCAGATCGGAGATTTTATCTTTGGTTAACTCCAGTGTAAAGCGTTGAGAAGTAAAGCCGGTACTGTTGATCTGTAGAATCTGATTTCCTTCTGTAATCTGCTCAATAAGAAAGACTCCGTTAGAATTGGTCATTTGAGAGAGAGTGGTGCTTTGAAGTGTCGCAATGACATTCTGCAACGGTTTTTGTGTTTTTGCATCCACAACTTTTCCTGTAATTCCTGTTGATTGCTGACCCCAGATAAAAAATAGCCGCAGTATAAAAAAGAGACTGAGTAGTTTTTTTGTCATAAAATATAATACTGTTGATTAGTTTGTAAGCAATGTTTTGTTAAAAAACCAAAAATAAGTTTTTATAAACTATTACCTGCATATATTGTTAAATTTGCGTCTATTGTAAATTATTTTACAAATTAACTTAATGAAAAACAAAACCCATATCGTTTTATTTATTGCTGCTCTTTTGTTGAATAAAGTGTATTCACAAGACAAAAAGTTTAAAATACAGACCATTGCATTTTATAATGTGGAAAACCTGTTTGATACAATTGATAGTCCTGGAGTAAATGATAAAGATTTTACTCCTGCAGGTAAAAGACGATGGACTACAAAGAAGTATGAAAAAAAAATCAGTAATATTGCTCATGTGATCTCAGAGATTGGAGTGGGTGATAATAATGCTAATTCTCCGGTTATTATCGGTTTAAGCGAAGTAGAGAACAGAGGAGTTTTGGAAGATCTGGTGAGAGATTCTAAGTTAATTGATAAAAGATATGGAATAATCCATTTTGATTCTCCGGATCGGAGAGGAATAGATGTTGCCTTTTTATATCAGACTCGATTTTTTCAGCCGATAAGTGCACATAATATTCCATTGGTTCTTTATAATGTAGATGGAAGTGGTAAAAAAGTGTATACAAGAGATCAGTTACTGGTAACAGGTCTTCTGGATGGAGAAGAAATGCATTTTATAGTAAATCATTGGACTTCCCGTGTGGGAGGAGAAAAGAAAAGCAGTCCTTATCGTGAAGCAGCAGCAGCATTAAATAAAAAAAGTATAGATTCCCTTCAGACAATTAACCCCAAAGCTAAAGTAATCACTATGGGAGATATGAATGATGGACCTAATAATAAGAGTATCAAAAAAATATTGCGAGCAAAAGCTAAAAAAGCAGATACTAAAGAATTTGAGTTGTATAATCCGATGGAAGAAATGTCAAACAAAGGAATTGGTACTTTAGCTTATCGTGATGCTTGGGACTTGTTTGATCAGATGATTCTTACTCAGTCCTTTATTGTTGGAGATTATTCTTCCTATACTTTCTGGAAAGCCAATGTTTTTAATACATCTTTTTTAACACAAAGAACAGGAGTTTATAAAGGATACCCGCTTCGAAACACCATTACAGAACCTGGATACAGCGACCATTTTCCGGTTTATATTTATCTGATTAAAGAAACGGAATAAGATTTTGTTTAAAGTTCAAGGTTTAAAGTTGGCTGAGCTACAAATAACATTTCACAAAACAATCAAACCTTTTGCGCACTTCGCGAAAATCTTTGCGTTCCTTGCGGTTAAAGATAAAGCTGAGAAACAAATAACATTTTACATTTCACCTCTTGCAAAACTATCAACTATCAATTAAAAAATATCCACTATTTTTACCAAAACAAATTAATCCCAAATACCATGATGAAACCGTTTAACCTCAATAAGTGGATTGAAGAAAACAGAGCTTTTTTAAAACCTCCGGTTGGTAACAAAAATATTTATGCAGATGCAGATGATTTTATTGTTATGATTGTTGCAGGTCCCAATGCAAGGAAAGATTATCATTATAATGAAACAGAAGAACTGTTTTATCAGTTGGAGGGAAACATTAAAGTAATAATTCAGTTGGAAGGGAAACGACAGATAATAGAGATAAATGAAGGAGATATGTATCTGCTTCCTGCAAAAGTACCCCATTGTTCTGTCAGAAGTGAAAATTCAATAGGCTTAGTAGTTGAGAGAAAACGAGCAGGAAGAGGATTTACGGACGGTTTGCTCTGGTATTGTGATAACTGTAACCATAAACTGTATGAAGTGTATTTTGATCTTCATAATATTGAAAAGGATTTTTTATCCCATTATGAGCATTTCTATAGTTCAGAAGAATTAAGAATCTGTGAGCATTGTGGAACGGTAATGGAATCCGATCCGAAATTTCTAGCGAAGAAATAAATCTGTTTTTTGAAGATTTGTACCCATTTCGTTTAGATATGTAATTTTGATGTTTATCGATAAATGATGTTAAGATGTTGTTTTTCAGAAAGTATTTACCGTTTTGAGTATAAATATCAATAAGGTTTAAAAGAACCTTTGTAAAACCGTATAATCCAAAAATCGAACTTCAGATTTATACCTTTTAAAAATCTATATTTGTAATACTATAACAATATCTAATCAAAAAGTTACAATGACAACAATCGCAAATCAATTTGGAATCAAAGAAGCCTTAACACAATTAGGTATAAAAGAAATAAATGACGGAACTTCAACCGGGACATCCTGGTTTTCCGGAGGAGAGATTATTGAATCTCATTCCCCGGTAGATAATGCTTTAATTGCAAAAGTAAAAACAACCTCAAAAGAAGATTACGAGAAAGTAATGCAGAAAGCAACAGAAGCATTTAAAACTTTCAGATTTATGCCGGCGCCACAAAGAGGAGAAATCGTACGTCAGTTTGGAGAAAAATTACGTCAGAATAAACAAGCACTTGGCAAACTGGTTTCTTATGAGATGGGTAAATCCTTTCAGGAAGGACTGGGAGAAGTACAGGAAATGATCGATATCTGTGATTTTGCAGTAGGATTATCCCGTCAGTTACACGGGTTTACGATGCATTCCGAACGTCCCGGACACAGGATGTATGAACAATATCACCCACTAGGGATTGTGGGTATTATTTCCGCATTTAATTTTCCTGTTGCAGTCTGGTCGTGGAACACTGCATTAGCCTGGATATCAGGAGATGTTTGCGTTTGGAAACCAAGTGAAAAAACACCATTATGTGGAATTGCCTGCCAGAATATTATTGCAGAGGTATTAAAAGAAAATAATCTTCCCGAAGGAATATCCTGTCTGATTAATGGAGATTATAAAGTAGGAGAATGGATGACTAATGATATTCGTATTCCGTTGGTTTCTGCTACCGGTTCTACCAGAATGGGTAAAATAGTAGCTCAGGCAGTAGCAGGACGTTTAGGAAAATCACTGCTGGAACTAGGAGGAAACAATGCAATTATTGTAACGCCGGATGCCGATATTAAAATGACGGTAATCGGTGCTGTTTTTGGTGCTGTTGGAACCGCAGGACAACGTTGTACTTCTACCAGAAGATTAATTATTCATGAATCGATCTATGATAAGGTGAAAGAAGCCGTAGCAGCAGCCTATAAACAACTGAGAATTGGAAACCCCTTAGATCAGAATAATCACGTAGGTCCGCTTATTGACAAAGAAGCTGTAAAAATGTATAGTGAAGCACTGGATCAGGTAGTTGCCCAAGGAGGAAAACTGATTGTAGAAGGACGTGTTTTGTCCGGTGCAGGTTATGAAAGCGGATGTTACGTAAAGCCCGCAATTGCCGAGGCAGAAAATCATTATCCCATTGTACAACATGAAACATTCGCTCCTGTATTGTATTTATTAAAATATAGAGGAGAAGTAGAGAATGCGATTGAGCTACAAAACGGAGTAAAACAAGGATTATCCTCTGCAATAATGACAAACAATCTGCGTGAAGCAGAGCGTTTTTTATCAGCAACAGGATCAGATTGCGGAATTGCCAACGTTAATATAGGAACTTCAGGAGCCGAAATAGGAGGTGCTTTTGGAGGAGAAAAAGAAACCGGTGGCGGACGTGAGTCCGGATCAGATGCCTGGAAAGTATATATGAGAAGACAAACTAATACTATAAACTATACATCTGAATTACCTTTAGCACAAGGTATTAAGTTTGATTTATAAATAGAATATTTATACTGTCCGGATAGAAAACCGATGTTGTCGGACAGTATAGTGTTTCTCTCAGCGAAATATAAATTAGTAAAAATATAACAGAGAAGTTGATTTTTTAACATGAAAGAATTTTTAGAAGGTATTCAGAAAGATGCTTATTTACAGAAAATAGTAGGGAATGGAGTTTTAGTTGTACAGGCAATTCTGATTTTGGTTGTGGGGTTCTGGATCAGTAAACAGATCAAAAAATATCTGATTGTATTTGTTGAGAAAAAAGAAATTGACCCTTCCGTAGGAGTGTTTATGATCAAGTCTGTAGTGATTGCGCTTAAAACGGTTGTTGTATTAATGGCTGTAAATACGATCGGGATTGAAGTGACTTCTATATTAGCGATAATTGGCGGAGCAACTCTGGGTCTGGGAATGGGATTACAAGGCGGTTTATCCAATTTTGCTGCCGGAGTAATGATTATTTCCACAAAGCCGTTTAAAGTAGGAGATTTGATCCGGTCCGGTGATAATATCGGCTATGTTAAAAAGATCAATTTTTTAAACACCGCTATTCGTACTGTCCAAAATGAGGTGATTACACTTCCCAATGCTCCTTTATTCAATAATCCTTTACATAATTATTCAGAAAAAGAATATTATAGAATAGATATTTCCGTTGGACTGGAATACAAATCTGATATAGAAAAATTCAAACCTCTGTTAATAGAGGCTATTCGAGAAGACGAATTATTTTTAAAAGAACAACCGATCAGAGTTGAAATAGATCAGTTTCTCGAAGATCGTTTAAAATTAACAATAAGAGCTTTTGTACATCCTGATGATTACTGGGAAGGGCCCTTACGATTGCATGGTGTTGTAAACAGATGTATAGAAGCTTATAATTATAAAGTGCCAATATCTCCAAGAGAAATTTATATTCAGAATGCTAAGAGCTTGTTTTAACGTGAGTTTGATGGAAGAAAAGATGAAAAAATAGTTACCAAAAAAGAGATAGTTTGGTATTTGTCTACAAAAAGTTAAGAAGACTTCAATTCTGTTTTTTTATTTCTCCTAATATTACTTTTACTCTCCACAGAATAAATATTTTATGGTTAGCTGAGTTGCTTCTAACTCAGCTATTAATTCGTTTTGACTACTGAATACAATAATAAATAGCCTAAAAAACCATCTTTTGTAGAAATTTTATAGATTTTTTTTTAATTAAAAAACAAAACTTATTTTTTTTATTATTCTAAAAAAATTAATTATTAATTAAAAAAAAAGAAATAAAGTATATTTTTGTTTTTTTTTTAAACATATAAAGAGTCATTTTTGTCTTTTTAATTTTAAATAATGAAATATGTATAAAAAAGTATTACCCCCCTTATTAGGGATGTTGTTAGTTACAGTTGGAGTTTCTTTTTTTAGTTCTTGTGATAATTCTGATAGCTCAGTAATATCTGTTGTTTCAGAAGACGTGCAGTCCGATCCTATTGAATTTAGTATAGGAGATTTAGAGACAATAGCATCGGAAATAGAAAAACAAGGATATGATCTTTCTGATATGATGACAAGAATAAAAAAAGATGTAGAAGTAGATTCTTCACAAACAAAATTTTTAGCTGCATTCGTTGTAACGTCTAAAAAAATAAGTGTTGAGATATCACACCCTGTAAATCCTGCAAAAAAAATAACTGTTTCAGGAATATTGCTTTATCCCAATCGTTATAAGTTTAAGAGTAATATGAATTTAATAGTAGTTACGCCTGGTACATATACCGAGCAAAGATTATCACCATCAAGGGTTTTTGATGATTTATCGACTTGGCAAAATCAGGCTATTAGTGCTATAGCGATAGCTCCGTACTTATTAAATGCAGCAGAAAACCCTGTTTTTATTATTGACTATCCTGGTTTTGGAGATTCTAACAGACAAATTAATCATCCGTATTTAGATCAAAAAATACTGGCATCTACATCAATGGAATTAATTAGACAAGCTAAAAAAGAATTACGAAAAAAAGGTGTTTATTTACGTTCAGAACAATTATTCATTACAGGATATTCACAAGGAGCCTTTGCTGCAACCTCTATTGTCAGAGAAATAGAAACTAATCCGGCAAATAGGGATCTTAGTGTCAAATTATTGACAGTGGGTGGGTTACCAGCTAATTTAAATAAGGTTTTAGATAAAACAATTGCATTAGGTGAAGCAGATGTACCTTATTTTTTCCCCTATGGTCTTTGGGGTTATAAACATAACAGATATCCTGGTATTCCTGTTGAGTTGATTATGAAAGAGCCTTATCTTACATTGTCTTCTAAAGATTTTATTGGGAACGGAGCCATTAATTATCCTTCAAAAATGGAAGATTTATATACAGAAGATTTCTTAAAAAATTATAAAACAAGTAATAAGTATAAAGAGATAAGAAAAGCTTTAGATGAAAATGATATCCAACCCTGGAGAAATTCAGCTAAGTTCTATATCTATCATGGAAAAGGAGATGTTACAGTTGATTACTGGCAGTCAAAAGAGTATGCCAAAGAGCATAATAAAAAAGGAGGAAATGTTATTTTCAGAACAATCCCTTTAGTAGATCATACAATGGGTTTTGTTCCTTATTGGGTAAACGCTACCAGTGATATTAATAACAATTAATAACCAAATTAAGGAGCATAAATGTATTTTTAGAGACACTTTTAAGTTGTTATTTTTGTTTTCTTATATGTCTTTTTTCAATATTCCGGTCATAGGAAAGAGCAGTTATAAAGTTTATGGTGTTTCGTTTTGAAAGATAATATAGGATTAATGAAAATATAAATAATAATTTTTAAAACAGTAGTAATCGTGAGCTTACTACTGTTTTTTATTGGTTTCAGTTTTTAAGACTTTCGATATTGGACTTTAAGACTTTATATACATCATCATTTTATAACCGCCAAACAGCAGGATCAGCCATACAGGAATCAATTCAACCGATATTTTTAAGCCAGTTAACCACATGATACATAATACACCTATTAAGAACAATAAACAGATATAATTACTGATAGGGAACCAGAACGAAGTAAATTTTGTTTTAATTCCCTCTTTATCTTTTTGTCGGCGGAAAAACAGATGCGTAAGACTTATCATTACCCAGTTTATAATTAGAGTAGAAACCACCAGAGAAATAAGATAATTTAAAGCTTTTTCGGGCATTACTTTATTGATAACTACACAGATGGCAGCAAAAACAGCAGACACTAAGATTGCCATTACCGGTACATGATTACCATTTAACCTGGATAAAAATTTAGGTGCATTTCCTTGAATAGCCAAACCATAAAGCATACGACTGTTACAGAAAACACTACTGTTATATACCGATAAAGAAGCTGTAAGGACTACAATATTCAAGACATTTGCTATAATACTGGTAAAATAAAAAGTATGTCCGAATAAATCGAACTGATACCCTTTTATCGTGTTAAAAACCGTTACAAACGGACTACTTCCCGTTGTTATTTCTCTCCACGGAGAAAGAGAGAATAAAATAATTAATGCTCCTACATAAAAGATCAGGATACGGTAAAGCACCTGATTCGTTGCTTTAGGTATTGTTTTTTCCGGGTTTTCTGCTTCCGAAGCCGTTATTCCTATTAATTCCAGACCACCGAAAGAGAACATGATAATTGCCATTGCTGCGAGTAATCCACTAGGTTCACCTTTTTCATCTGTTGAAAAAAGCCCCTTTGGGAATAAACCTCCATCATTCCATAAGTTGGTTATAGATGCCTCAGGTCCACCTGATCCGCTAACTAGTAGATAAATACCAAATAGAATCATGGCAATAATAGCAAGAACCTTAATGATAGAAAACCAAAATTCAGCTTCTCCATAAATTTTTACATTCGTAAGATTGATTAGATTGACCACAACAAAGAAAAACAGACTAGATACCCACAATGGAATTTCCGGATACCAGAAATGCACATAAGTTCCTATAGCTGTTAATTCCGCCATGCTGACCAGAATATATAAGATCCAGTAATTCCACCCCGAAGAGAATCCGGCAAAAGGTCCCCAGTATTTATAGGCAAAATGACTAAAACTGCCTGATACAGGTTCTTCAACAACCATTTCACCCAGCTGACGCATAATTAGAAAGGCAATACATCCTGCTATAGCATAACCAATTATTACAGAAGGTCCTGCCATGACTGCTGCAGGTCCGATTCCGAGAAATAATCCTGTTCCGATTGCACCACCTAAGGCAATTAACTGAATATGACGATTGGTTAATCCTCTTTTTAGACCTGTAATTTCTGTTTTTACTTTTGTTTGCTGGTTTTTATTTTCCAAAACGGGATGTCGGTTTTAAGGTTATAATTTCTTTTCTGTATAATAAAGAAAATCTAAGATAAATATTTTAGAGCAAACTAGAAGTATTAAGTAAGGATAAAGTGATTTTTTATCAGAAAAAAGATTCTTCCGGATAATAAATAGAATCCGGGATGAGAATAATTAAATAATTTGTAGTATTCATTTAAAAACAAAATTATTAAACAAAATCTTTTGTATTAAAATCGATATCCTACACTAAATCCGGCATTAAATTCGACTGCCGAAAAACGATCGTTTACTTCTTCACTAAAGTTTCTAGAAATACTGACATAAGGGCTAATTGCTAATTGATTATATACCCATTTATATCCGCCTGTTAATCCCAGGATTGCACTGTTCATATCTATTTTTACTCTTATATCAGGGATTTCATTAATTGTTTTTTTCTCTTCATAATTTCCAAAACGATATTTAAAAAAAGGAGAAATAACCCACCCGGAACCGTTGTTTTCGTGAGAAATATAAAAATTATAAGAAGCAGCTAAACTATTTGTTTTAAATTCCCGACTACGTTTTTCAGAATGATAAGAAAACCGATCATTAATAAAAAGTTCTAACCCTATAGACTGACTGCCGTCAATGAAATGTTCATATCCAAGTTCTACAGAACCCAAAACAATGGTGTTGAACATGTTGAGTTTTACTTCTCCTTGCTGTGCTTTTGCCAGTAAAAAAGTAAAAAGTAATAGTAAACTGAAGTGGACTTTTTTCATAAAATGAGATATAAGTGTCAAAGGTACAGATTTCTTTAACCTTTTTTATTAATAGATTTTTTGTTTTAAGTATTCTGTATTAATTCCTGCCGTTCTCATCAGGATACAATTCATATACATTTTGACTCTGCCAGTATTCTTTTGTATCAATATCCATTACCGTTAATGGTCCCTTAAAAGCTGCTCCCGTATCCAAATTCCAGATTGAAGATTTATTTTTTGGGAGAGTTTTTCCAATTCGCGTAAGTGGAGTATGACCAATAAAAATCTCTTTGTAGATTAGAAAACGTTT
Organism: Flavobacterium sp. AK-301; assembly: GCF_058310215.1. NCBI lineage: Bacteria > Pseudomonadati > Bacteroidota > Flavobacteriia > Flavobacteriales > Flavobacteriaceae > Flavobacterium > Flavobacterium sp. AK-301. The sequence goes on from NZ_JBZEES010000008.1 coordinate 83,687, forward strand.
TGGATAAGAAAGACTGTTTCTGTCCAGTTCCGGGTCCAGAGCTAAAGCAGTTTCCCATAAAGTTCTGTCCCAGTACAGCATTGCCGGAAAAAATTCAGAAAGAACCCCTTCCGTGCTGGTAAATCCGGCGTGTATAAATAGTCGGTTTTGAGCATCAATATAATAGTTCAGTAAACTTTCCAGAAACTGAATATGATTGTTTTTTCGTTTCTGTGAAACAGTGCTGTAACAGAAAACAGAAGATGCTCCACCATGTTTTTGCCATCGTATATCAGCTGTCCCTTTAGTCAGATACTGATATAGTAATTCATCATGATTACCTCTCAGAAAAACACACTGATGAGAAAGATTTAATTCTATTAAAAAATCCAGAACATCAGGAGATTCATTCCATCCGTCAACATAATCTCCCAAAAAAATCAGTCGGTCTTTAGTTGTAATTGTAGCTTTTTCAAAAAGTTGTTTTAATGCTTTTAATCCACCATGTATATCTCCGAATACTAAAGTTCTGCTCATTGTATATTATGTGTTTAAATAGTTGATGGTTTGCCCTGTTAACTGAAAACTGTTGACTGAGTACTAAAAAGGAATACTTTAGATCTTTCTTCTTTGCTTCCGGTTCTAAACTTTGTTCCTTTGAATCTCTGAACCTTTAAATTCTGAAAACTAATTATCATATTTCATTTTTCGTAAAATCCGCATGGCTTCTTTAAACGAGAGGTAAACCGTTGGATTAAGTTGTGTTTTTAGAAGTTCTTTAGTATCTATTAGTTTTTGTTTTGCTTCCTCAAAACCATTCAGGTAACAGATCATCAGAGTAGAAGGCAGGTTTTCCATATCCTTAGTTTCTCTTTCTGACAGATGAATTCCTTTTTTTAATTTACCGATCATCGAAAGAGTAGCATTATAAATATGGTACATCATTTTTCGGTTATATTGTGGTGGATCAAACAAAAATGTTCGGTCAATCTTATAATATCCATTTTCATAGAATTTGATACTGACTTCTTCAAGAGGGTAATAACTTGTTTTATCGTTTAATCCCAGAATAACATATTCCGTGATTGTAAAAGAGTCTTTGTCATACATAATACTGACTTCATCCAGAGCAGAATAGAATAGTTTAACCTGTTCATTGATTAGTTCAATATCTACCCTTGAGTAATAAACTTTATCTTTGACCTTCTTTTTATTTCCCGCCCAGCAAACAACAAACAATTCTTTAAAAACGAGATATTGTGGATTCATATCCTTATGTCGGTTATTCATAAAGTCAATAACCCCGTCGAGTGTATATCCGATACTGTTTCTGGAGTTGTTCTCAATATCAATAACCGTGTCTGAATTCTGATGGTTGAATTCAAAAGGTTCTTCCAATGGAATAGAATTACTACCACGTCTTATAAAAATAGATTTGGCAGGAATATTTCCGATTGTTTTTTTGAAAGAAGTAATTTTATTATTTGGTTTGATTGTAACCAAACCGATTACTTTATCTTTCGATAAATCAGGAAACGGAACATTTTCATATTGAATCTTAGGTGGGTTTTCCAGAACAGCATTGACCAGATTCTGGATTCTGCTGTCGTCAAAAAAATCGTCACCCACAATTTCGTTATCATGATCCTCAACACCTACCACAATATAAGAATTGTTAGTAGGATTTGAGTTTGATAACGCACAGATATGTTTTAAAAATTTTCCTTTCCCCTCTTTAGTATGTAGATTCAACTGTCGTTTTTTATCATAAAAACTACTCTCATCATTATGAGCCAATAGATTTTTTATTAAAAGACGTTTGTTAATCATGTTATCCGCTGATTGTTGTAAAATGTTATATGTAAAATGTTTTTTGTAAGAAGTGGAATGAGGGACAAAGTTTTAAAAAATAGACAAAGATGCAGAGGCTCAAAGAAAGCCTACTCAATACCATCCATTATTATTCTCTTTGTTCCTCATTTCACTTTTCACAATCCGATTCCTGTATGCTGAAAACTGTATACTGAGAATCTAACCTCTGTTTACTATCGTTCCTGAAGCCTGAGCAGTCGGGAAGATCAGCAGATCAGCAATATTAACATGATACGGTCTTGATACTACAAAGTGAATAACATCAGCAATGTCTTCTGGTTGCAGAGCCTCTACATTTTTATAAACATTTGCTGCTTTTTCAGAATCTCCTTTAAAGCGAACAGTACTAAATTCTGTTTCCACCATCCCCGGATTTATTGCACCTACTTTAATTCCGTAAGGATTCAGATCCATTCTCATTCCTTTATTAAGCGCGTCAACAGCATGTTTGCTCGCACAATATACATTTCCGTTTGGATAAACTTCCTTTCCCGCTATAGAACTGATGTTGATAATATGCCCGCTTTTTCTTTCCACCATTTGAGGAATTACCGCTTTAGAAACATACAGTAATCCTTTTACATTAATATCGATCATAGCATCCCAGTCATCGGTATTTCCTAGCTGAATAGGATCCAGTCCATGAGCATTACCAGCATTATTGATCAGAATATCAATAGTAGAAAATTCACCGGATAAAGATCCAATTGCATTAAAAACAGACGTTTTATCTCTTACATCAAAGTTCAATGTAATGATTTTTGCTTCAGCAGAAAGTTCTTTTTGTAGTTCATCCAGTCGTTTCTGTCTTCTCCCACATAGGATTAAATTATAACCCTGTTTTGCTAATAACTGAGCTGTTGCTTTTCCTATTCCACTTGTTGCTCCGGTAATTAAAGCTGTTTTCTTTTTCATCTTTCCTGATTTTTTGTATTTGTAAATGTTTTTAACCGCAAGGTTCGCAAAAATTTCAAAAACATCATATCTCTCTTTCTTCTTGATTCTTTCCTCTTTCTTCTAACCTCTGCAACTTTGAGTCTTTGTAACTTTAAACCTTTGCTACTACGGCACCTTATGTCCCAGGCTTTCTGTCCAGATAGCAAACCAATCTTCCTGATCCAAAATCAGTTCTGTTATTTTGGATAAAGACTGAATTCGGGCAACGTTAACCGTTCCTGCAACCGGATGGATGTTTGCAGGATGTTGTAAGATCCACGCCAGTAAGATCATGTCCGAACCTACATGGTATTTGCTTACAAGAGTAGCTAGCAGTTTTCTCAGGCGATACGTTTGATCCGTATTTTCTCTAAAAACCGTTCCAAGAGGGTTCCATGCCATTGGAGTAATATTATGTAACTGCATGTGATCCAGACTTCCATCTAACATCGGCTCATGGTGTGTAGCTGAAAATTGTATCTGGTTATGGTTTACTTCTAATCGTGAACGAATCAGATCTGTTTGTGAAGGAGTAAAGTTAGAAAGACCAAAATCCAGGATTTTTCCTTCTTTTTTAAGCTGTTCTATCGCTTCAGCAATTTCATCAATCCGCATCAGAGGACTTGGTCGGTGTAAAAGAAGTACATCAAGATAATCTGTTTGTAGATTTTTCAGAGAATTTTCAACAGACCAGATAATATATTTTTTAGAAAAATCATAATATTTGATTTTGTTGGTTCTGTTTTCACAAACGTGCTGAATGCCGCATTTTGAAATTAACTGTATGCTCTCTCTGTTGGTTTTGCTTTCTGTAAGTGCTTCCCCAAAGGTTGCTTCCGTAGTATAGCTTCCGTATACATCAGCAAGATCGAAAGTTGTAACTTTATTTTCAATGCAAACATGTACCAAGTTTGCCATTTCGGAAGTATTGAGATTTTTATCCCAAACTCCCCAGTTCATTGTTCCCGCAATTATGGGAGATAAAGATGTTTTCAAGGTGATTTTATTTTAGGTCTTAAAAATATAAAAAGAAAATCATAATTCATCCTTAAATGTATAGTCTTTGTATAAGTTTTAACGCTATATTAACATCAATCCTCTAAATTAATTTTCAATTTGCGTGATGAAAATATTAAAACTAATTTCACAGCTTTAAATATCATATTATGGAAGAAAATTCTGCTACTTTAGACATTAGGGCAATTAATGAAAAGATCGAGAGAGAAAGTGCTTTTATTGATTTGCTTACAATGGAAATGAATAAAGTAATTGTTGGTCAGAAACACATGGTTGAACGTTTACTTATCGGGCTTTTGGGACAAGGACATATTCTGCTTGAAGGAGTTCCCGGTTTGGCAAAGACATTAGCGATTAATACACTGGCTCAGGCCGTTCACGGCTCATTTAGTCGTATTCAGTTTACTCCGGATTTATTACCTGCCGATGTTGTAGGTACCATGATCTATAATATTAAACAGAATGATTTTTCAATAAAAAAAGGGCCTATTTTTGCTAATTTCGTTCTTGCCGATGAGATTAACCGTGCTCCTGCAAAAGTACAGTCGGCTTTATTAGAAGCGATGCAGGAAAAACAGGTAACTATCGGTGATACCACATTTATTTTGGATAAACCATTTCTAGTAATGGCAACTCAGAATCCCGTAGAACAAGAAGGAACTTATCCGTTACCAGAAGCACAGGTCGATCGTTTTATGCTGAAAACAGTGATCGATTATCCTAAAATGGAAGACGAACAACAAATTATCCGTCAGAATTTAAAAGGAACCTATGAAAAAGTGAATGCTGTTGTTTCCGTTGAGCAGATCATCAGAGCGCAACAGGCAGTTCGTGAAGTATATATGGACGAGAAAATTGAAAAATATATTTTAGATATTGTTTTTGCAACTCGTTACCCTGAAAAATATAAATTAACAGATTTGAAACCACTAATCAGTTTCGGAGCTTCCCCTCGTGGAAGTATTAATCTGGCTACAGCAGCAAAATGTTATGCTTTTATCAAACGTAGAGGATATGTAATTCCTGAAGATGTCAGAGCAGTAGTACATGATGTATTACGCCATAGAATCGGAATTTCATACGAAGCCGAAGCCGAAAACATTACATCTGTTGATATTATCAATAAAATTGTAAATGAAGTTGAAGTACCTTAAACCAGTTTTCAGTCTCAGTTTTCAGTTTTAAAAACTGAGCGAAAAACAGGAGACTGGAAACCGGGACTGAAAACTGAAAACTACAATTATGGATACAAAAGAGTTATTAAAAAAGGTCAGAAAAATAGAAATAAAAACGAGAAGGCTGAGCGATCATATCTTTTCGGGAGAATATCACACCTCTTTCAAAGGAAGAGGGATGACTTTCAGCGAAGTGCGTCAGTATCAGTTTGGGGATGATGTACGCGCTATCGACTGGAATGTAACAGCAAGATATAACGAACCTTACGTTAAGGTATTTGAAGAAGAACGTGAACTGACAATGATGCTGATGGTTGATGTGAGTGGTTCCGAAAGCTTTGGAACGAAAAACCAGTTCAAGAATGAAATAATTACTGAAATTGCTGCCACGCTTGCTTTTTCAGCCACACAAAATAATGATAAAATCGGTTTGTTATTGTTTTCAGATCAGATAGAATTATTTATTCCTCCTAAAAAAGGAAGATCTCACGTTTTACGTATTATCAGAGAGCTGATTGAATTTGAACCAAAAAGCCATAAAACAGATTTTTCTCAGGCATTGCGATATTTTTCCAGTGTAATTAAGAAAAAAGCAATTGTTTTTGTAATTTCCGATTTCATGAGCGATGATTACGAACAGACTTTAAAAATAGCAGGTAAAAAACATGATGTTACCGGTATCCGTGTTTATGATATTCGTGAAGAAAAGATGGTGAATGTAGGAATGGTTGCCATGACCGATGCTGAAACAGGAGAGACCGTGATCGTTAATACAGGTTCAAAATCAGTGCGAATGGAGTATGAAAAGTATTATCATGAGAAAGTGAAATATTTTAAAGAAACATTCAGTCGTTGCGGTTCCGGTGTAGTAAATACCCGGGTAGACGAATCCTATGTTACAAAACTATTAGGCTACTTTAAAGCAAGAAGTTAAATTTATATACTATACGCAGGAATAATTATTTTGTAAAATGACAAAAAATAAGTTTTATATACTATTGTTATTGTTGGTTTCAACTTCTATTTTTGGACAACAAAAAAAAGTGGAAACTTCTGCTGACTCAACAAAGATTAAAATAGGTTCTCAGTTTCATCTGACGTTAAAAACAACTGTTGACACATTGTCACACGTCGTTTTCCCCGAAGGACCTACCTTTGGACGATTAGAAGTTTTAGAGTCTTATCCTGTAGATACCGTTAAAAAAAACAATCAGTATGAATTGGTTAAAAAGTATGGTTTAACACAATTTGATTCAGGAAGATATACGATTCCAAGTGTAGCTGTGTTTATCAATGATAAGCCCTTTTTGACCGATTCCCTTCACGTTGAGGTAAATAATATTGCAGTCGATACCCTAAAACAAGGATTATATGATATTAAGCCTATTTTGGAAGTACCGCCAGTAGGCAAATCAGTATGGCAGTATATAGTATTAGGTTTACTGGTGATCGGTCTGGCAGTTCTGACCTATTGGCTGATTAAAAAATATAAGAAAAAGAAAAAAGAAGAAAACGAAGTTTTTGCCACCCCAATAGAAAAAGCAAGTAGTTTACTTAAAAATTTAGAACATAAAGAACTCTGGCAAAAAGGAGAAGTAAAGAACTATTACAGTGAACTGACCGATATTGCCAGAAATTATATCGAAGAAGCAATGGAGCTTCCTGCAATGGAAAGCACTACAAATGAACTGATACTTGGTCTTCGTTCTGCTATTATTAAAAAGAAAATGTCACTTTCTCAAGAAACCCTTGAGAATTTAGAACACGTTTTGAAAAATGCCGATCTGGTAAAATTCGCCAAATCAAAACCATTGGATTTTGAAATTGCAGACGACAGAAACCGAATAGAAAAAGTAATTACGATAATAGATAAAGCCATTCCGGAGCCAACGCCGGAAGAACTAGCATTAGATGAATCCAGAAAAGAGCTTATCCAGAAAGCAAAACGTAAAAAAAGGATTCAGACTGGAGTTGTTATCGCTTTATTAGTAGTATTTCTCGGGGTGGGTTATTTTATTTCCAGTACAGGATGGACGAATGTAAAAGATTCGATTTTTGGACACAGTACAAAAGAGCTGCTTGAAGGAGAATGGGTTGGAAGTGATTATGGAGATCCTGCCGTATTCATAGAGACTCCGCGAGTGCTGAAAAGGTATAAGAATTCTGACACACAAGAATATGACAGCAACATAAAAGAAAGTCAGCGCTTTTTATACGGTAGTTTATTAGATAATTTCTATGTTACCATAATAACAGAGCACTTTCCGTTACCGAAAGAAGGAGAAGAGAAACAGACCATAAGTCTGGAAGAAGCCATGGAAGAAAAGATTAAAGCTTTTGAAACACAATATACCGCTAAGAATATCCTTGTAAAACAAGAAGATTATGATACAAAACAAGGAATAACAGGTAAAAAAGCATACGGAACAATGACTATTTTTGATCCGGTTAAGAAGAAAGAAATAAAAATGGGATATCAGATTCTGATTTTCTTACAAGAGAATGGTTTACAAGAAATCATAATGACTTACAGAGACGAAGATCAGTATGCTGTAAAAATTTCAGAACGCATTTTGAATTCCGTAGAACTTAAAAAAACGAATTAACGATGGCTAATGTAACCTTTTTAAATCCGGGGTTCTTCTGGTTATTTTTAATACTACCAGTAGCAATAGCCTGGTATCTCTGGACAAGAAATGAACAGACCGCAACGCTGAAAATAAGTTCTTTACAGGGATTTAAAGCAAAACCTTCCGTTTTGGGAAAATTAAAACCGACATTGTTTGTGTTGCGATTGTTGGCACTTAGTTTCTTGATCATTGCAATGGCAAGACCAAGATCCGTTGACATCAGCAGTAAAACAAAAACAACACGAGGTATTGATATTGTAATGGCTATTGACGTTTCAGGAAGTATGCTGGCAAGAGATTTGAAACCGAATCGACTGGAAGCCTTAAAAAGAGTAGCTTCCGATTTTGTTAAAGAGAGACCAAATGACCGGATAGGACTGGTTGTTTATGCCGCAGAAGGCTATACAAAAACACCCGTTACAAGTGATAAAACAGTAGTTCTTGAAGCACTGAAAAGTGTAAAATATGAAAATATAATTCAGGACGGTACAGCAATTGGCGTAGGTTTGGCAACCGCAGTAAATAGATTAAAAGACAGTAAGGCAAAAAGTAAAGTCGTTATTTTATTGACAGACGGTGTGAATAATTCCGGTTTTATAGAACCACTCACAGCCGCAGATATAGCAAAAGAATACGGAATTAAAGTATATACCATTGGTATAGGAACCAACGGAATGGCACAATCTCCCTATGCAGTAGCACCTAACGGAGAATTTTTGTTCAGAAATATGCCCGTTGAAATCGATGAACCTTTAATGAAAGGAATAGCAAAGATCACAAACGGAACCTATTTCAGAGCAACAGATAATAAAAAACTAAAAGAGATATATGAAGAGATCAATAAGTTGGAAACAACAGATGTTGAAGAGTTAAAGTTTTATAATTATGACGAAAAATTTAGACCGTTTCTTTTATTAGCCGGTTTTTTATTGTTATTTGAATTTGGATTAAGAAAAACTGTTTTTAGAAGTTTTATATAGTATCAGACGTATGTATCAGTTAGAAGAAGAAAAATATTTATACTTACTTTTTATCATTCCCGTATTGGTGTTGTTATTTCTGTATATCCAGTTCTGGAAAAGGAAAAAACAACGTGAGTTCGCAGATAAAGCAATGTTAAAAAGATTAAGTCCAGAAAAATCAATCTTTAAACCCGTTTTAAAACTAATCCTTTTTCTGCTTGCATTTACCTGCTTGATTATCGGTCTGGTCAATCCGAAGATGGGAACAAAGATGGAAACAGTAAAACGTGAAGGTATTGATATTGTTTTTGCAATCGACGTTTCTAAAAGTATGCTGGCAGAAGATATTGCGCCTAACCGATTAGAAAAAAGTAAACAGATCGTATCCCAGATTATTAATCAACTGGGAAATGACCGAATAGGGATTGTAGCTTATGCAGGCGGAGCATATCCGGTCTTACCGATCACGACCGATTATAATATCGCTAAAATGTATCTGCAGAGCATGAATACCGATATGATCTCATCACAAGGAACCGCAATAGATGAAGCAATCCATTTAGCATCGACCTATGATGATGATGATCAGAAGACAAATAAATTATTGATATTGATCTCAGATGGAGAAGATCATTCAGAAGAATCAGACGTAGCAGCCAAAGAAGCCAATGATATAGGATTAAAAATTATAAGTATCGGAGTAGGTACCGAAAAAGGAGGTCCCATTCCGGTAAAAGACAGAAATGGAGTTGTAGAAAGCTTTTTAAGAGATAGAGAAGGACAGGTCGTTGTGACCAAGATGAATGAAGATATCTTAAGAACAATTGGAAAGAACACTAAAGGAGGCTATGTGAATGGAAATAATACTAAAGAAGTATTAGAATATATAAAAAGGACACTGGATAATATTGAAAAAACCGAATTTGAAAGTCAGCAGGTAGCCGATTTTCAGTCTCAGTTTCAGTGGTTTTTAGGTATTGCATTTGTATTACTGTTCATTGATGTTTTCTTTCTCGAAAGAAAAACAGGCTGGGTGAAAAAGATGAATTTATTTAATGAGAATAAACAAAAAAAGAGTAGTAGAGCATAAACAGCATAAAATTTTAAAAATAAAATGAAGAACCTGATTTTGTATATTTTAATTTTCTTTTCTTTTGCCGTTCAAGCACAAGAAAAGGATGTTTTTTTGCCTAAAGCGAACCAGGAATTTGAAAAGAAAGAATTTATAGAAGCAGAAGCAAATTATCGTATTTCACAATCAAGAAAACCGACAGAAGCTACAGCAACCTACAATTTAGGAAATGCAATCTATAAAATGAATCAGCCCGGTGAGGCAAAATATGCCTATGCAAAAGCAATTCAGAATGCTAAAACAAAATCAGAAAAACACAGAGCTTTTCATAATCTGGGAAATGTATTTATGTCCGAGAAGAAATATCAGGAAGCCGTCAGCGCCTTCCAGAATGCATTAAGAAATGATCCCACAGACGAAGAAACAAGATACAATTATGCACTGGCAAAAGAATATCTGAAAAACAATCCTCCACCGCCTGATAAAAAAGACGATAAGAAGGATGATAAGGACAAGGATAAGAAAGACGATCAGGATAAAGATCAGAATAAGGGCGATAAAGAAGATAAAAATAAAGACGGGAACGATAAGGACGACAAAAAGGACGGAAAAGATAAAGAAGATAAGTCCGGCGATAAAGATAATAAAGGCAAAGACCCTCAGGGAGAAAAAGGAAATAAAGAACAGAATCAGAATCCTCAGCAACAGCAGGGGCAAGGAGGTGGCATTTCCAAACAACGCTTAGAGAATATTTTAGAGGCTGTAAATAACGAAGAGAAAAAAGTTCAGGATAAAGTAAATGCTCAGAAAGTAAAAGGCAGACCTGTTCAGAAAGAAAAAAATTGGTAAAAAAAGAATTTTCGGAAATAAACACAATAGAATGAAAAAGTATATTATCGTAGTATTAATTTTCTGTTTTCAGGGACTTTTAGCCCAAGTTCAGTTTGAGGCTAAAGTCAGTAAAGCTACCTTAGGGATAAATGAAAGATTACGTGTAGACTTTACGATGAATGAAGATGGTGATAATTTCACACCACCTTCCTTTGAAGGATTCAGGATTATTGGCGGACCCAATCAATCTGTAAGTTACTCATGGGTGAATGGTAAAAAATCGTTTAATAAAACCTATTCTTATTTTTTATTACCCTTGCAAAAAGGAGCAGTAGTAATAAAACAAGCATCCATAGAAATTGATAATCAGATTTATAAAACAGCACCTTTAAATATTACCGTTACCGCAGCTGTAGATCAGTCTAAAGACCCAAGCAGTCCGGATTATGTACCAAATGCTAATATTCATTTAGTAGCGGAGGTTTCCAAAACGAATCCGTATATCAATGAACCGATAACCGTTGTATATAAAATGTATTTTGGTAACAATATTGGTATTCGAACATGGAAAGAACTCGATTCTCCTAAATATAACGATTTCTGGAGTCAGAATATCAATATAAAAGAGTTAATACCCGAAGAGGGAAACTATAACGGAGAAAGATATCGATTTGTAGTATTAAGAAAAATGGTTCTGTATCCGCAAAAATCAGGTACACTGACCATTGAACCTTTAACACTCGATGTTGCTGTTGAAGTGCCTACAAACAGAAGAGATATTTTTGGAGGCGTTATGGTTACCAATACCAATAAAACCATTACAACAGGAGCCAGAACTATTACGGTGAAATCCTTTCCCGAAGAAGGAAGGCCAGAAGACTTTAATGGTGCCGTAGGGCAGTTTAGTTTTGCAGTAACCTCTTCCAGAACCAGTTTAAAACACGGAGAATCCCTTGAATTAAACGTAGCAGTTACAGGAAAAGGGAATCTGAAATTATTCAATTTACCAAAACCAGCCATTCCTTCAGCATTAGAAATGTATGATCCTGTTCATAATGAGCAGGTAACCACAACACTTGCCGGAACTCAAGGAACCGTTTCAGATAAATATACGCTAATTCCTCAGTTCAAAGGAGACTATGTTATTAAACCAATGTCTTTCTCCTATTTTGATTTGAGCAGTAAAAGTTATAAAACCATTCAGTCTCCGGAAGTGATGATTTCCGTCCTGGACGGACCATCTGCGTCCGATCAGGTTGCATCATCTAATTCAGGTAATCCCGGAGTAGAAAAAAAACGAGTTGCCAGCGGTGACCAGTTCCGTTTTATTCAGTTAAAGACAAATTTAAAACCAACCAATACTAAAGATTTTTTTGGTTCAGGATTATTCTATTCTTTCCTTTTTGCACCTTTACTGATTATTCCAGTGATTGTTATTACCAAAAAGAAAAAAGAAGCAATAGACGGAGACGTTGTCGGAAATCGAATTAAGCTGTCTAACAGACTGGCGAAAAAATATCTGTCAGAAGCTAAAAAGCAAATCCATAATAAAGAACCGTTTTATATCGCATTAGAAAAAGCAATGCATAACTTTCTAAAAGCAAAATTAGATATTGAAACCTCAGAAATGAGTAAAGACAAGATCAGAGAAATATTGCTTTCCAGAAAAGCACTTCCCGAATCTGTAGAATCATTTATATATCTTACAGAGAATTGTGATTTAGCAAGATATGCCCCTTCATCACAAGTAACCATTCAACAAGATTACGATAAAGCAGTAACCATTATTTCCGAGTTAGAAAAGCAAATCGTATAACAATTGAAACTATTAGAAAGATGAAAAAGAGTATCTATTTATTTTTATTATTTACCCAGGTTTTCTGGGCACAAGGTGCCTTTGACAAAGGAAACGAATATTATAGAAAAAATAATTCCGAAGAAGCCGTAAAATCATATGAAGCCGTGCTGAAAGCAGGAAATCAATCTGTTGGATTATATTATAACTTAGGGAATGCCTATTACAAGCTTAATAAAGTAGCTCCAGCTATTTATTATTATGAAAAAGCATTGTTGTTAAACCCTAATAATACCGATGTACAGAATAATCTGAAATTTGCACAGAACCGAAGAGTAGACGACATTAAAATTATTCCCGAAGTAGGTTTCGCAAAACTAGTTCATGGTTTTACCTCTATGGTACATTACAATACATGGGCATGGATTGCAGTAAGTTTTTCCGCTTTGTTCCTACTTTGTTTCATAGGATATTACTTTACAGGCACCACATTGTCCAAACGTCTTTTCTTTGCAGGAATGTTTATCTTTCTGATCTGTATTCTGTTAAGTATAGGAGCCGCTGTTTTTGAGAAAAAAGATTTTGACAGTGAACAACCTGCCATCGTTTTTGCAGAAGAAATAACCGTTAAAGACGAACCGAACACAGCCTCTTCTGACGCCTTTACCTTACACGAAGGCACAAAAGTATTTATATTAGAAACCTTAGAAGGCTGGAATAAAATAAAACTCGAAGACGGTTCACAAGGTTGGATCACTACCGAAAGCATTAAAAAGCTGAAATAAGTTTAATTTGAAGATTTGAAGATTCGTTAATTTGAAAAATGAGCTGTTAAATGAGTATTCAGTTTCCGGTATTCAGTCAACAGTATTCAGAAAACCTTTGCGACTTTGCGAGCTAAAAAACTATTTCACCTCTCACATTTTACAAACAACTTTTCACTTCTCACAAAAACTATCAACTATCAATTGTTAATTATCAACTACTTCGGGAAACCACTCCTCAATTATTGGAAAAACGGTATTAGAAACCTGTACTATCGGATTAAAGAAGAAGGACTTGTCTATTGTTTCCTGTTTTACCAGAAACCCATTATAATTTAGTTTCTCGAAGTAATGTAGAACAATACTCAGAATGAGAATAATTTTCAAAATACCAAAAACACCTCCCGCTATTCTGTTCAGCCAGCCTAAACTGGCAAAATCAGCCACACTAGTGAAGAATTTGCCAAGTAAAATAACACCGACCACAACTCCTATAAAAGTAATAGTAAAAGCCGTTATTTCAATGTATTTTGGGTTCCAGGACACCCAGTCTGTGATGACAGAACGTACTAGATAAGAAAACTTTATAGCAATATAAATTCCTAGAACCAGAGATGCCAGAGAAGCGAGTTCCACAAATAAACCTTTCCATATCCCTTTAATCAGACCATAGATTAAAAATCCACCCAATATAATATCTATAACTTCCATATAAATCGCAAAACAGCAAAGATAAATAAAACTAAGATAAAAGACTTTCATGTAAAATTTAACTTCAAGTCCGTATCTTTGTGTTCTAAAATTTTAAAGTGTATCAGTAAACCCAGTACATTTTAAATAACCCCTATTATATGTCAAGAGACTTACAATTAAAAGAACGCTGGGAACAGCTCGTCACTATATTATCCAATCAGTTTGCAGAAGGAGAAAAAATGGATCTGGATGCCATTATTTATCTTATAGGAGTTCAGGAACTTGGAAAGTTAAATCAGAAATTTAAAAAAGATGAAAAATTAAATCTGATGCATATTGCGATTTGCAGACTGTTAGAGCCATATGGTTTCTACGAATTTGATTTTTATGACGAAGACAGCTGGCCACATTATAAAGTGAAAGAAAATCTTCCCGCATTAAGAGCTGGAGAGCAGTCCGTACTAATGAAAGAAGCAATTGTAAATTATTTTTTAGAAAAAAAAGTAATATTTTAGAGCCTGTTTAAATTTTAAATAGGTTCTAAGTTAAGTTTGTAATATAGAAACAAAGCAGGATTTCGATTTTAATACCGTTTTATTGAAATAGGAATGAAAGAATAACCCATTACCGACTAAAAAATTTTATTTAAATTTGCGGTCAATTATTTAAAATACAATGATAGATAAGATAAAAGCATTAGTCGCCGAAGCAGAGACGTTTAGAACTGAAAGTAAAGAAGAATTAGAAAAATTCAGAATTAAATTTTTAGGAAAGAAAGGTCTTCTGAATGATTTTTTTACTGAATTTAAAAACGTTCCAAATGATAAGAAAAAAGAATTTGGACAAATAATAAATCAGTTAAAAAATGCTGCTCAGGACAAAGTGACTGCTATCCAGGAACAATTTGAGAGTAAAGAAGAAAGCAACGGTTTTTATGGAGATTTAACACGTCCTGCCGAATTAGTACAATTAGGCTCACGTCATCCGATATCCATTGTTAAAAATCAGATTGTAGATATTTTTTCAAATATTGGTTTCAATATATCAGAAGGTCCCGAGATCGAAGATGACTGGCATAATTTTACCGCATTGAACTTACCCGAATATCATCCCGCACGAGATATGCAGGATACTTTCTTTATTCAGACCAATCCGGATATTTTACTTCGTACCCATACCTCACCCGTACAAGTACGTTATATGGAAGATCACAAACCACCTATCAGAACGATTTCTCCCGGGAGAGTATTTAGAAATGAGGCCGTTTCTTCCCGTTCACACTGTATATTTCATCAAGTAGAAGGTTTGTATATTGACAAAGATGTTTCTTTTGCCGATTTAAAGCAAACATTATTATATTTTACAAAAGAAATGTTTGGGAAATCGAAGATCCGTTTACGACCGTCTTATTTTCCTTTTACAGAACCAAGTGCCGAAGTAGATATTTACTGGGGACTGAAAACAGAAACCGATTATAGAATCACAAAAGGAACCGGTTGGCTGGAGATCATGGGTTGCGGAATGGTAGATCCGAATGTTCTGAAAAACTGTGGAATCGATTCAGAAAAGTATAATGGTTTTGCCTTTGGAATGGGAATCGAACGTATAGCGATGTTGTTATATCAGATCGGAGATATCAGAATGTTCTATGAGAATGATGTTCGTTTTTTAGAGCAATTTAAATCAAGTATATAAAAATGAAAAGAGACTGGTTATTTCTTAAAAATGCCAGTCTCTTTCTTTCAGTTGTTTCTACAACTTATAATTTCTCCCTGTTTAATTAAAGATGAAAGAAGATATTATTATCCCCAAAGTGGAAAACGTTTATATTGCAGCCGTTCAGGAGTGGAATGATGACTTTATGGAAAAAACCTGGTATGCCTATCTAATAAATGACAGTGATTATAAACTCGAAGGCGTTATGGTAGTTTCTAAAGCTTCAGGCTTGATTAATGGCGAAATGAAGAAGACTTCACTATTGCGACATGCTTTTGTTGAAATAGAACCGGTTTCCGTCGTTAAAATAGAATTAATTGAAAAAAGCGTATTAGCCTTAAATAATGAGTTTATGGTAACCTTCTTTATTGATGGAAAACTATATGACAAAAACTATATTTTTAAAGCGAATTCCATTAATGAAAGTGCAGTAGAAGAGGTACCTATTCTTTTTAAAGACGGTATTATGATCGGATAAATTACTTTGCGAAGTAGTAAATAAGTTTTCAGTTTTAGTTTTCAAAAAAACCAGCTTCTGGAAATCTCTATTTTGTGAAAGCATTAATCGGCATCTGACCGATATATATAGTTACTATTCCGTTATTCAGAACATTAAGTACATCTTTGATTTTAATGTTCTGAATTTGAAAACTTGAAAGAAAATTCTGTTAAACAAAAACACACATATCCTACTTTTGTTAAAAAGACTTAAAAAAGCATTTTCAGCATAAATTAAATCTCGAAATTCATACAGATATAAAAAGCATTTTTATCTTTGCACTTCAATTTTTAAAATAAAAAAGATACAACATGAAAGCATTATTAGAAAACTTAAACGGGTTGATCGCAGAATTTTCAAAAGACGCGGCATTACAGGCAGAAGGCGGAAATAAAGCAGCAGGAACACGTGCAAGAAAATCATCATTAGCAATTGAAAAATCGTTAAAAGAATTCCGTAAGGTATCTATCGAAGATTCTAAAAAATAAGATAAAAAAAAGGTCACTAATCAGTGACCTTTTTTTATCTTATTAACTTCCCTTTTTATATTCTGTCAGGCTCAATTAGCAAACTTTAGTAATCTCAATCCTAACTTCTCAATATACATTATAGCCAATCCTATAATTTTTAATCTAATTTATCCGTGAGTTTCTTAAAAACTTTTTTAGCCTCTTTTCCTTCATATAATATTTCATATACAGCATCAATGATTGGTGTTTTAGCTTTAAGTTCCTGATTTAGCAGATAAGCACTTTTAGTAGCATAATAACCCTCAGCAATCATACTCATTTCTGTCATTGCTGATTTTACCGTATATCCTTTACCTATCATATTTCCAAACGTTCTGTTTCGGGAAAACAAAGAATAACCCGTAACCAACAGATCTCCCAGATAAGCAGAATCATTGATATTACGTTTCATTTTATGCACCTTTCGGATAAATTTTTTCATTTCACGAATAGCATTACTCATTAGTAAAGCCTGAAAGTTATCACCATAACCCAGACCATGAGCAATACCCGCAGCAATAGCATATATATTCTTTAACATCGCAGCATATTCCGTACCGATGATATCATCCGATATTTTCGTTTTAATAAAATCACTAGATAAACATTTTGCCATTATTTTGGCCTTCTCTTCATTTCCACTTGCAATAGTAAGATAAGATAAACGCTCTAAAGCCACTTCTTCCGCATGGCAAGGACCTGTAATTACACCAATGTTGTCATAAGGAATATTATAAGTTTTATGGAAATGCTCCCCAATAATCAGGCTTGTTTCAGGAACAATCCCTTTAATAGCCGAGAAAATGATTTTTCCTTTCAGACTTACTTTTAACTTTTTCAGTTCAGTACTTAAAAAAGCCGAAGGGATAGCAAAAACAATATAATCCGCATAAATGACCGCTTCATTTATATCACTTGTCAATTTTAATTTATTGGTATCAAACTCAACAGAACTTAAATAATTAGGATTATGTTTATAAATCTTCATATGCTCAATTGCAGAAGTGTTTCTCATGTACCAAGTAATTTCAGGAAGATTAACACATAACATTTTCGCGATTGCTGTTGCCCAGCTGCCACCACCTATAACAGCAAATTTTGGATATTCATTCATTTTTAATATTCATTTAATCTTCAAAAGTACTTAAAATAGTAATAGTTACAAAGCATCCAATAGTAGTAAAAGAGTAGAAATAATTCATTTTTAAAACTGATAAACTGATAATAGACAAAGAATTATGATTTTTATCAACAGTTTTATTTTATTAGAATAAAAAGCAAAATATTAACGATATATTATGATTTATAAAACAATTAATGAGTTTGTATCTACGTTTTTAATAAAGAAGTTAGTTAAATTTTGTTTTAGTGTTTTAAAAAAGGCGTTTTTTGTTTTTTGAAAACGCCTTTTAAATTTTGAACTTATAAAAAGAAATGATTTATAAGTCTTTTTAATAACTCATTTCAACAATTGCTTTAACCTTATCCGGTGTAATGTTTTGTTTTTCACCCATAGCAATCCATCCTCTTTCCTCAAAACGGTTTACAATAAAGTCAGCCGTATTTTTATATTCCGGTGTATAATCAGAAAGTTTAGTACCCATTCCCATAGTGTGGAAAAAAGTAACTGTTTTTTCAATTGCTTTTTTAGCCACCGTATCAATATCCCCATTTAAACCCCAGATCCTTTCTCCATATTGTGCTAATTTTTCTTTTTTTGTTTCGAACATAACCGTAAACAAGTTGGGAGCAATAACAGCTAGAGTTCGGGCATGATCAATACCATATAGAGCCGTTAATTCATGTCCGATCATATGAGTAGTCCAGTCCTGAGGAACCCCTTTCTGGATCAGTCCGTTTAGCGCCATAGTACAGGACCACATAAAGTTAGAAGCTAATGCATAATCCGTTGGGTTTTCCACTACTTTCGGTCCTATTTCAATAAGAGTATGCAGAATCCCTTCCGCAAAACGATCCTGAAGAGATGCATCATGCCTATAAGTTAGATATTGTTCCATAACATGAGTAAAAGCATCTATAACACCATTCTGAATCTGACGTTTCGGTAAAGAAGCAATAACCGTAGGATCACAAACAGAGAATTTTGGGAATATAGCAGGTCCTCCAAAAGCTAGTTTTTCCTGAGTAGCTTCAATTGTCACAACAGAACCCGAATTCATTTCACTTCCTGTTGCAGGCAAAGTCAGTACCGTACCAAAAGGAACTGCATTATTTTCAATGCGTATTCTTTTTTGAAGAATATCTATTGGATTTCCCTGAAAATGTACAGCAGCACTAATAAATTTAACACCATCAATTACAGATCCGCCACCAACAGCCAAAATAAAATCTACCTTTTTCTCTTTGATTAGCTCTACGGCTTTCATCAGTGTTTCAAAATGAGGATTTGGCTCAATACCTCCAAATTCAATAATATTATAACCTTCCAGTGCTTTTTTTACCTGATCATAAACACCGTTCTTAAAAATACTTCCACCACCATAAGCAATCAGTACCTTACTGTTTGTAGGGATGTGCTTATTGATCTGAGCAATCTGACCCTTACCAAAAATAAGGTTTGTAGGATTGTATAATTCGAAGTTTTGCATAATAACTTTAGTTTTAAAATTAAAAGATTAAAGTTAAGGAAGATTATCTCAGAGACTTTTAAAACTATGTTAATTGAGCAATAAGTGAAATGTTTTTTGTGAGAAGAGAAAAGAAAAATTAAAAAATATTCTAAATTGATTTTTTTAGTTCATTTTTATTTAAAGTCGGTAACGTAGTTAAAACGTAAAACTTGAACATCCCGCCTTCTTTGTAGAGTTTTTAAAAGTCATCTAATTTTTAAAACTATTTTATACTGATTTAGTTTATATCATCAGTTAAAGACTTGGAGTCAGTAGCAAAGTGTTAAAAAAGATTAAAGTTAGCAAGATAATTGATTAATTAAAATAAATTTATTAATTTAATTTTTGGTTTTAATTTAAATAATTAGTTTGTTTTTTGGGTTTTAATTTTTTTTATTTGAAATTATTTATTAATATTGATATTAATTATCAAAATATTAATATTATGTATGCAATAAAAAATTTCGTATTAAAAATTATGTTCGTTACAATTTTGTTAATGAATATAGGGTGTTCAGAAGAGTCTTCTAATATCTCTGATGATGGTAATGTTGTTTTTAAACCAATGACTATTGAGGAATTTGAAAAACAATATGTAAATAATTTTTATGACACTATACTTAATGGTTTAAATTCTGTTAAACTAATAGGCTATAAGACTATTCCTATAGAAGAAGATCAACGAAAAGAATTTTTAGAATTTTTAAATGTTTTTGAAAAAGATATAAATAAAAACAAAAACCATTATTATGCTGAAGATGGTTCCTTTGTAAGGGTGTATTTTCCTTTAAATGAGGCTATTATAGAATATGATGGAAAAACGTTTGAAGCAGACCAAAATGGATTATTTAATTATGTAAAAGAGAACCTTAAAACTAAACATAATAATACAGAAATTACGATAGTTGGTAGAAAAAAATCAGAATTTATACAAGGAACAGGTTCAAATATCATAATGAAAGATAAGATATTGTTAAGTACCAGTTTAACAGCCTCCCGTTCTAAAGTTGAACCAAATAATTTAGTCTATGTCTTTGACTTAGGAATTAGAGAATTTGATCATTGTCATGCAGAAGAACAGGGAATAGAAACATTTGAGGGTAGTAAAGTAACCTGTTATAGTAATCATGGAAGAAGGAATTGTTCAACAGCTTTTGGCTATTATGGAAGATGTGCAAGACAAAGTGTTACTTGTTTAGATTATAATGGTTGGGTAACTGATTGCGTAAAATATAGAAAGACTCATTGGAAAAGATACCGAAATTTTGCAGGTAGTGATTGTGATTATGCTATGGGTAGAGGGCAATGTTGGAATGAATTATAAAATAATATTATGTATACAGTAGGAGTATTTTATGCTTGGGATTTTATGGCAATAATATTTATGACTATATCTTATCTTTTTTGCCCTGATAAATGGATTGATAGAAAAAACGAATATTTAAAATTTTTTCTTATAAGTTTGAGTATCTATTTTACTATTATAGTAGTTGTTTATAATGTTTTAAAAAACATGGAACTCATTCATTATATGTTTTTTGTGTTCTTAATACCTTTTATTTATTTTATGCATCTTATTTATCCATTTAAAGAATTAAAAAAAAGTAAAAACTTAAATTTTTTCTTATTCTTTATTTCAATATATGTAGTTTTGATGTTTGGATTAAAATTTATAGTGTTTGCTATTTCAAGTATGTAAGAAAGAAAATTATAATGTTATTTTAAACCGCTTTTGTAAGCGGTTTTTTTTATAATTTTAATCCTTGGAGTATTTTATATAAATTTATTCTCAGGAAATAGCCAATGACTTTCTTTGAAGAATATGTTTTTCCTGAAAGTTTAAACAAGTTCTTAGAGTTTTAATTTTTTTTAGTTCTATTTTTCAAATTAGCACATTTTCAAATTTTAAAACCGGATTCTATTTTTTATAAAACAGATTATGCTCAATATACTCCCATACCTTTGGAGGAAGCATAGGCTCAATGTTTTTACCCTGTTTAATGCAGTTTCTGATAAAAGTAGAAGAAATCTCGATAATAGGAGCATTCACACGATGAACCTTTGGATGGTTCACAAATTCAGGATTCATTTCCCCATTAGAGATACGCGGATAAACATAGAGGTCATTTTTTTGTAAAATAACATCATAGTTTTTCCATTTATGAAGAGATTTTAGATTATCCTCACCCATGATTAGAGAGAATTCATGTAGAGGGAATTTTTCTTCAAGATGAACAAGCGTATTGACCGTATAATTAGGTTGCGGTAATTTAAATTCAATATCCGAAGGAATTATTTTTGGAAGATTCTCCGTTGCAAGATAGACCATCTGCAGACGGTGATGATCCTCCAGAAGTGTCTCTTTATTTTTCAACGGATTATGAGGCGTTACCACCATCCATACCTGATCCAAATCAGAAAATTCAGCCATATAATTTGCTATGATAATATGACCAATGTGAATAGGGTTGAACGTTCCGAAATAAAGACCGATTTTCATTTGCCCGATTATTTTATAAAGTTTTTCACCAGTTCATAAGCCTCCTTTTTTGCCGTATCCAGATCATAATTTTTAATAATCTTGTCAAATTGAGGAGCAGTAGCCAGTTCCACTGAAGCCTTAGCAATACGCATATTAATCTTATCCTCACTTTCCGTAGAGCGCTTTTTTAATCGGATTTTTAACTCGTCAATACTTGGTGGTTTTACAAAAACGGCCAGAGTTTCATTCGGGAATTTCTTTTTAATACGCAATCCCCCCGCAACATCAATATCAAAGATAACATTCTTTCCCTTAGCCCAGATACGTTCTATTTCCGTTTTAAGAGTGCCATAGAAGTTGTCACGATAAACTTCCTCCCATTCTAGAAAATCCTCCGCCTTAATATGTTGTTTAAAGTCGTGTAACGATATAAAATAATAATCAGTTCCGTTAATTTCCTCACCACGAGGATCACGCGAAGTAGCTGATATAGAAAATTCCAGATTCAGATCCTCTTTCCCTAATAAGTGTCTTACAATAGTTGTTTTTCCAGACCCTGAAGGTGCCGAAAAAACAATTAATTTACCCCCTTTATTCATTGTTGTGTATTATCTTGTTTAAAGCTCTATATTCAAAAAATTATAAAACATTAAGAACCTGTTCCTTTATTTTTTCCAGCTCATCCTTCATCTGGACAACCAGTTTCTGCATTAAAGCATGATTCGACTTAGAACCCATTGTATTAATTTCCCTTCCCATTTCCTGAGTGATAAAACCTAATTTTCTACCATTAGCCTCATTCCCTCTTAAAGTTTCTAAGAAATAGTCCAGATGATTAGTCAAACGCACCTTTTCCTCCGTGATATCCAGTTTTTCAAGATAGTAGATCAGTTCTTGTTCAAAGCGGTTTTCATCAACATTTAGTGCCAGTTCCGCGATTGCAGTTTGTAATCGATCCTTAATAGCCTGTACTCTTTCCGGATCCAGTGCCAGTGTTTCATTCATTAACGAGCGGATATTGCCGATTCGCAGTTGAAATTCTTTTTCCAAAGAAGCCCCTTCCGAAATACGAAAACTAGAGATGTTTTCTAAAGCTTCATCAATGACACTCTGAATTTTTTTCCATTCATTTTCATCAATCTCCTCACGTTCCGTTTTCATCGAATCCGGCATTCTGACCGCCATTTTTAATAATTCCGTTTCATCACCATCAACCACCTGACGTAATTGATTAATATAGCCTTTAACAATTGGAATATTCAGTTTTGAAGAAGTTTCCTCACTCGTTACCTCAATATAAACAGAGAAATCTACCTTACCTCTTTCCAGTTTTTGAGCGATCTGATTACGCAGTCCCAGTTCCATCTCACGATAAATAGAAGACATTCTTACATTTAGATCTAAACCTTTGCTGTTCAGGGACTTGATCTCCACTGTTATTTTTTTTGTTGGTAATTGCAATGTTGCTTTACCAAAACCGGTCATTGATTGTATCATAAAAGAATTATAAAAATAGGTGCAAAGATAGTTAAATTAGAGTTGATAGTTTTTGTAAGAGGTAAAAAGTAAAATGTTATTTGTAGCTCTGCTGACTTTAAGACTTTCGACATTTAACTCTATTTATAGTCTAGCTAACTTTAAATCTTAAACTTTAAACAAAATCAATTAAAAACGATCAACTCAATACAGTAATAACTTCCGCTATATTCTTTTGACTGTTGCCAATATATATATTGTTGTCAATTATAAATACAGGGCGACTTAGAAAAGTATAATGTTCCAGTAGATATTTTTTATAATCTTGTTCCGTCAGGGCTTTATCCTTTAAACCCATAGATTTATAAAGTTGTGCTTTTTTGCTGAAAAGAGCCTCATAACTTCCCGCAAGAGTATGCATTCCTTCCAGTTCTTTTTCTGTAATAGGATGCTGTTTAATATCGTGAAAAGTTAATTTATCCGAATTAGGAAGTGATTTAATTATTTTTCTACAAGTATCACAAGAAGCCAGGTAGTATATTACGTTCATTTTTCAAGTTTTTAAAATTTATACAAAGAAACTTCTTTTAAATATTGAATCAAAATTTCTATTTTTACTAAAAAATAAACACCATGAACCAGTCCTTTAATGTTTTCAAAATTAGCAGAGAGCTATATGCTAATTATTTAAAGAATTATTCTTTAGAACAATTAAATAAGATCCCAGTTGGTTTTAACAATAATCTGATCTGGAATATTGCTCATGTTATAGTAACACAACAATTATTGATCTATAAATTATCAGGGTTGCCTATGATGATTTCTGATACCTTAGTAGACCAGTATAGAAATGGTACCAGACCGATAAAGGATACTACTTCCGAAGAACTGGAAGAGTTACGGATTTTATTGAGTACTAGTTACGATCAGACCAGAACAGATTATGAAAAAGGAGTTTTCACTTCCTTTAAAGAATATCCTACAAGCATAGGTTTCACGCTAAAAAACATTGAGGATGCCATTGCCTTCAATAACTTCCATGAAGCAATGCATTTAGGAGTCATAGCATCCATCAAGAAATTTATCTAACCTTTAAAAAAGGTTTTATCTCATCATAAGTTAATAATAATTCTTTTGGGCCATCTGCATAAGAGGCGATTTCATAGATGTTAAAGTAAAGAAGTAAGCCTTTATCCGTATAGAAAATACTACTTGGAAGGTCAAAAACATCGTTTTCAAACATTAATCCGGTAGTATTGATTGGCTCCGTTGCCGGAATATTGTTTTCTATTCTGAATTTGTTTTCAGCAAAAGCTTTCAGGCCTTTCAAATCACTGAAAAGTTGTTCATTAGGAATTATTTTACCTGTTTTTTTATTGAAGATTAGAGATTTCAGTCCACTGTAACCATGAGCACCTCCCGTATATGAGTAATGAGAGATTTCAATATTAATAATACTGTCTGATTCATACTTTATTTTACCATCTACATTTGCTTCCCATCCCAGAGCATCATTTGGAAATTTTGTTTTTATATCCTCATAAGAGTCAATAAACGAGTCCAGTAACTGGTCATAATCCGTTGCTACATAAGGATCTTCACCAAAATAGATAATGTCTCTTATGACATTAAAGACCCTTTTATTAATACTGTCAGCAACAATAGGAACATTTTTAGCAATCGGGATTCTTATCGTTACCTTTGGGCAACTGTCCCCACAGTTTAAGGATGAAGTTTTCTCATATTCTTTATAAGAAAACTCTAGTTTGTCATTATTACAACTTACTATTAGAAAGAGTAATAGTGTTAATGATATTGCTTTTTTCATCTTAAAAAATGTTAATTAAGCATAAAGGTAAGGTTTTGATTACTGCGAACAGGAAATTTAACGGTAAATTTGTAAATTAAAGAGACTATTAAAAATATTTATATGAAGTTCAACACAAAAGTTATACATGGTGGTCAACAACATGACCCAAGTACAGGAGCAGTAATGCCTCCAATTTATCAGACTTCAACCTATGCACAAACCTCACCGGGAGCACATAAAGGTTATGAATATTCCAGAACAGCAAATCCTACCAGAACCGCTTTAGAGGACGGATTGGCAAGTATAGAGAACGGAAAATTTGGATTAGCATTCGGTTCAGGATTAGCAGCAATAGATGCTGTTATAAAATTATTTAATCCCGGAGATGAAGTAATTTCGACTAATGATCTATATGGAGGAACCTATCGTTTGTTTACTAAAATATTTGAACGTTACGGGATAAAATTCCATTTTATTGGAATGCAAAATGCAGCAAATATTGAGTCTTATATTAATAAGAACACAAAATTAATTTGGGTAGAAACACCAACGAACCCAATGATGAATATTATTGATATTGCCGAAACTGCAAAAATGGCTAAGAAACACAATCTGCTTTTAGCGGTAGATAATACATTTGCAACACCCTATTTACAACAGCCGTTAGAACTGGGAGCAGATATTGTGATGCATTCCGCAACAAAAT
The DNA here is from genome assembly GCF_058310215.1 of Flavobacterium sp. AK-301. Lineage (NCBI taxonomy): Bacteria > Pseudomonadati > Bacteroidota > Flavobacteriia > Flavobacteriales > Flavobacteriaceae > Flavobacterium > Flavobacterium sp. AK-301. Next base: position 109,241 of record NZ_JBZEES010000008.1, read on the forward strand.
ATCTCGGAGGACATTCAGATGTTGTTATGGGAGCATTGATCGTAAAAGAGAAAGAATTAGCAGATCGTCTGTATTTTATTCAGAATGCAAGTGGAGCCGTTTGTGGACCAATGGACAGTTTTCTGGTGCTGAGAGGGATAAAAACACTACATCTGAGAATGCAGCGTCATTGCGAGAATGGAAAAGCAATTGCCGAATATCTCGTTACTCACCCTAAAGTAGAAAAAGTATACTGGCCGGGCTTTGAAAGTCATCCAAATCATGAGATTGCAAAAAAACAAATGAAAGATTTTGGAGGAATGATTTCCTTTACAACAAAAGGAAATAATTATCAGGAAACCATAAAAGTATTGGAAAAACTTCGTGTATTCACACTAGCAGAATCTTTAGGAGGAGTAGAATCATTAGTAGGGCACCCTGCAAGTATGACACATGCCTCAATACCAAAAGAAGAAAGAGAAAAAACCGGGGTAGTTGATTCTCTGATCCGATTAAGCGTAGGTGTAGAAGACATAGAAGATCTGATACAGGACTTAAAACAAGCATTACAATAATATCCGGATTTTAAACAACCGGTAAAGGATCAGGATAGAGATATTAACTAGTATACCTGCAAGGTCAAAAGACCTTGCAGGTATACTAGTTAATAGATGTAAATATATAACACGTAAAGTTTTAGAGTAGAATAAGGGGATTTTTATATTACCTCCTTAAAAATAAATAAATATGGTGTGATGTTTATTCTTTAAAATAACTTATTTGTTTAAAATAAATCTATTAAAATTCAAAATATACAGATGTTATTTTATTGAGTAGAGATAATACATGAATTTAAGATAATAATTATCCTGTTTAGAAAAAATAGATTGTATTGTCTTTATATAATGTATCTTTGTAACATATTAAGTCAAAGCGTTTTCCAAATTTTCTATTTTAAGAATTTTCAGGAGAGGTGTTTTGATTTTTTGCTTATGTTTGTAATTGATACTTCGTGCGAAAACGTTGTAGTTGGTGCTAAAATGGCAAGAATCTGCATAAAAAATTAAAATGAGAAGGATTTTTTTAGAGTCTTAAAATTAGTTTATGTAACTTTAAGGATGATATTCCGGATATAAAACGTTTAATTTTTTGATAAAAAAATATTTTTATGGCAGAAAAAAGTAAATTAAAGCCCAGCATGTACGAAAATGTAAAACGTCAGTTTGAAAAAGCAGCTGATATTATGAAATTAGATCCAAGTGTCAGAAAAATTCTGGCGATTACAAACAATGAGATTGTAGTTCATTTTCCTGTAAAGTTAGATGATGGAACAGTCGAAATTTTTACAGGATATAGAGTTCAGCATAATAATGTTTTAGGCCCGTATAAAGGAGGGTTACGATATCATCCAACAGTGGATATTGATGCAGCAAGAGCCTTAGCCACTTGGATGACCTGGAAAACTTCTTTAGCAGGACTACCATACGGAGGAGGCAAAGGAGGGATTGAAATTGAACCTAAAAACTATTCTCAGTCCGAGTTGGAACGCATTACACGTCGTTTCACATTTGCATTAGGAGATAATATAGGTCCAGAACATGATATTCCTGCGCCGGATGTAAATACAACGCCTCAGATGATGGCTTGGATTGCAGATACTTATATGTCGACAAAAGCACCAAATGAGCGCTCTAAGAACCAGCATGTAGTTACAGGGAAACCCGTAGGTTCCGGAGGACTAGAAGGAAGAGACAGAGCAACAGGTTTTGGAGTAGTAGTCACACTCGAAGCATGGGCAAAATATAGAAATACAACTCTGAAAGGGAAGAAATATATTGTTCAGGGTTTTGGAAATGTAGGATACTGGGCCGCTCATTTTATGAAAGAGAATGGAGCTATTCTTGTAGGAATACAAGACGCTTCAGCAACATTATATAATCCGAATGGAATAGATCCCGAAGCAGTTCTGAATTATCAGGAAGCCAACGGAAATAGGATATCCGGTTTTGCTGATGCAGAAAACATAGGTCCGAATACATTTTTTGGGCTAGATTGTGATATATGTATACCAGCAGCATTAGGAAACCAGATCACTGCCGAAAATGCAGGAGATATTAAAGCTGTTGTAATTGCAGAAGGAGCGAACGGACCCATAGATATAGAAGGAGAAAATATATTATTAACAAGGGGAATAGAAATAATTCCCGATATTTTATGCAATTCAGGAGGAGTAATAACAAGTTACTATGAATGGTTACAGAATAGAAGTGGAGAAATTTGGCAAATGGAAGATGTGATTACTAAATTGAGAAAAAAAATAGAAGATGCTTTTGAAAAAGTAAACAATATTGCTAAGTTACATCAGATAGACTGGAGGAATGCAGCATATATACAAGCATTGACTAGAATAGAATTAGCATATAAACAACGGGGTATTTTTCCTTGATTTTTTAAAGTGATTAAAGCTTTAATATAAAAATTGAAAAACCCGTGTACAACACGGGTTTTTTGTTATATAAGAATATAGAAGAACAGAATAGATTGTTTCACAAAAAAATAAAGCTTGGGCGATGGTGCCTTCGCTTTTAGTTTTATTAAAAATTGAAATTATGAAATATAACGTATTAGTTATTGAAAAAAAAGAGCACAAATTATTAGAAGAGATTCTATCTAAAGCAGGTGCTAAAGATGCAGTACATGAAGCTTCTTACGCTAAATTAGGAGCAGAACTGAAAGAAGCAGATATTCGCGAAGAGTCCGATATGCCTGCAGACGTAGTGAGACTGAATAGCGTTATCGATATTCAAGGACCAGCAGGGTTGATGAAAGGATATCAGTTAGTTATACCAACAGAAAGTAATCCTGCACAGAAAAAATTATCTGTTTTGATGCCTATGGGAACTGCTCTTATAGGATATGCCGAAGGAGATAAAATTGTATGGAGTTTTCCGAATGGAGAACAAGAAGTTTCACTTGTAAAAGTGACACAACCATAAAGAACGAAAAGCTTTCCTAAACAGAAAGCTTTTTTTGTAGTATGTTATCAAAAAGATAGGTAGACCAAAATGATGATGTATTTTTGCTTTAAAGAATAAAATAAGCTTTAAGAACAGAGATTCGAATAGAATGAATATCAAAACAAAAGCAATAGTAATAAGCACCATTAAATTCAATGAAAAAAGTCTCATTGTAAAATGCTTTACACTGTCTGATGGATTAAAGACCTATTTTGTCAGAGACGCCTTTTCTTCTAAAAAAAACAATCAGAGAATTGCTTATTTTCAGCCACTTACCATTCTGGAAATTGAAGCCAGTCATAAGAATAAAGGAACTTTAGAAAATTTCAAAGAAATAAAAGTAAGTATACAGTATCAGACTATCACCATTGATATTACAAAAAGTACTATTATTATGTTTCTTTCAGAAGTTTTATCTCATAGCATTCAGGAAGAAGAAAAGAATGAAAACCTATTCTCTTATCTAGAAGCAGCTTTAGTATGGCTCGATACCCACGAAGAAATAGCAAATTTTCATCTGATTTTGCTTCTTGAGATAACCAAATATTTTGGTTTTTATCCTGATATTTCCAATGTTGATTTACCTTTTTTTGAAATTTCAGAAGGTGTTTTTACGTCTTTTAAAGGAGTAAGTTCTTTGACGAAACATCAGACCGATTTATTCAGAATCTTATTAGATCTCAAACTGGACAATAATGAGAAAACATTTCATGTAATAGAACGACAAATGTTATTAAATCTGTTGATGAATTATTATTCAGCCCACATTGGTGGTTTCAGAAAACCAAAATCACTTGATGTATTAAAAGAGGTTTTTGCATAAATAAAAAATAGAGGTAAATGTTTTTAATGTTTTTTGTGAAGTATTGTATTTTACTTTGTAAAAGTGGCAAACTTATTGTTGTTGGTTAAAAGGTAAAAAGATATTAGATTTCAGAAAAACCCTTTTCTGTATAAATTTTTAAAATATGCAATAAATAAAAGGTTTTTGGCTATAAAGTTATATTTTGTTAACTTTGGTTCCTTTTTTGATTCGATTTTGTTGAAGAATAAATTTTTTTGTACCTTTATCGGATACAGAAATATATAGATTTTTGAAATTTAATTTTATGGAAGCAGTGATAGGTCAGTTGTTTAGTTGCAAAATTGAAGAAGATTCAATTTTATTTATGGGATATTCATATACAGGGATGGCTTTCCATAAGGAGAATCCTGTTATGGAATTAAGACTTGAGCAGTTGGAGAATATGCCTTGTTCAGTAAAAGAATTAGAGATGTTGTGTAGTTTAGAAGAAAATTATTCAATAAGGATTAATTTTACAAAAGAAGCTTCCTTTGATATTGTTTTTAAAAATAATTTTGACCATGCCGAATACCATTTTGTATGTAAGATATTGAAATTATCTGAACGATATTATACAGAACAGGAAGCAGCAGTAGTATTGCAAAGTTTTGAATGTTAGAAATAGGCTTTATTTTTCGAACAATTACAGTCAGAAAAATAAAAACACCTCTCTGGTAATAATTGGATCTTACAGGATGATCTGATTAAAGGAGAAGTTCTTGAATCCATTCGACAGAACCACCATAATATTTAAGAACAGATTGAATTAATTTTTCCTATAGCAGATAAATTTCTCTGTTTAGTTTGGTGTGTTGAAAAGTGATGATCTTAAGAGATGGTAAGTGAGAATAAACTGCCCATTGCTGTTGATTTTATCAGAAATCATACTTTTCTTTTTTCAAACTTTAATAAAACATCAATAATTCTTTCTTAAAAATTATTTTAAAAATTAAAAATTGGTTTTTGGTTACTGAAAATTGAGACTGCATTCTGAAAACTTTATACTCTCTTTCTTTCTCTTTTTTTTCTATCATTAATTTTAAAATTCTTATTTTCGCAAATTGATTTTAGAAAACGATAAAATGAGTAAGAAATTTACTGAGTACAAAGGACTTGACTTGCCAAATGTAGCTAATGAAGTACTTGAATTTTGGAAAAAAGAAAACATCTTTGAAAAAAGTATAACTTCTCGTGAAGGAAACCAGCCCTTTGTGTTTTTTGAAGGACCACCTTCAGCAAACGGACTACCAGGTATTCATCACGTAATGGCTCGTGCCATTAAAGACATTTTTTGTCGTTATAAAACCCAGAAAGGATATCAGGTAAAGCGTAAAGCAGGGTGGGATACCCACGGATTACCCGTAGAGCTCGGTACCGAAAAAGAATTAGGTATTACAAAAGAAGATATTGGTAAAAAAATAAGCATTGAAGAATATAACGAAGCCTGTAAAAATACAGTAATGCGTTATACAGATGTATGGAATGACCTGACAGAAAAAATGGGATACTGGGTAGATATGGAAGATCCGTATATTACTTATAAACCAAAATACATGGAAACGGTATGGTGGCTTTTAAAACAGATGTATAACAAAGATCTGATGTATAAAGGATATACCATTCAGCCGTATTCTCCAAAGGCAGGGACAGGTTTAAGTTCACATGAAGTGAATCAGCCGGGAAGTTACAGAGATGTTACAGACACGACCGTAGTAGCACAATTTAAAGTAGTAGATGAAGATGTAGAACGGTTGTTATCCAGATTTTATAATTATATCACTTCAAAAAACCTGAAACATTATAAATTTGAAGTTTTAGATTTAGATGAGATTTTCTTTTTGGCATGGACAACAACTCCATGGACATTACCATCCAATACAGCATTAACAGTAGGTCCGAGGATTGATTATGTTTTAGTAAAAACATTCAATCAGTATACATTCGAGCCTATCAGCGTAATACTGGCAAAACCATTAATAAGCAGTCAGTTTTCAGGAAAATATTTTGAGATAGAAAACGAAAGTGATTTAGAGAATTATAAACCAGATGATAAGAAAATTCCATATATTGTTCTTGCCGAGATAAAAGGAGCAGATTTAGTAGGTATAAAATACGAACAGTTGTTGCCATATGTATTACCGTATCAGAATCCTGAAAATGCTTTCCGTGTAATTGCAGGTGATTTCGTTACTACAGAAGACGGAACAGGAATAGTACATACCGCACCTACCTTTGGAGCAGATGATGCTAAAGTAGCTAAAGAAGCAGTTCCCGAAATTCCTCCGATGCTGGTTTTAGACGAAGCAGGTAATCCGGAACCATTAGTAGACTTACAAGGTAGGTTTATAAAAGGATTAGGTAGTCTGTCTGAAAAATATGTGAAGAATGAATATTATAATGAAAACGAAGCACCGGAAAGATCAGTTGATGTTGAAATTGTAATTGATCTGAAAGAAAAGAATAGAGCTTTCAAAGTAGAAAAATATGTACACAGTTATCCACATTGCTGGAGAACAGACAAACCTATTTTGTATTATCCGTTAGATTCATGGTTTATTAAAGTTACAGATTTCAAAGATCGTATGTTCGATTTAAATGAAACGATTAATTGGAAGCCAAAAGCAACAGGAGAAGGACGTTTCGGGAACTGGCTGAAAAACGCCAATGATTGGAATCTATCAAGATCAAGATACTGGGGAATTCCGTTACCGATTTGGAGAACAGAAGATAAAACAGAAGAAATTTTAATAGGTTCCGTTGAAGAGCTATACAATGAAATTGAAAAATCAATCCGTGCAGGTTTCCAGAAAGAAAACCCTTTCAAAGGTTTTGAGATTGGAAATATGAGCGAAGAGAACTATGATCTGATTGATCTGCATAAAAATGTAGTAGATGAAATTGTTTTAGTTTCTCCATCCGGTAAAGAAATGAAAAGAGAGAGCGACCTAATTGATGTTTGGTTTGATTCAGGTGCAATGCCTTATGCCCAATGGCATTATCCTTTTGAAAATAAAGACCTTGTTGATCAAAATAAAGCATTTCCTGCAGATTTTATTGCTGAAGGAGTAGACCAGACTCGTGGATGGTTTTATACTTTACATGCTATAGCAACATCAGTTTTTGATACTGTAGCATATAAGAATGTAGTTTCAAACGGACTAGTTCTGGATAAAAACGGACAAAAAATGTCCAAACGTTTAGGTAATGCCGTAGATCCCTTTACAACTTTAGAAGAATACGGTCCTGATGCCACTCGTTGGTATATGATCTCCAATGCTAACCCATGGGATAATCTTAAGTTTGATCTCGAAGGAATTGCAGAAGTACGCAGAAAGTTTTTCGGAACATTATATAATACCTATTCATTTTTTAGTTTATACGCTAATATTGATAAATTTTCGTTTACAGAAGAACAGATTCCTTTACAACAGAGACCCGAAATCGACCGTTGGATATTATCAGAGCTGAATACGCTGATTAAAGAAGTAGATCAGTTATATGAAGATTATGAACCTACAAGAGCAGCTAGAGCAATCTCTGATTTTGTTCAGGAAAATCTAAGTAACTGGTATGTCCGTCTATGTAGAAGACGTTTCTGGAAAGGAGAATACGAAACAGATAAAATTGCTGCCTATCAGACATTATATACCTGTTTAGTCACTGTAGCAAAATTAAGTGCTCCCATAGCCCCGTTCTTTATGGATAAGATTTATAAAGATCTGACTACTCCAACAGGTGTTGAGGCTTTTGAATCAGTACATTTAGCATCATTTCCGGTATATGACGAAAATTGTGTCGATAAAAAATTAGAAAGTAAGATGGAAAAAGCACAAACGATTTCCTCTTTAGTTTTATCACTTCGTAAAAAAGAAATGATAAAAGTACGTCAGCCATTACAAAAAATTATGATCCCTGTTTCCGATGAGAATCAGAGAAAAGAGATCGAAGCAGTTTCCGATTTGATAAAAGCAGAAGTGAATGTTAAAGAAATTGTTCTTTTAGACGATGCTTCAGGTGTGTTGGTGAAGCAAATAAAGCCTAATTTTAAAACCTTAGGACCTCGTTTTGGTAAAGATATGGGGTTGATTTCTAAAGAGATAGGTATTTTTTCTCAAGAACAGATAAGTAAATTAGAGAAAGAAGGAAATATAAGCATTGTTATATCAGGGAAAAGTGTTAATTTAACATCGGGAGACGTAGAAATAACATCTCAGGATATTGAAGGATGGTTAGTTGCAAATTCAGGAACTATTACTGTAGCTTTAGATATTACAATAACTGAAGAGTTGCAAAAAGAAGGTATTGCAAGAGAACTTATAAACAGAATACAAAATCTTAGAAAAGATTCCGGATTCGAAGTAACAGATAAGATTAAAGTTTTTGTTCAGAGAAACGGTATCCTTGAAGAAGCAATAAAAAGTAATGAAGAATATATTAAAACAGAAACATTAACAGAAGAATTAATAATAAAAGATACTATCAGCGATGGTACCCCTATAGAATTTGACGAGATAAAAACTGTATTATTAATTTCAAAATAATGTATTTATTATGGTGGATGAAAAAGTAAGATACTCAGATGCTGATTTAGCAGAGTTTAAGGAAATCATCAATAAGAAAATTGAGAAAGCGAAGGCAGATCTGGATTTAATCAAAAGTGCCTACATGAATGATTTGAATAACGGAACAGATGATACGTCTCCCACATTCAAGGCTTTTGAAGAAGGAAGTGAAACAATGTCCAAAGAAGCAAATTCACAATTGGCAACAAGACAGGAAAAATTTATTCGTGATCTGAAAAATGCCCTGATCCGTATCGAAAATAAAACATACGGAGTCTGTAAAGTCACAGGAAAATTAATCGGAAAAGAAAGATTAAAACTAGTGCCACATGCTACAATGAGTATTGAAGCAAAGAATTTACAAAAATAAAAGTTAATTTTTTTAAATAAATCGAAACGCTCCTCTAAGGGGCGTTTTTTTCTAATTATATTATTTACTTTTGCGTAAATTAAATTTATAACAATGTCATTAAAGAAAGCATGCCTGATAATTTCCATTATTTTAATAGTAGATCAGATATCTAAAATATATATTAAAACCCATTTTACTCTAGGTGAAGAAGTACATGTTTTTAATTGGTTTAAAATATTATTTATTGAAAATGAAGGAATGGCATGGGGGGCAAAAATACCTGGATCCTATGGTAAATTGTTTTTAACTCTTTTTAGATTAGTAGCCGTAACCGGAATAGGATACTGGTTATATGATTCCGTTAAAAAGAAAAGTTCCGGTTTCCTGATTGTGGCAATTGCAATGATTTTTGCAGGTGCTTTAGGAAATATTATTGATTCTGTTTTTTATGGCATTATATTTAATGACAGTTATGGACAAGTTGCCACATTATTTGCAGAAACCCCCTACGGTACTGTTTTTCACGGTAAAGTAGTAGATATGCTGTATTTTCCTTTATGGCAAGGTAATTTACCAGAATGGTTGCCTATATGGGGAGGAAAGTTCTTTACCTTTTTTGAGCCGATATTTAACGTTGCAGACGTAGCGATCAGTTCAGGTGTAGGTGTGTTAATCGTTTTTAACAAAAGAGCCTTTAAAAACAGTAAATAACACTTGTTGTTGATAGTTTGTAAGAGGCGAAATGTTTTTTGTAGCCCGATCACGTTAAGACTTTTGACATTGGACTCTTTTTAACTCCGTTTAATTTTGAACCTCTGTAACTTTGAGTCTCAGTAACCTAAACAAAATAATAGGTTTTTTGTGGAGTAATACAGTAATCTAATCGTATATCACTGTCAGAAACATCATCTATCTGTTCTTCCGCTTCAAAGAAAGATAGTCCGATTTTAATAGTATCGAAGTTGCATTCAGATAAGAATTTATCATAGAAACCTTTACCATATCCAATACGATTTCCTTTTTTGTCAAAAGCCAGAAGAGGAACAAAAACAACCTCTATCTTTTTTGAAGGAACCTCAATTCCATCAACTGGTTCAGGGATGTTATATCCATTTTTTTTGATTCTGGTATTATCTGTTAGTAGATAATTTATCATTGATCGGGTTTCAAAATCACTTTTTGAGATGACAACCTCCTTGTCTTTACCCGCCAGAATCTGTAAGATGAATTCAGTATCAATTTCTTTATATTCAGTTATCGAAAGGAACAGATGATAATACGTTTTATCCCAAATATTCAGTTTTAAAAGAGAATTAGCAATTGCAAGACTATTCTCTTCAATAAATAAATCCGTTAAGTCGTTTCTAAAAGCTTTATATTTTATTCTGAGTTCTTTTTTTGTCATGATTGTTTAGTAGATATATGATAGATGGCATCCCCCTGAAATACGATTGAAGTATGATTGGCATTAATAATATAACCTGAATTAGGAGCTTTTATTTTTAATTCAAATTTTCCAAACGGATCCGTAATAACAGCTAGAACCTGCCCTTTCTCTACAAAGTTTCCTGCCTCAGTTAAATGATGAAATAATCCTGAATTTTTTGCCCGTACCCAGTTTGATTTTTCGATATAGATTGTTTCCTTATCAGTAGAAGTTGTTTTTATTTTATCAGATAACATATCAAAAGATTTTAGAACCCTTTTTACCCCCTCAACAGCTTCATTTGTTATAGTTGCATTGATATCTAACGATTTCCCTCCTTCAAACAATAACATTTTAACCCCCGCTTTATCACAAGAATTTCGAAAGGATTTCGGGATATTTTTAGAACATAATGTAAAAGGAGCCTGAAAAATATCAGCTAATTTTTTCAATTCAGGATTATTAGGGGCAATTCGGATCTGAGAAGCATTAAAACGACTGGCACCTCCAGAATGAAAATCAATACAATAATCTACATTTGGAATGATCTCTTTCATCAGATAGTAAGCAAACCTACTCGCAAGAGAACCATTTTTGCTGCCCGGAAAAACACGATTCAGATCACGTCCATCCGGAAATTCACGTTCCTGATTTACAAAGCCAAAAATATTAATGATCGGAATGCAGATGATTGTACCACACTTTGGTTTATTTATTTTTTGAGAAATAATCTGTCTTACAATTTCAGTTCCATTAATTTCATCACCATGAAGACCCGCAGAAAAAAGAAAAACAGGACCTGCTATAAGAGAACGTTCAATTATAATAGGAATCTTTAATTTAGTCATAGTGTGTAATTTAGCAATTTCCATGTTAATAGTTTTGCTTTCTCCAGGAGTGATTGTTTCCCCCAGAATAGTGAGGTCTTTGTTTTTAAGTTTGGTCATCTTTATAAGAAAAAGATAAAAATAGATAAATAATAGTTATTATGCTATTTAGCTTTTAGAATTACTAAAAAAGAGCAAAAGTATAGTCATATAACTTCCCCTCCAAAGGAAGGGATATCCAAAGGGCGGGGTGGTCTTTTAGTGGAGAGAATAGATTTTTTGTAAAATATAAAGTAGCTAAGTAATAACCAAGAACAAAAGTAAGCCCTGAAAGGGTTTAATCTAAAGATTGCAATTAATAAGTTATTTCTAATTTTAGATTTAGTAATATCAAATTTGTAAATTTGAGAATAATTTTAGGAAGGAGTAAATAAAAAAGTTCAGATGGAGAATATTCAGAAGGTAGGAGCATTAAAAGAACAATTGGATAAATTACGTCCAATTGATAAAGAACAAGAAAATAAGAAATAGATAATTAACAATTTCAAATGAATATTCCTTCTTTAGAAATTCAGATTCAGACCTTACCCGATAGTCCCGGGGTTTATCAATATTATGATAAAGACGATAAGATTTTGTATGTAGGCAAAGCTAAAAATTTAAAAAAGAGAGTAGCCTCCTATTTTAATAAAGTACACGATACCGCTAAAACCAATGTTTTAGTAAAAAAAATAGTTTCGATAAAACACATTGTTGTTCCTACTGAAACAGACGCCCTTTTATTAGAGAATAATTTAATTAAAAAATTACAGCCCAGATATAATGTTCTATTAAAAGATGATAAAACCTATCCCTGGATCTGTATAAAAAACGAACCTTTTTCCCGAATTTTTCCTACCAGAAATATGATTAAGGACGGATCAGAATATTTTGGTCCCTATACAAGTTTTAAAACCGTAAACACATTATTAGAATTAATCAAAGAGCTTTATCCTCTGCGGAATTGTAATTATGATCTCAGTCCATCAAATATTAAAACCGGTAAGTTTAAAGTCTGTCTGGAATATCATATTGGGAATTGTAAAGGACCCTGCGAAGGATTACAGTCTCTGGAAGAGTATCAGAATAATATAAATGCGATAAGAGAGATTCTTAAAGGTAATTTCAAAGAATCATTAAAAGAGTTTAGAAAACTGATGAATCATCTGGCTTCAGAGATGCTTTTTGAAGAAGCGCAGAAAATAAAAGAAAAGATAGATGTCTTGGAGAATTATCAGTCAAAATCAACAATTTTAAATCCTAAGATTACCAATATAGATGTTTTCTCCATTATTTCTGATGAGAGTTCAGCCTATGTCAATTTCTTACAGATTTCCCATGGAGCAATTATTCGTTCCCATACATTAGAGATTAAGAAAAAACTAGATGAAAGCGACGAAGAATTACTCAAATTAGCGATAGTAGAATTAAGGCAGCGATTTAATCTTATTACAAAAGAGATTGTCGTACCTTTCAAGATGGATTTAGGTGAAAATCTAAAAATAACAGTTCCTCAGTTAGGAGATAAAAAACAGATACTGGATTTATCGATTCGTAATGCAAAATTCTATCGAATCGATCAGTTAAAACAGATCAAGATTGTAGATCCTGATCGTCACGTCAACCGTATTATGGCTCAAATGCAAAAAGATCTGCGTCTTTCCGCAGAACCGAGACATATAGAATGTTTTGATAACTCGAATATACAAGGGACAAATCCGGTAGCTGCCTGCGTTGTTTTTAAAGACGGAAAACCAAGTAAAAAAGAATATCGTCATTTTAACATAAAAACAGTAGAAGGACCTAATGATTTTGCTTCCATGGAAGAGGTTGTTTACAGGCGTTATAAGAGGCTGTTAGATGAAAATCAACCTTTACCTCAGCTCATTATTATTGACGGAGGAAAGGGGCAGCTGTCTTCCGCTTTAAAAAGTATGGATGATCTGGGTTTAAGAGGTAAAATAGCAATTATAGGTATAGCGAAAAGATTAGAAGAATTGTTTTATCCCGGAGATTCAGTTCCTCTTTATTTAGATAAAAAATCAGAAACATTGAAAATAATTCAGCAGTTAAGAAACGAAGCACACCGTTTTGGGATTACTTTTCATAGAGATAAACGCAGTAAAGCAGCAATACAAACTTCTATTGAGACTATTCCCGGAATAGGAGAAAAGACAATGGTTACTCTTTTAAAATATTTTAAATCCGTAAAAAGAATAGCAGAAGCTTCAGAAGAGGAGCTTTCTGCTATTGTAGGTGTTTCAAAAGCAAAAAAAATTTCAGACTTTTACAAAATAACACCATGATATTATTTATGAAAAACAACACCCTTATACTCTGTTTATTATTCGTATTCTCTATAGCATTTTCACAAGAACAAAAGAAGAATCCAAAAGTGGGACTAGTTCTAAGTGGAGGTGGAGCAAAAGGTTTGGCACATATTGGAGTACTGAAAGTGATTGAAGAAGCAGGTGTTCAAATTGATTATATCGGAGGAACAAGTATGGGAGCCATTATTGGAGGATTATATGCATCAGGATATTCGGCAAATCAGATAGATTCTATTTTTCAGGTTACTGATTTTGAAAAAATAATTCAGGATAATTTACCTCGTTCCGTAAAATCGTTTTATGAAAAAGAAAATGATGAACGATATGCTCTTACATTACCGTTTAATAATTTTAAAATTGGAATTCCTCTTGCATTATCAAAAGGACAGAATGTTTATAATTTACTGAACAGACTTACTTACAGAGTAAATGATATAAACGACTTTAATAAATTTCCGATACCCTTTTTGTGTATTGCGACAGATGTTGAAACAGGTGAACAGGTTGTACTCAATAAAGGGTATTTACCGCAGGCTATAAAAGCAAGTGGTGCTTTTCCTTCTTTATTTAGCCCCGTAGAAATAGACGGAAAGATTTTAATAGACGGAGGAGTCGTTAATAATTATCCGCTGGATGAGATTAAAGCATTAGGAGCAGACATAATAATAGGGGTAGATGTTCAGGATGACCTTAAAACAAAAGAAACAATGTCTTCTGCCGCAAGTGTAGTAATGCAGATTATTAATTTCCAGATGTATCAGGGGATGGATATAAAAGCAAAAGCAACAGATATTTATATAAAACCGAACATAAAAGGATATAATGTGATTTCTTTTAATTCAGGTGAGCAGATTATAAAAAATGGTGAAGAAGCAGCCCGGGTTTTCAAAGATCAGTTAGTGCAATTAGGAAATTCACAGATTAAAGAAAAAAGAACATTTACTCATCAGCCAAAGAATGAACTTTGTATTCACCAGATCATTATAAAAGGAAGTGAAAATTATTCCAGAGCTTATATTTTAGGAAAAATGCGTCTGAGTTCTAATCAAACCGTTTCATTCAAAGACTTGGACGATGGTCTCAATAGTTTAAATGCAACTCAGAACTTTAAAAAGATAGATTATCAGTTATTCAAAACAGAACAAGGAGAAAATCTGATACTGGACCTGACAGAAAATAAAATAAAAACATTTTTAAAATTAGGAGCTCATTATGATGGATTATATAAAACAGCCGCTTTAATAAACCTGACAAAGAAAAATTTATTGTTTGATAATGATGTTGCCTCATTAGATCTTATACTTGGAGATAATCTGAGATATAATTTAGATTATTATATTGATAATGGTTTTTACTGGAGTTTTGGTTTTAATTCTAGATTCAATCGATTTAAAGCTGATTTTCCTGTTTTCGGAGAAGAAATTCCCGGACGGGTTACTGACCTGAATAAGGTAAGTATCAGACATTCTGATTTTACAAACCAGATATATCTTCAGACAATCTTCAGACAGGTTTTTTTAGTTGGAGCAGGATTACAGCATAAATTTTTAAAAGTAGAAACAGAAACTTTTAATATAAACGAAGGAAGCGGAGGGTCTATTTTTGAAAATAATAATTATTTAAGTTCCTATGCTTATTTAAGATATGATACCTATGATAATAAATATTTTCCATATAGAGGAATTTCTTTTAACGGTAATTTTCAATGGTATTTATTGTCCTCTGAAAAAGGAAATTTGTTTTCCGAAAAGTTCAGCAAGTTTTCAATAGTACAGGGAGATTTTGGAATCGCGCAGTCTCTTTTCAAAAACGTTGTTTTCCGCCTTAAGACAGAAGGAGGATTCTCTCTTGGAGACAGTCCGCAGGTATTAGATTTTTTTCTCGGAGGATATGGATTTAATGCCATTAATAATTTCAAAAGTTTTTATGGATATGATTATCTGAATTTAAAAGGAAATAGCTATATCAAAGGAACCATAGGTATAGATTATGAAATCATAAAAAATAATCATCTGAATTTTTATGCTAATTATGCTAATATTGGATATAATATTTATGATAACGTAGAAGAATGGTTCTCATCCCCCGATTATTCTGGTTACGCTGTAGGTTATGGACTGGAAACATTGCTAGGCCCTGTAGAAGTAAAGTACTCTTGGTCTCCTGAAATAAAGAGTAGTTTCTGGTTGTTTACTGTTGGGTTTTGGTTTTAAATTAAGATTTTCGTATTGTTTCGGTATATTGCTCTAGATTTTATGTTGTGTTTTTGTAAAAAAACTATATATTTGGAATCTACTTAAAACTAATACAATAAGGAATATGTCTATTTGGAGAAGAAAACCATTATCACAATTACTCGAAGAAGCTTCGGATACAGAAAAAGGATTAAAAAAAACACTTACAGCTCCGAGTTTAGTTGCTTTAGGGGTTGGTGTTGTTATCGGAGCAGGATTATTTTCCGTAACCGGTTTAGCTGCGGCTACTAATGCTGGTCCATCTATTACAATATCATTTTTGGTTGCAGCGATAGGCTGTGTTTTTGCCGGATTGTGTTATGCTGAATTTGCATCTATGATTCCTGTTGCAGGAAGTGCTTATACCTATTCTTTTGCTACAATGGGAGAATTCATTGCCTGGATTATCGGTTGGGATCTTGTTCTGGAGTATGCTGTTGGAGCCGCTACCGTTTCGATTAGTTGGTCCAGATATCTGATAAAGTTTCTAGATAGTTATGGAATTCATCTTGACCAAGCCTATACTCATTCTCCTTTTGAAGGTGGAATTATAAATATACCCGCAGTACTTATTGTTATGATAATGTCGCTGATTTTAATTAAAGGAACAAGAGAGTCTGCTTTTGTAAATGGCATCATAGTAGTGATTAAAGTTTCTGTTGTTTTAGTTTTTATTGCTTTAGGATGGGAATTCGTTAAACCTGAGAATTTAGTACCATATGTTCCGGAAAATACAGGAACCTTTGGTGAGTTTGGTTTTTCCGGGATTATTAGAGCAGCAGCCATTGTTTTTTTCGCCTACGTTGGTTTTGATGCCGTTTCTACAGCAGCGCAAGAAACAAAGAATCCTAAAAGAGATATGCCGATAGGTATCTTGTTATCACTAGGGATTTGTACCGTTTTGTATATATTATTTGCACATGTTTTAACAGGAGTAGTTAATTATGAAGCTTTTAGAGGTGCCGATGGCATTGCTCCTGTAGCAATTGCTATTGAGTCTATGGGATATGCTGATGCTTCGGGAGTTATAGTGCCTGCCTATCCGTGGTTGAATAAAGCCATTATTGTTGCTATTCTGTTAGGATATTGTTCCGTTATAATGGTATTGTTAATGGGACAAAGTCGTGTGTTCTTTTCAATGAGTAAAGATGGTCTTTTACCAAAAGTCTTTTCAGAAGTACATTCTAAATTCAGAACACCTGCAAAGAATAATTTATTATTCATGTTGTTAGTAAGTATTTTTGCCGCTTTTGTTCCGGCAAGAGTAGTAGGAGAAATGACAAGTATTGGAACCTTATTTGCTTTTATATTAGTATGTCTGGGCGTGTTAGTTATGCGTAAAAAAATGCCGGATGCACCAAGAGCATTTAGAACCCCGTTAGTGCCTTTAGTGCCGATTTTAGGTGTTTTGGTTTGTTTATTTATGATGGTATTCCTTCCTTTAGACACATGGATTCGTTTAATCGTTTGGATGATGATTGGATTTGATTTATATCTTTTCTACGGAATGAAACACAGCAAATTGAATAAAGGGAATTTTGGAAAAAACAGTTATAAAACAGTTGCGATTTCAGGTATAGCAATGGTGATTGTCCTTATTATAGTAGCAATAATTCATCATGCAACCCCGGGAATTGACGATAAGTATTTGTATTATTTTTCATTAATATTTTCAGCTATTCATGCCATTATTTATAGCGTTAGTTTTTTTAAGAATAAATAAAGAATAATAAATATTTATACAACTTAAAAACGTTGATTAACCCCAGGGTTAATCAACGTTTTTTGTTTTTTAGATTATACTTATATCTTTTATTTAAAAGTATTATTATTCAAAGTGTTTTTTTGGTTTAATATATTTAGTAATAATAAATTTAATAGAATAAATTTTTACGATATTTGTATATGTAATTTAAAAATATACAATAATGCCGTTTTACCATCACTTAGGAAAGATTCCACCTAAAAGGCATACTGTTTTCAGAAAGCCAAATGGTGATTTGTATTATGAACAGCTCTTTGGAACCATTGGTTTTGAAGGGATGTATTCTAATATGTACCACGAACAGAGACCGACACAAGTAAAAAAAATAATTAAACAATATAGTGTTGCCCCTAAGATTGCTAAAAACAATAACATTCAGTCTTATAGATTAAGAGGGTTTCAGATACTTCCCGAAGCAGATTATTTAGACAGTCGAAAAGCAGTCCTGACAAATAGTGATTGTACAATACTGTTAGCAGCACCCAAAGAATCTACAAAAGATTATTTTTATAAAAATACAGATGCAGATGAGCTATTATTTATTCACAGAGGAACGGGGAAATTAAGAACTGTACTTGGTAATCTGGATTTTAAATATGGTGATTATTTAGTTATTCCTCGTGGTACAATTTATAAGATAGATTTTGATACAACCGATAACCGATTATTTATTGTTGAATCCCGAAGACCGATTTATACACCAAAACGGTATAGAAACTGGTTTGGGCAGTTATTAGAAAGCTCCCCCTATTGCGAACGGGATATAAGACGACCTTATGAATTGGAAACCAATAATGAAAAAGGAGATTTTCTTATAAAGGTTAAAAAACAGAATGATATATTTGAAATGATCTATGCTACCCATCCTTTCGATGTGGTGGGATATGACGGGTTTAATTATCCATATGCTTTTTCAATACATAATTTTGAACCTATAACAGGCAGAATTCATCAACCGCCGCCAGTACATCAAACTTTTGAAACAGATGCTTTTGTAGTTTGTTCCTTTGTGCCAAGATTATATGATTATCATCCTGATTCTATTCCAGCTCCTTACAATCATAGTAATATTGACAGTGATGAGGTTCTCTATTATGTTGATGGTGATTTTATGAGTAGAAACGATATTGAAGCAGGACATATTTCACTACATCCGGCAGGAATCCCTCACGGACCGCATCCCGGTGCTGTAGAAAGAAGTATTGGTAAAAAGGAAACACAGGAATTAGCCGTTATGGTTGATACATTCAAGCCTTTACAGTTAACAGAAGAAGCTGTGAAAATTGCAGATGAGCAATATTATCAGTCCTGGTTAGATAAGTAATTTAACAATATTTATATGCTAAATTATAGAGTAGATATAACAAGTCATTTAAGAGCGATGTGGTGAGTCTTTGTTTTTGAATCAGAATCAGAAGGTTATTTAAATTTCTGATATTCGATAGATTTTATATACTAACTATTAAACAGAATAATATAATGGCAACAGATAAATCATCATTACAATTAGAGAAAATTATTGAAGGAGCAGAAGACTTTTTACCTCTTCTGGGGACAGATTATATAGAAATGTATGTAGGAAATGCAAAGCAGGCGGCTTATTATTATCAGTCTGCCTGGGGATTTCAGCCGGTGGCCTATGCTGGTTTAGAGACAGGAATGAAAGACAGGGTTTCTTATGTTTTACAACAAGAAAAAATAAGATTGGTTTTGACCTCTCCTTTACAGGGAGAAGGAGAGATTAACAAACATATTGAAGCACATGGCGATGGCGTAAAAACAATTGCGCTTTGGGTAGATGATGCTGCAAAAAGCTATCAGGAAACCATTAAAAGAGGTGCGAAAAGTTATATGGAACCTAAAACCATCAAAGATGCTGATGGAGAAGTTGTTCTTTCCGGAATTCATACCTATGGAGAAACCATTCATATTTTTGTCGAAAGAAAAAATTATAAAGGAGCTTTTATGCCTGGTTATAAAAAATGGGATCCCGGTTTTAAACCAAATGCAGCAGGACTTAAATATGTAGATCATATTGTAGGTAATGTAGGGTGGAATGAAATGAACAAATGGTGTGAATTCTATGCTAATGTTATGGGATTTGCCCAGTTAGTTTCTTTTGATGATTCAGATATTTCCACAGACTATACCGCTTTGATGAGTAAAGTGATGAGTAATGGTAACGGAAGAATTAAATTTCCGATCAATGAACCCGCAGAAGGAAAAAAGAAATCACAAATAGAAGAGTATATTGATTTTTATAATGGTGCAGGTGTTCAGCATATTGCAGTAGCTACAAATAATATTGTAGAAACAGTAAAAGAACTGAAGTCACGCGGAGTAGAGTTTTTATATGTTCCAGAAACCTATTACGATGATGTTTTAGAAAGAGTAGGGAAAATAGACGAAGATTTGGCACCATTAAAAGAATTGGGTATTTTAATTGACAGAGATGATGAAGGGTATTTACTGCAGCTTTTCACTAAGCCAGTTTTAGACAGACCAACTTTGTTTTTTGAAATTATTCAGAGAAAAGGAGCAACTTCTTTCGGAAAAGGGAACTTTAAAGCTCTTTTTGAGGCAATTGAGCGAGAACAAGAATTGAGAGGAACTTTATAAAAATATTGTTTTTTTAAATTATCAATAACAAATGAGTTTTTTTCCAACCATTTTTTATTAAAAAGGTGTTAAAGTTTATTTTTTTCTAGTAAAACTAAAAACATTTAATACCTTTGCACTCGCAAAAGAGGAAAGAGTTGGTTTACTTGATTACTTTTTGCGAGTTTTCATAATTTATAGTTTTTTGGTTGGTTAATAGCATAAAAACTCAGTCATTTTTTGATTGAGTTTTTTTGTTTTTTTATTTTGGAATAAAAATTGTATTATTATATTCTAAAACCCCTAAATTGCTTATTATGAAAAATACGATATATTTTTTTCTTTTAATTTCAGCAATAAATTTACACGCACAGACCACAGGAGCTTTTACTACGGGTGAATGGTTCAAATTTAGAATTCATTATGGTTTGGTAAATGCCGGTTTTGCAACACTTGAAGTAAAGGAAGGAGTTAAAAATAATAAGAAAGTATATCATGTTGTGGGAAATGGTTATACAACAGGAGTTACAAAAGTGTTTTTCAAAGTAAATGATGATTATCAGAGTTATTTTGATAAAACGACCGGTAAACCGTATCAATATGTCAGAAAGATTGATGAAGGTGGTTATAGAAAAGATCAGGAAGGATTTTTTAATTACACTAATAATACCATTTTCGTAAAAGATTATAAAAATAATACTGAAAAGACTATTGCTATACCGGAAAATGTTCAGGATATTGTTTCTTCTTTTTATTATTTAAGAAATCACCCTAACATTAATAAACTAAAAGTCGGAGAGTCGGTCATTATTGACATGTTTTTTGATGATGAAACCTTCAAGTTTAAGTTAAAATATATTGGTAAAGAAGATATAAAAACTAAATTTGGAAAAATTTCCACTTTGATATTCAGACCCTATGTACAAGCTGGACGTGTTTTTAAAGAAAAAGAAAGTCTAACTGTTTGGATATCAAATGATGAAAATAAATTGCCGATTAGAATAAAAGCTAGTTTAGCAGTAGGTTCGCTAAAAGCAGATTTAGAGGAATATAAAGGATTAAAACATCCATTTACCAAAAGAGATTAATTAAAATATGGATTTTACCTCGGATTTAAAAGAAAAGTTTGAACAGTTAGAAGATAAATTTCGATCAATTGATCAGAAGACAGAGACCCATTTAGAAGGACTGCTCTGGTCTAAGCCGATTACATATTGGGATTATATTCAGACAGATGCCCTTTTAAGTCTGCAAAATCAAAGAACAACTTTACCAGATGAGATGGTTTTTATTATGTACCATCAGGTAAATGAACTCCTTTTTAAAATGATTTTGTGGGAAATAGATCAGTTGTCCCATACAGAGAATCCTTCAATTGTATATTTTACTGAAAAATTAAGACGAATTAGTCGTTATTTTGATATGCTTACCACCTCTTTCAATATCATGGAAAATGGTATGGAAGTAGAGCAGTATATGAAATTTCGTAATACACTTACCCCGGCAAGTGGGTTTCAGAGTGCTCAGTATCGATTAATTGAATTCTGTTCTACAGATCTGATTAATTTAATAGATCACCGATACAGAGATACGATTGATAGAAATACTCCCTTAGAGCATGCTTTAGAGCATTTATACTGGCAAGCAGCAGGAAAAGATTATCATACAGGTAAAAAATCATATCTGATCTTAGAATTTGAAAAAAAATATAAAAAGCTATTCCTGGGGTATATGGAGGAGTATAATACGATCAATCTATGGCAGAAGTTTAAAGAATTGCCAGAAGAAGATCAGTTGGATAAAGATTTGATCAAAGCAATGCGTCATTATGATCATACTGTAAATATTACATGGGTAATGGGACATTATAATGCTGCTAAAAAATATATTGACAGCGGAAAAGGAAATGGAGAAGCCACAGGCGGTAGCGACTGGAAAAAATATATGCATCCAAAATACCAGAGAAGAATATTTTTTCCTGAATTGTGGACAGATGCCGAGTTGGATTCATGGGGAGAAGAAAGAAATGTTTAATTAGGATAAAAGTTTAAAAGTTGAAGTACACAGTTATAGCCATGATGTTGTTTTTTACAATAGTGTCATGTAATAAAAAGGAGAATGAAATAGTTGATGAAAACATAGAAGAAGCTGTTTTGGTAGAGGAGTTTGGTTTTGTTTTAAATGATTACGATGTTGTAAGAGATACCATTCGTAAAGGAGATACATTTGGAAAACTTTTATTTAATTCAAATATTGATAATTCAAGAGCACACCAAATAACAGAAAAAGTAAAAGATTCTTTTGATATAAGAATAATTAAAGTAGGAAAACCCTATACAATGCTTAGGTCTAAAGATTCATTACACCAGTTAAAAGTTTTTATTTATCAGCCCGATAATATTAATTACAGCGTTATTGACTTAAGAGATTCTATAGTTGCCTATAGAAATAAAAAACCAATTTCAGTTAAAAGAAGAACAATAGTTGCCGAAATTAATTCCTCTTTATCTCAGGCTCTTAGTGATGAAGGAGTAGATTATGCATTAGCACATGATTTATCACAGATATACGCATGGTCTGTCGATTTCTTTAAGATTCAAAAAGGAGATAAGTTTGCAGTTACATTTAGTGAAAAATATATCAGTGATACATTATATGCAGGAGTAGATAATATAGAAGCTTCTTTTTTTGAACATAAAGGGAAATATATATATGCATTCCCTTTTATACAGGATACAACTACCGGGAAAATAGATTATTATGATGAACAAGGGAAAGCTCTTAAAAATTTATTTTTAAAAGCCCCATTAAAATTTAGCCGAATTACTTCTAAATTTTCTCCTCGTCGTTTTCATCCGGTACAACAAAGATGGAAAGCACACAAAGGAACTGATTATGCAGCACCACAGGGGACACCCATTATGACTACTGCCTCAGGCATTGTAGAAAGAACAGGATATACCGCAGGAAATGGTAATTATGTTAAAGTAAAACATAATAAAACCTATTCTACCCAGTATTTACATATGTCTAAAATTTTAGTAAAACAAGGACAAAGAGTAAGACAAGGAGATATTATTGGTAAAGTTGGAAGTACAGGATTAGCAACAGGACCACATGTTTGTTATCGTTTTTGGAAAAACGGAGAACAAATAGATCCGTTGACCCATAAAACACCTAATTCCGAACCGATGAATCCAAAAAATAAGCCTAGGTTTTTAAAATATATGACCCCGCTTAAAATAGAATTGGACAGTATAGCAGGAATTAAATCCAAAGAATAATATGGCATTAAATACAATTAATCCAACAGGAACAGTTGCGTGGCAAAAGCTTCGTGAGCATTTTGAGAAACTACAATATGTTTCGATGAAAGAAATGTTTATTAAAGATACTACAAGAGCAGAAAAGTTTAATATTCAGTGGAATGATTTTTTAATTGATTATTCTAAGAATATTATTAATAAAGAAACAATCGATCTTTTATTAGAATTAGCAAATGAAGTAGAATTAAAAGATGCTGTTGCTAAATATTTCAAAGGAGATACTATTAATCAGACAGAAAACAGAGCCGTACTGCATACCGCTTTACGTTCTCCGGAAACAGCCCATATTACCATTAATGAAGAAAATGTAATTCCGGAGATTTTTGAAGTAAAAAATAAGATCAAAGTTTTTACAAATGAGATATTTAATGGAGAGAGAAGAGGTTTTACAGGAAAGACGTTTACAGATGTAGTAAACATTGGTATTGGAGGGTCTGATTTAGGACCTAATATGGTTGTAGAAGCATTACAGTTCTATAAAAGTCATTTGAATCTTCATTTTATTTCAAACGTAGACGGAGATCATGTGATGGAAACAATAAAGTATTTAGATCCCGAAACAACTTTGTTTGTTATTGTATCAAAAACGTTTACAACACAGGAAACACTTTCAAATGCTGAAACGATTAGAAACTGGTTTTTAAAAACAGCAACTAAAAAAGATGTAGCCAAACATTTCGTTGCCGTTTCCACTAATATTGAAAAAGTAAAAGATTTTGGTATAGATGAAAATAATATTTTCCCTATGTGGGACTGGGTTGGAGGGAGATTCTCTCTTTGGAGCGCAGTAGGTTTATCCATTAGTCTCGGAATAGGGTTTAATAATTTTGATAAATTATTAAAAGGAGCAAATGAAATGGATGAACATTTCAGAACAGTCGATTTTGATAAAAATATTCCTGTGATTTTGGCAATGCTGAGTATCTGGTATAATAATTTTTTTGGTGCAGAAAGTGAAGCTCTGATTCCTTATACACAATATCTACAGAAGTTAGCTCCTTATTTACAACAAGGAATAATGGAAAGTAATGGGAAAAGTGTTGGCAGAGATGGTAATCCTGTAAATTATCAGACAGGAACAATCATTTGGGGTGAGCCCGGAACGAATTCACAACATGCTTTCTTTCAGTTAATTCATCAGGGAACAAAATTAATACCTACAGATTTTATCGGTTTTGTAAAACCTCTTTACGGAAATCAGGATCATCACGATAAGCTGATGTCTAATTTTTTCGCACAAACAGAAGCTTTATTAAACGGAAAAACATCAGAGCAGGTTATTACTGAATTTGAGAAAATGAATATAGATAAAGAAAAAGCAGCATTTTTACTGCCTTTTAAAATATTTCCAGGTAATAAACCAACCAATACAATTCTGATCGAGAAATTAACACCTAGGTCATTAGGGTCATTAATTGCTTTATATGAACATAAAATTTTTGTACAAGGAGTTATATGGAATGTTTTTAGTTACGATCAGTGGGGTGTTGAATTAGGGAAGCAGTTAGCAACATCGATACTAGATGAAATCACTTCAAAAAAAGTGAAACAACACGATAGTTCAACCCAACTTTTGTTGGAGTATTTTTTAAGTAGAAAATAAATTATAGTATAAAATTAATTTCAAAAAGCCTCATTCTTTAAAATAGAATGAGGCTTTTTTATTTCGATAAATATGCTAAAAAGTGTTTCTGTTTTGTTTTTGTAAGCTGAATCAAATGTTAAATTAAATGAGTTATGTTACAGATGTTTAAGTTTTAATATGTTAAAACCATTAACAAAAAATTAAGCTAAATTATATTAACGTTAACTTAACATTGTAAATAAAAAAATATCAGATTTTTGCAGAAAATTAAAACACAACAACAAAATGAAAAACATGAAAAATTGGTTATTCTCAGGGCTACTGTTTTTGGTGGTTTCAACCGTATTTTCTCAAGGAAAAATTACAGGTATTATTATCGATTCAGATATGAATGCCCCTCTTCCAGGAGCTAATGTTATGATTAAAGGAACATCTATCGGAACATCTACGGATTTTGAAGGTAAATTTTCTATTAATGCAACCACCTCTTCAGGAGAATTGGTTTTTTCTTTTTTAGGTTATGATAATAAAATAGTTTCTTTCCAGGCAAAAGATGGTAAAGCAACTAATCTAGGTAAGATTATTTTAATTTCAAATTCAAATTTGTTAGATGATGTTGTTATTACAGGTGTTACTGATATTGCAAAAGACAGAAAAACACCAGTAGCTGTTTCTACTATTAAAGCAGCAGAAATTCAGGAGAAATTAGGAAATCAGGAATTTCCGGAAATGTTGAGTAATACACCTTCAGTATATGTAACGAAATCAGGAGGTGGATTTGGAGATTCAAAAATTAATATTCGAGGTTTCGATCAGAGAAATATTGCTGTAATGGTTAATGGTATGCCTATCAATGATATGGAAACCAGTTCTGTGTATTGGAGTAATTGGGCAGGAGTGTCTGATATGGCTACAGCAATGCAAGTACAAAGAGGTCTGGGATCTTCAAAATTAGCTATTTCTTCCGTAGGTGGAACAATTAATATTGTTACAAGAACTTCTGACATGAAAGAAGGAGGTACGATTTCGGCAGGTACAGGAAATGACCAGTTTACAAAATATCTTGCATCTTATTCAACCGGTAAATTAGAAAACGGATTTTCTGCTTCTGTTTTATTTAGTAGAACAGCGGGTGATGGTTATGTGAACGCAACGAAATTTGAAAGTTATAATTATTATGTAGGATTAGGATACGAAATAAATGAAAAACATAATCTTCAGTTTACTTTTACAGGTGCCCCACAATGGCATAATCAAAGATCCACCGCTTCAAAAATTAGTGAGTATATAAAATATGGTTCAAATGGAGAACCGGATGTTAAATACAATAGCGATGCAGCATATATAAATGGAAAAGAATTTGGGTTAAGAAGTAACTATTATCATAAACCCATAATGTCTTTAAACTGGGATTGGAAAATTAATGAAACAACTAAATTGTCTTCTGTATTTTATGCTTCCTGGGGTCGTGGAGGAGGAGCAAATGGAACAGGAGCAATAAGAGGTAAAAGATATTATGATGCTGGTTTAAAAACTGCAGATGGCATAGTAGATATGGATAAGATCCTGGCATATAATTCAGGTCAGCAAGTAGATTTAAACGGAGTGCCGGTTACAAGAAATCAAGTAGGCGGACAGTATCAGAACAGTTCTAGTTCCAGTAATAATGCAACAAATGGGATTTCTCAAATATCATCCATTAATTCACATAACTGGTATGGTAGTGTAATTAATTTAAATAAAAAAATAACTGAAAATCTTACCTTAGATTTTGGAGTGGATTTAAGGACCTATAAAGGGATTCACTACCAGAATGTAAATAATCTTTTTGGAGGAAATGTTTTTTCTGACAATGTAGATGTTAATAATCCAAACAGATTATTATATAATACTTACTCTATTAAACCTTCTGCAAATCCATTTCAAAATGTTAGTAATCAAGAAAAAGTAGGGTATAATAATGATGGAGTGGTACACTGGTATGGTGGTTTCACTCAGTTAGAATACTCCAATGATAATTTAACCGTTTTTGTTCAGGGAGCTCTTTCAAATCAAGCGTTCCAAAGAATAGATCATTTTAAATATTTAAGTAGTGATCCATTATCAAAAACAAGTTTTGAGAATATTTTAGGAGGTAATGTAAAAGGAGGAGCTAACTATAATATTGACGAACATCATAATGTGTTTGTGAATGCGGGGTACTATTCAAAACAACCTTTCTTTAATGCAGTATATCCTAATAATGCATCTATTGTAAATAAAAACCTTACAAATGAGAAAGTCGTGGGATTAGAAGTTGGATATGGTTTCCGTTCTCAAAAATTTAGCGCCAATGTTAACCTATACAAAACAACATGGCAAGATCGTTTTCTTAGAAGTGGTACTTTAACAATCCCTGACCCGGCTGATCCAACTAAAACAGTAAGAGGTTACGCTTTTATGGAAGGTGTAAAACAAGACCATATGGGAGCAGAATTGGATTTTACCTATAGACCATTAGATAAGTTAACTTTTAACGGAATGTTCTCTTTAGGGAAATGGGAGTATGGTAACTCAGTGGTTAAATCATCTTATTTTGATGAAAATAATATAGAGTTGATCGATCCTTCTACCGGACAACAAAAGGTTACTTATCAAAATATAAAAGGATTAAAAGTGGGAGAAAGTGCTCAGATGACAGCAGCTATTGGTGCAACATATGAGGTGTTTACAAGATTTAAAGTAGATGCAAATTATAGATTTATTGATAAACTGTACGCAAGTCTTGATCCAAGTAAATTTACATCACAAGCAGTTGTAGATCAGGGAGCTTTAGAATTACCTTCTTATGGGTTAGTAGATGCAGGTGTTTCTTATAAGCTCCTTTTAGGAGAACACAGTAAAAGTTCTTTGAATTTTAGATTTAATATGAATAATGTTTTCGATAGAGTATATATTGCCGAATCAAGAACAAATATTCAGGCTACTGATTCATCAGTACTATATAAAGGAGTTGATGTTAACAATGAGGTGTATTTTGGTTTTGGTAGAACATGGAATATGACTGTTTCATACAATTTCTAAAAAGATATCATACATTATAGTATAGATAAGAAGGAGGCCATAAAGCCTCCTTTTTTATTTCTTCTCAATTCTTTAATTCCTCAAGGCTTTCTCCGTTTAGGTAATTAGCTTTTAATAGGTTTGAGGTTTAGTCTGTAGTTTTAGAGTGGCTATGTTTGTTAAAACGGTTCTTCTGTAGGAGAAGATTACGTTTGAGACTTGAATAAGATTTCGTCTATCTTTAATAAATTTAGTGTAATAGCAAAAAAATAAGTTTTGTTTCCCATTTCAGTATCTTCATTTTACTTTAAATATTGTTTGTTTTTCAATTTTTAAGGTTTTTTCTTGTGGATTTTTAATTTTCTTTATCATATAAGTATTTGTATTTGTGTCTTTTAAAAAAAAGAACAAAAATAGTTTAAAAAAAGTCTTGCGCAAGTGAAAAAAG
>NZ_JBZEES010000009.1:0-98205 GCF_058310215.1 Flavobacterium sp. AK-301
GTATGTATAAGTATTTCAATGAGAACAAAGGAGCTTTACCGTTTATCATTGATGTAATTGCAGATGTCGTTAACAACCTTAAGAATAGTACAGAGATTGCTAACGAGATCGTTAATAATTCTGATATCATTAACAAAATCGCAAATAGTTCAGAGATCATTAATCAGATTACAAACCTTGTTCAGGCATCTGAAACTGTTACCCGTATTGAAAACGGCGGACGAGACGGTATGTATAAGTATTTCAATGAGAATAAAAAAGCTTTACCATTTGTTATTGATGTAATTGCTGATGTAGTTAATAATATTAATAACAGTACCGAAATAGGAGGAGCTATTACTAATAGTACAGAGATTCTAAATGAAATCGCTAATAGTTCTGAGATAGTTAATCAGATCAATAAGCTTGTTAAAGCATCCGAGACTCTTACCTATATTGAAGGGCAGAAAGGTAAGTATAAGTATTTCAGTGAAAAAGCAATAAAAGAGGGAGCAGATGGATTTACTATTGATGTTATTTCTGATGTAATCCATAATGCGAGTGAAATATTGAATAGTTCTGAAGTAACAAATATTCTTAAAGGAAAAGAAGCTTTAACGGAGTTAAAAGTTGCTACTAGTGTAGGAAAAGATGAAAATGACGTGGATGTTACAGTATATACACTAACTTATAAAGATGAGAAAGGGAATGTTAACCCAATTGAGATTAAAGATTTAGTAGGTGATAAAGAAACAGTAACTAAATTGGAATCTGATCTTAATACCGTTACTCCTACTTTAACCTATTATCCTGAGAAAGGAGATCCACAGGTTATAAACCTTAAGGATGTAGCTAGGAGTGCTGAAACTAGGACAGAATTAAAGGTAGATGCTACTAATACTTATTTAGAATATATAAATGAGAAAGGAGATAATCCTAGGATAGATATTACTTCTTTAGTGAAAGAGCCATGGGTTAAAGCAGGTACTACAAATGTACCGGCAACTGAACAAAATGGAGATATGTGGGCTAAAGGTTGGGTTGGTATTGGAGTTGATAAACCAGCAACAATTGTTTCTAATGAGAAATTAAGAGTAGGTGGAGCAATAGTAACAACAAATAGCTACTATGCGGATTATGTTTTTGAAGATTATTTTGAAGGATCATCGGAATTAAAAGTTGATTATAAATTTAAATCATTAGATCAGGTGGATCAATTCATTAGAAC
Organism: Flavobacterium sp. AK-301; assembly: GCF_058310215.1. Taxonomy (NCBI): domain Bacteria; kingdom Pseudomonadati; phylum Bacteroidota; class Flavobacteriia; order Flavobacteriales; family Flavobacteriaceae; genus Flavobacterium; species Flavobacterium sp. AK-301. Next base: position 1,208 of record NZ_JBZEES010000009.1, read on the forward strand.
TAATAAACATTTACCAGGTATTACACCAATTCATGAATTAGAGAAAACAGTAGAAGGATATTCTTTCAATGTAACTGAGTTATCTATTCAGTCATTAGAAAAAATTGAAGAGCTATATTTACACGTAATTGAGCAACAAAAATTAATTGATGCAAAAGACAACGAGTTGAAAGAGCTTAAAGATAGAATGGACAGAATGGAAAAGTTGCTTTTAGAAAAAATGTAATTATTAGAGAATTAATACTGATTAGTTTTACTGAAATATTAAATTAAAAAACTCGTATTTTATTATCTAATTTTATTCAAACTAAATATAGAATGAATAGAATAAATAAAAAGAGATAGAATACGAGTTTATATGATAAAAATTTTATCATATAAGTTTGGTAAATTAAGAAACTTATCATGTAGTATTTGTTTTAGGAGATTAGGATTATTAGTTATAATGATTTTAGAATCACTTAGAAATTGCAATTTGTTTGCCGAATATTTTTATAGGTGATTATTTACATTGTTCGTTAAAATAAATATTAATAAAATTAATAATATAATTTTTTAATTAATGTCTTTAAAAGGAAATAGAATTTAAAACTATTCTTTAAAAAGACTATTTAAAAGGGAGAGTAAAGTTGATATTAAAGATGGATTGGGATTTACTTTTTAATGAAAACGAGGGGAGCTCTCCCTCTTTAATAAAAAACATAATAAATATTTTATATGAAAATAGTATTCAAGCCAAAATTATTACTTTTTACATTCTTATTAATAGTTTGTAATATTTCTGCACAGATTAAGGTAATCAATGAAGGAGATGCTTATATTAGTCTGAATACGCCCGTAGCTATTATTGCAGACTTTAAGAATACCGGATCATTTATAAACGATGGAGATGTATATTTTCATTATGATTTTAAGAATGATGGAGTAGTGAGTTTTATTAAAGAAGATGTTGAAAACCCAGGTTATACTCGGTTTATAGGAGAAAAAATTCAAGAAATTTCAGGAACAGGATCTACTGAGTTTAAGGATGTATTATTTCAAAATCCAGGGTCTAATCTTACGGAAGCAGGGATTACTGTTTCAGGAAATGTAGAATTTAGGAATGGTATTGTGCATAATGAAATAGAAAAAGGAGGAGTTTTTTCTTTTACAAAAGTAGCTACTCACAGTCATGCTTCAGATGTTAGTTATATACAAGGGAGAGTTGATAATTTGGATGTGAATAATGATGATGAATTTGTTTTTCCTACAGGAGATAAAGATGGGTTTTATAGACCATCAAGAGTAGTTGGTTCTTCTTTAGAAAAGCACTTGCATGAAAGTGAATATTTTAATGAGAGTTCAGATATTGCTCCGCATTTACATTCTAAAAGAGATCCGTTAATAGATTTTATTGACAATCAGGAATATTGGAATAAAACAAGTTCTGTTGCAGAACCCGATATAGCTTTATCTCTTACTTGGGATTTAAGGACTACTTCAGCGGAAGTTCTTAAAAAGAAAGAAGGGACATCCTTAAAGATTGTTAGATGGGATGCTTCTCAAGGAATTTGGGTTATAGAAAAAAGTGTGGTAGATGTTGCCAATAAGACAGTAACGGCAGCAATTAAAGGTTATGGCATTTTTACGCTAGCAAGAGTGCTAAATGATGATGTAGAGGATAATATTATAGTTTATAATGGAGTTTCGCCTGATGGAGATGGTATAAATGATTATTTTTATATTAAAGGATTGGAGAGTTTTCCGAATAATACTTTGGAAATATATAATCGTTGGGGATCAAAAATATTCAAAACTTCGGGGTATGGTATAAACGGAAATTGGTTTAGAGGTATTTCAGAAGGTAATGGAACCGTTAATAAAGGAGAAAAATTGCCTACAGGTACTTATTTTTATGTTTTGGAGTATAAAACTCCGGGAGGTAAAAGAAAAGATAAAACAGGTTATCTGTATGTCAATTAGATTGATTAATTTGAATGTTTGGGGAAGTTTTGTAGGATTCAATTTGTTTGGTATTCTATGATCTTCAAAAAGAAAGAAGATGAAAAAAGTTATAGTTTTACTATTTATTATTGTTGGACTACCCTCTTTATACGCCCAACAAGAATCACAGTATACTCAGTATATGTATAATACAATGACCCTTAATCCCGGTTATACAGGAACAAGAGATGCGATTAGTATACTGGGATTATATAGAGCCCAATGGGTGGGATTGGACGGTGCTCCAAAAACGGCTTCCGTTTCTGTAGCTGCTCCGATTAATCCAAAAGGTGATGGTTTAGGATTAACAATTGAGAATGACCGAATTGGTCCTGCAGATGAAACCACTTTTGGTGTTAGTTATGCATACGCTTTGCATCTGCGTAATAATGTTATTTTATCTTTAGGTATCAAAGCAGGCGGAACCTCAATGAAAGTAGATTATAATAAGCTTACTATTTATGAACCAGATAATCAGTTAGAAGGAGTTTTAAGTAAATTTTCTCCAAATATTGGCACAGGAGCTTTTCTTTATACAGAAAAATGGTATGTTGGTCTTTCCGTGCCAAATATTTTGGAAACTAAATTTTATGATGATATAAAACGATCGGTAGCTTCCGAAAAGATGCATTTTTATCTTATAGGAGGTTATGTTTTCGATGTAACCGATGATATTAAATTTAAACCGGCAACTCTTATAAAGAGCGTTAGCGGAGCACCTTTATCAGTTGATTTATCAGCTAATTTTTATTTCAACGATAAGTTTACCTTAGGTGCTGCCTATAGAGTAAACGCTTCTTTAAGTGCTTTAGCTGGCTTTAATATTACAGAAGGATTACACATCGGTTATGCATATGATTATGATACTCATGATTTAGGAAGATATAATTCAGGATCTCATGAAATTTTCTTACGATTTGAAATTATGTCTACGGTTAGAAAATCTAGTTGTAATTGCCCTAGATATTTCTAGTAAATTTTATTTGAAGAATTCTCTTGTTTTTACCAAGGTTTGTATGTATAATATAGATAAAAGGAGTCTATTTTACGTAGTAGGTAATTCTTTTTTAGAAATTAATATAAGGTATTTATAAACTTGTTTGATTCTATAAAATAATAGAATAACTATTATTGAATTATAGGTTACTAAAGAAATATTTATAATGTTCAAAATAATAAAAATATAGATGAAAAAGATTATAGTAATACTATTTGCTGTTATAAGTGTTTCTGAGCTATATGCACAACAGGAGTCACAGTATACACAATATATGTATAACACAATGAGTATTAATCCCGGTTATACAGGAACAAGGGGTGTCATTAGTGTTTTGGGATTATACAGAACCCAATGGATAGGTTTAGACGGTGCTCCAAAGACAGCCTCTTTTTCTGCTCATACTCCTATAAATTCCAGAGGAGATGGAGTGGGAATTAGTATTGAAAACGATCAGATAGGTCCTTCGGATGAAACTAGCTTTAATGTAAATTATGCTTATGCGTTACCAATATCTTATAGTACGACTTTATCATTAGGTATAAGAGGTGGAGGGAATGCAATGAGAGTAGATTATAATAAACTGAATCTTACTGATCCGGATCCAAATATGGAAGGGGTACTTAATAAATTTTCTCCAAATATCGGTGCAGGAGTCTATCTTCATTCAGAGAAATGGTATGCAGGAATTTCTGTTCCAAATATTTTAGAAACTAAATTTTATGATGATGTAAAAAGATCGGTTGCTTCCGAAAAAATGCATTTTTATATAATGGGAGGTTATGTTTTTGATTTAAGTGAAGATATTAAATTTAAACCGGCAACTCTTATTGGAGCAGTTAATGGCGCACCTTTAAAATTTGATTTATCTGCCAATTTTTTATTTAGTGATAAGTTTACCATTGGGGGTGCCTATAGATGGGATGCTGCAGTAAGTGCTTTAGCTGGATTTCAGATTACAGAAGGATTACATATCGGTTATGCTTATGATTATGACACTCATAATTTAGGAAAATATAATTCAGGATCTCATGAGATTTTCTTAAGATTTGAACTTATTGCTTCTTCAAAAAGTAGGATGTTAACACCAAGATTTTTCTAATATTAAATTATACTAAATGATGATTCGTAAAAACTTAGTGCTAATTTTTGTTTTTTCATTAATAAGTAATTTTACTTATTCACAAAAGGAAAATAAAAAATTGATCAAAGCAAATGCAAGATATGAAGATTTTTCTTTTCTGAAAGCTAATAAATTATATAGAGAATTAATAAAAAATGGTCATATTTCAGCAGAAATATATGCTAAACTGGGAGATACTTATTATTTTAATTCGAATTATTCAGAAGCGTTAAAAGTTTATTCTGACTTGATTAACCTGAAAGAGCCATTTGCTCCGGAATACTATTATAGATATGCACAATGTTTAAAAACAGTAGAGAATTATACAGAAGCTTCAAAAATGATAGAGCTTTATTATAGCGCTATTGGTCAAACAGGAAAAAGTGATGAAATAAGGGATATTGCTTCAGCAAAAGATGGTATTAATAAACAATCAGGTAGATATACTATTGCTCAGGTAGGGATAAACACTCCTTCTTCAGATTTTGGTATTGTATTTAATGGAGATAAAAGTGTTATTTATACTAGTTCAGGTCGTTCTAATATATTTGTGAAGCGTAATCATAGCTGGAATGAAAAGCCTTTTTTGAAATTATTTTCAGCTGTTAATGCAAATGGGAATTTATCAAAACCTGTTCGGTTAAAAGGAGATATTAATTCAAAACTTCATCAAAGTACGCCTGCTATTACTAAAGATGGAGAAACGATTTATTTTACCAGAAATAGTTATTTAGATAAAAATCTTAAAAAAGATAATATTTCCGGAATTAATAAACTTAAAATTTACAGGGCTCGTAAAATAGGAAATAAATGGAGGAATATAGAAGAGCTTCCGTATCCGATTAATAGTGACGTATTTTCTTCAGGACACCCTGCTTTAAGTCCTGATGAGAAAAAACTTTATTTTGTGTCAGACAGGGATAATGAGCCTGGTAATACAGATATTTATGTTGTAGGAATTACTAAAGACGGTACTTTTGAAAATAATTTACAGGCTTTGAGTAATAAAGTAAATACAGTAGGAAGAGAATCCTTCCCCTATATAGATGATTACGGTATTTTATATTTTGCTTCAGATGGTCATGTTGGACTAGGAGGGCTAGATGTATTTGCAGCTGTAGAAGACAGGGAAGGAGAATATCATGTTTTTAATATAGGAGAGCCGATTAATTCTACAAGTGATGATTTTGGTTATATTTTTAATCATGATACAAAAAAAGGGTTTTTCTCCTCTAATAGAGAAGGAGGTGTTGGTGAAGATGATATCTATTCTTTTATAGAGACAAGATCACCTGAATATCCATTTGATTTAAGACCTGAAGTTAAAGGTGTTCTTAGAGATAGCATTTCAGGTGCACCTATTGTCGGAGTAGAGATGACTGTTCTTAATGATAAAAAAGAGAAGATTACAACTGTTATTACAGATGAAAAAGGTGAGTATTCAGTAACTCTAACACCTTTAAGAGATTATACTTTTGTTTTTGAAAAACATGGATATACTAAAGATGAGATTGAAGTTAAAGGTTTGAAAATACAGGCTGAAAAAGAGCTATCGGTTGCCTTGTTTAATGAATTAGTAGTTATTGTAGATGATTCAGTAGTTATATTGAAAGATGGGGATGATCTTACTAAAAAGCTGAAATTAAAACCGATTTATTTTGATTATGGCTATGCAAATATCAGAAAATCATCAAAATTGGAATTGGATAAAGTAATTGATATATTGAGACATCATCCAAATGTTACTATAGATGTTCGATCCCATACTGATAGTAGAGGTAAGCCTGAGTTTAACTTAAAACTATCCGAAAAAAGAGCTAAAGCTACTGTTGATTACATTATTAAAGAAGGAGCTGTTTCTCCAAGTAGAATTACCGGAAGAGGTTATGGACAGTCACAATTATTAAATGATTGTCAAAAAGGGGTAAGATGTACAGAAGAGGAACATCAGTTAAACAGAAGATCAGAATTTATTGTTAAAATAAATAAATAAGAATTTAGATTCCCGTTTGTTAGCATTGTTTTATGAAGAGGTCAGCTATTATCTATATTAGATAATAGTTGTTTTCTTCTTAAACAACAGGATTTTATTTAATGAAGTTTTATTAAATTTAAAATCTCGTGATCAGTACTAGAGTATTTTTTAAAGTACAGGTAGAGATATATAAGATTAATAAAAATAAGAAGATAATTTTTTAAATGGTAGTAGGCGTAAGTTTGCTACTATTTTTATTATATAAGTTCTCAGACAGAACAATATCAAAAAAAGTCGTCTCAAAATATAAATTGAGACGACTTTTTTATTTAATTTATTTTTCTTTCTAACAAAGCCATGTAAAAACCATCAAATCCGGATTGTGAGGCTAGTACTTTAGTTTCTTTTATAAAAGTGAATTCTTGTCCTATTTTAGTATTTTGTAGAAAATTCTGTATTTGCTCTTGATTTTCAGAAGGTAATATAGAGCAGGTTGCATATACTAATTTTCCTCCTGGTTTTACTATTCTAGAATAATTTTCTAAAACTTCGGCTTGTGTCTTTTTTATATTATCAATGAATTCAGGTTGTAGTTTCCATTTTGCATCAGGATTTCTTTTTAAAACACCTAAACCACTGCATGGAGCATCAATTAAAACGCGATCTGCTTTTTCATGAAGTTTTTTAATTACTTTAGTACTATCAATGATACGGTATTCAATATTAAAAGCACTATTACGTTTCGCACGTATTTTTAATTGCTTTAGTTTACTTTCATATAAGTCCATAGCAATCAATTGCCCTTTATTTTGCATTAAAGAAGCTAAATGCAGGGTTTTTCCTCCAGCTCCGGCACAAGTATCCACAACGCGCATTCCGGGCTCTACATCTAAGTAAGCGGCTACTAATTGAGATGAAGCATCCTGTACTTCAAAAAGTCCTTCTTTAAAGGCATCTGTCAGAAAAACATTAGCTCTTTCTGTTAGTACCAAGGCATTAGGCTGATCTTTTAAAAATTCAGTAGCAATATCAAGATCCATTAGAATAGCTCTCAATTTTTCTTTGGTTGTTTTTAAAGTATTAACTCTTAAAATAACTTTAGCTTGTTGGTTTTGTGAGGCGATTTCAGTAGTCCATAAGTCCTCACCTAATTCTTTAACTCCTAGCTCATCCATCCAGTCAGGAATAGATTCTCTGTATTTTCTGATTTTGGATAATTCTTCAAAACGTCCTTTTATTTTACGTGCAGGAGTTCCTTCAAGTTGTCTCCAGTCTGGTATTGGATATCCTCTTAATACAGCCCATACAGCAAATATCCTCCAAAGATTATCTCTGTCAAAAGGTTCTTTGACATCAGCTATTTCTGTATATAATCTTTTCCAGCGGACTATTTCATAGATGGTTTCAGCAACAAATTTCCGATCTGTACTTCCCCAACGTTTGTCTTTTTTTAAGGCTCTTGCTACTACTTTATCAGCATATTCACCTTCATTAAATATAGCATTTAACGAATCAATAGTAGTATAAACTAAATTTCTGTGTAATCTCATTTTTTGTAATTGAAGTGCAAAGGTAATTTTTTTTTAGTTATAAACTTATAGATGATACAGACCTTACTGTAAGAACTATACTTTTGTTCTTTTAATAATAGTTTAAAATAATAAAACACTATCCTAAAAGATAGTGTTTTATTAAATAATTTATAAAACTCAGGTCTTATCGTCTGCCACTATTTGTAGTAGATCGATTACTATTACTAGAAGTTGGCCTTGTTGTTGGAGCAGATACTGATCTTGTTGTATTATTATTTGTTCTGACAGAAGATTCTCTTGTTGTGTTTGTATTTCTTCTAGTAGAAGAAGTTGGCGTTTCTCTTGTGGTGCGAGTTGTCGTGTTACTATAATTTGTATTTGTGTTTCTTCTGTTGGAAGAAGTTGACGTTTCTCTAGTAATAGGGGTTGTTGTACTATTATAATTCGTGTTTGTGTCTCTTCTGCCGGAAGAAGAGCTTGTTTCTCTGGTTATAGGAGCTGTAGTATTGTTATAATTGGTATTTGCATTCCTTCTGCCAGAAGAAGAAGTGTTATTAGAATGATTTGTGTTGTTAGAAGAATTATTTCTTCTATTTTCGTTTAAAGCATATCTGTTGGTAATATTATTATTTCTTTCTGAAAAAGATCTGTTAGGATATTGTCTTTCGTAATCATTTCTACGATAAGAATTTTGTAATGTTACTGCTCTGCTGCTACTTCTTGTATTTACATAATTATAAGAATTATTCACATTAATATATACATTTACATTATTTCGGTATCTGTATGGAGAATAAGGTGTCCATGCATAATAATAAGATGGACGATGTCCCCAATGCCAAGGAGAATAATATGGGCGGTATTTTCTTACCCAAAAAACATTGTAAATTATAGGTGTATGAACATAAACAGGTTCATAGATATAGTTTGATCCATACATATAAACATTTCCAACGACCTGTATCTGAACTCTGTTATTTCTTCCTTTTTCAACTTCAATTGTTGCAACATCCTGAAATAAATCTCTGCCGATTACTGCTTGTATTGTAATTAAATGAGTACCACGATCCACGACTTCAACAACTCTTAAATAATCTACCTGATTATCATAGTTTAAGTCTAAATTTGAAATTTGTGTATTAGGATCGTTTAGTCTTCTTTCAAAATCCTCTAAATTACGAGAATCTCCAAAAATAGAAGCAACAGCTCTTAAGTCTAAATTATCACTAATTTCCTGATTTCTTGCTTCAACAATAGTTCTGTCTTGTGCAAATGCAGAGTAAGTTATTGTTAAAGAAAATAATATGAGTGTAAGTATTTTAGTTTTCATAAATATTGTTTTTTATTCTTTGTTACTACTTTTTAATTTAGTAATTAATTGTATTAACAGATAATATTCAATTTCTATGCCAATAAATTTTAAGCAACATGGTTTATTTGTAAGATCTTTATGTGTAGTTATTTATAAGATAAGTTATATTGAAATAAATTTACTTTTTATATTTACTAATTATCATTTTAAATTATATAAGATGACAAAGCAAATTGTTTTTTATTTGGCAATAACTTTTGGAATACTATAAACTAAAAGAGGCTGTTTCGCAATTAGCGAAACAGCCTCTTTTAGTTTATAGTATTCGGGCTCCTATCGGAGACTATGTCCCTAATATTCAATTCTCATATACTTAATTTTAGTTGTGAGACCTCCTCTTTGGTTTTATTTACAAATTTTTGGATAAATTTCTATAGCTTTATCTAGTTTTTTATCTTTTGCAATTTTTAAAAGGTTACATCCTTGTGTTTGTTTTCCTAAAGCAACATAGGCAACTCCTAAAAAGTATTCTACTCTTCCATTATTTGTAGTTTTAGATTGTTCTACTTGAGCTAGATAGTATGTTGCAGTCTTAAAATCAGATAGAAAAAAGTAGCAGACGCCCAAATCTAATTTTATCTGAAAGTTATTTTTGTCTTCCAATTCTGCTTTTTTAAAGTAGGGGATTGCTTCTTTAAATTCTTTTTTATCAAAATATTTATAAGCTTTGATAATAGATTCATTTTTTATTTTTATTTCTTTTTTTACATAAAGTTTGTATTTTTCAACTAATAAAATACTGTCGTTTGGAAATTTAGTTAAAGCAGTATCTATAAAATCTAATGTTTTGTCAGTATTATAGTTGGCTTGTGATAATGCTTTGGAGGTTAGTTTCCAGTTTTCTAATATTTTTGGATATTCATTGTGAATTTTCCATATTGTTGCTGTGTCTTTTTTTAATCCGGCAAAATATATTGCATTTTGAAAATAAGAAGAATTTCTTGGTCTTCTGTTGAAGGCTTCTTTATAATAGTAATAAGTACTATCGATCTCTCCCTTTTTTAATAAAATACTGGCTTTATACCAATCTGCTTCTCCTATATAGGGATTAATCTCTTTTGCTTTTTTTAAGTTTCTTAAGGCATCGTCATAGTTTTGCTCTTGTATATAATAGCGTGCAATTATTTCTGTTATAGGAATAGTATTACCATCTATGTTTGGTAAAAGAGGCATGTTTTTTTCTAAATCTTTAGCTTTAAATGAATACTTTTCTTTTCTAATATTATAATCTACTAAGGCAAGCCATTTATAAGTTTGATGAGCAAGGAAAGAGGAATAAATAGTAATACAGCTTAAGATCAATATTAAGATCCCTATTTTTTTGAAATGTGGTACTTCTTTTATTGATAGATTATTTTTAGAAGCATAAGAATTCACAACACTTAGTGCTAAAAAGAGAATAAATGACAATTGCATGGTAGGGCGATACATGGGGAAGTTAAAACTAGCATCAATAACATATCCTGTTAGAGATAATAGGATTATTAGGCTAATCATTTTAGAATATAAATTCTCTTCTTTTGAAAAAATATTTTTAATATTTGTAAAAAAAACAAATAGAAAAATGCATAAATAAATGATTCCATTTAATATTCCTGTTTCTGACATGATTTGTAAAAAATCATTATGTGAACTATGAGAAACTGTACTATTAGTTCCAATTCTTTTCTCATAAGGTATAGATTCAATTTTCCAATTTCCGGTTCCTAAACCAAGAAAAGGTTTTTCTTTAATTATTTGGATAGCATTTTTCCAAAATTGAAGTCTTAGTTGAGTAGAAGCATCTGCAGTAGCTTCAGTTATGGGAAGCTCTGTTAATCCTACACCAACAGATCCAAAACGACCGGTAACTTCTGTTTTACTTAAGATTGAATTTGAAATATTGAAACTAATAATAATTGGAAGAAGAATATAAAAGAGATTTAAAAGGTGTTTTTTTTCTTTATAAAATAAAAAGATAGAACCTGTTATAAAAATTAGTATTTCAAAAGTAAAAGCAAGAAGACCTGCTCTGGCATTGATTAGGAAAATAGTAATGGATCCAGCAGCAAGTGCTATCATAAAGAATATTTTTCTCCAGTTTTTAAAGACAAAAATCCCATATATTATAAATGGTAATTTAACGTTAAAACTAGAAGTTAAAATATTGATATTTCCTGCATTTCCTTTCATTTGACCTAAAAACTGCATTAATTTAGATCCTGTTAATTGTAACATCGATTTATCTAATACAGTATAAGCCTGTAAGAATACACTAATTGAAATTATAACAGCCAGTTGATTAAATAAATAAAGACGATTGTATAATAGAATACTGAAATTTAAAAAAGCAATTAATATAATTATTAGATAAGTAAGACTTAGTAAGCTTTCTGTGGGGTTTCGGGAAACAATTATAGATAAACAACATATTCCTATAAATAATAGATATAGTTTTGTAGGAGTATTTTTTAAAATTTTAGATTCAAATTTATTATAGAGGATATAGATACCAACCAGAGTGTTTAAAACTGCAAAATATAAATAGTGTAAACCAATGATGTTAGAACTTTTCATTACAGGTATAAAATCTACTGTAAAATAAGCTATAAAAATAGCCAGAATTATATAGTCAGTTCTTTTTAATTTTGGATTAGGTTTTGGTGTGAAATCTAATTTATTATCAATTGAATACATTGTTTTCTTTAGTTTTAATATCAGATTTTGTATAGATGCGATATTATTAGTTTAATAAAAATTTCTGCAAAAATAACTAAAATAGGTAGATGTTAGGAGTAATCAATCTAAATTTTCAATTTAAGATATATTTTGATCCAAAAAAGATTAATATTTTGAATTTTAAAACAAAATTATTGTTTAAACAGAAAAAGAGAGAAGATAAAACTATGATAAAGCAAAATCACTTTATCATAGTTTATAGAATATATTATTTTTTTAGTATTCTGGCTCTGTTGTATTCCCAGTTCATTCTGGCAATATTCAGAACGGATATATTTTGAGGGCATTCTACCTCGCAGGCTTCAGTATTAGAACAATGTCCAAAACCTTCTATATCCATCTGATAGACCATATTAAGTACTCTTTTTTCTCTTTCTTCTTTACCTTGTGGTAATTTTGCTAAATGAGAAATTTTTGCGGAGGTGAATAATGCAGCACTTCCGTTTTTACAGGTTGCTACGCAGGCACCACAGCCAATGCAGGCAGCAGAGTCAAAAGAGTCTTCGGCTATTTCATGGGTAATGGGAATACTGTTTGCTTCAGGGGCTTGTCCTGTGTTTACAGAGACAAATCCTCCGGATGCTATAATTCTGTCAAAAGCAGAACGATCTACTTTTAAATCCTTTTTAACGGCGAATACCTGGCTATTAAAAGGTTCTATAACAATCGTTTCTCCATCAGAGAATTCACGCATGTGTAGTTGGCAGGTAGTAACATGCTCAATGGGACCATGTGCCATTCCGTTGATCATAACACCGCATTGTCCGCAAATCCCTTCTCGACAGTCATGGTCAAATTCTACTGCTTCTTCGCCAAGTAAAACTAATTTTTCGTTTAATGTATCAAGCATTTCAAGAAATGACATATGTGGGTTTACATTATCTAATGTATAGTCAACTAATTTTCCTTCTGAAGAGCGATTTTTTTGACGCCATATTTTAAGATGTAGTTTCATAAGTGTCTTTTTGTAATTATTATTTTAATTCTATACTCAATTATAAGTTTACTTATAACTTCTCACGGTTGGCTTAACATATTCAAAATTGAGTGTTTCTTTATGTAAAATAGCCTCAGTATCTTTACCGGACCATTCCCATGCTGAAATAAAACTAAATTCATCATCGTTTCTTAACGCTTCTCCATCTGGTGTCTGGAATTCTTCTCTGAAATGAGCTCCGCAGGATTCATTGCGTGTTAGGGCATCTTGACACATCAATTCTCCAATTTCTAAATAATCAGCTACTCTTCCTGCTTTTTCCAGTTCGGAATTCATCCCTTCACTTTCTCCGGTAATGCGAACTTGTTCATAGAATTCTTTACGGAGTTTTTGTATGTCTGTAATAGCCTGTTTTAAGCCATTTCCAGTCCGTAATAAACCACATTGGTTATATAGTATCTTACCAAGTGTTTTATGGAAATAATCAACTGTTTTGCTTCCTTTGATTTGTAAGAGTTTATTCAGTTGTTCATTTACATTTTGTTCGGCATTGGCAAATTCCGGATGATCTGTACTAATTTTTCCGGTGTGTATCTCTGAAGATAAATAGTTGGATAAAGTGTAAGGAATAATAAAATATCCGTCTACACATGCTTGTAATAAAGAGTTGGCGCCTAGTCTGTTTGCGCCGTGGTCAGCAAAATTAGCTTCACCTAGAGCAAAAAGTCCCGGAATGGTAGTCATTAGTTCATAATCTACCCATAGTCCACCCATAGAAAAGTGAGCGGCAGGGGAGATCATCATAGGTTCTTTATAGGCATTAATATCTGTTATTTTTCGATACATATCGAAAAGATTACCGTATTTTTCCTTAATCTTGTTGATTCCTTGTTCTTTTATGGCTTTTGAGAAATCCAGATAAACAGCATTTTTTTGAGATCCTACACCGTAACCGGCATCTATACGTTCTTTTGCTGCTCTGGAAGAGATATCTCTTGGGGCAAGGTTACCAAAGGCAGGATATCTTCTTTCCAGGTAATAATCGCGTTCTTCTTCGGGGATGTCATTTGCTTTTCGGGTATCATTTTCTTTTAAGGGTACCCAGATACGACCATCATTTCGTAAAGATTCTGACATTAAAGTCAGTTTTGACTGATAATCTCCTGATTGAGGTAGAGAGGTAGGGTGGATCTGTGTCCAGCTTGGGCTGGCCATTAAGGCGCCTTTTTTATGAGCACGCCAAATAGCGGATCCATTGCATCCCATAGCTAATGTGGAAAGGTAATATATTTTACCAAAACCTCCGGTAGCTAGTATTACTGCATGAGCGGCGTGTCTTTCAATTTCGCCTGTATCAAGATTTCGGGCAATAATCCCTCTTGCTTTTCCATCAATAATAACTAAATCAAGCATTTCATGACGGGTAAAAATGGAAACGGTTCGTGCTGCTTGTTGTCTCATTAAAGCCTGATAGGAGCCTAGAAGTAGCTGTTGACCGGTTTGTCCGCGGGAATAGAAGGTACGGCTCACTTGTACACCTCCAAAGGAACGGTTGTTTAAATAACCTCCGTATTCACGACCAAAAGGAACTCCTTGTGCAACTGCCTGATCGATTAAACTGAGAGAACATTCTGCTAAACGATAAACATTTGCTTCTCTTGCTCTGAAGTCTCCACCTTTTAAAGTATCAACAAACATACGATACACACTGTCACCATCATTTTTATAGTTCTTTGCGGCGTTTACTCCGCCCTGAGCGGCAACAGAGTGTGCTCGTCGTGCGGAATCCTGAAAACAAAAACTTTTTACATTGTATCCCATTTCTCCTAAAGAAGCTGCTGCGGAACTTCCTGCTAATCCTGTTCCTACAACAATCACATCTAATTTTTTACGGTTTGCAGGGTTTACTAGTTTAGACTGACTTTTATATAGATCCCATTTCTCCTCTAGGGCTCCTGTGGGAATTTTTGCATTTAATTTCATATGGTAATATATAGTTTTTTAATGATCATATGGTATCGCCCTATCTTCATTGGTGTTTGTTTGCAACAAACTAGTTGTTAGTAGCGATTTCATAATATTAAGAGTTGGTTAGGTAGATATAGATAGGGATAACTGCAAATCCAATTGAGATTCCAATTGAAAAAACAACACCAAAATATTTAAGCCATTTAACATATTTTGGATGATAAATACCCAAAGTACGACAGGCGCTATAAAAACCATGTAATACATGGTATCCTAATGGGATCATACATACTGCGTATAATATTACATACCATATATTACTGTAAGCACTTACTACTATACTGTACAGATCTTTTCTGCCCCATTGATCTATAGGAATGGTACCAAATTTATAGACATACCAAAAATCTTTAAAATGTATTACTAAAAAAACAAGAATAATGGTTCCTAACATTCCCATATTTCTGCTGTACCATTTGCTGGCTCTTGAACGACGGTCTTTTTTAAAATTTCCGCCTGACTTTCTATTTTTTAATGTAATGATTAGTGCATAAAAAGCATGTGCCAGTATTGAAAGATAAAGTCCATAGGAAACTACTTTAATCAATAAATTTTTTGAAAGTAATTCTGAATAGTAATTAAACTGTTCATGAGCCTGTTCTGTCGGTAAGAATAACTGTGTATTTCCAAGAAAATGTATTATCAGAAAAAAACAGAGAAACAAACCGGTTAAGGTCATAATGATTTTGTGTATTAATGTTTTGTCTTTCATATTTTTATTATAATATTTTTTATTTACAACAAGTATTTTTTAATAATACACGGTTTGTAAATAATATTCAAAATAAGTTTTTTTATTTTATAATCTGGATTGTAGTTGTATTATAAATAGTTGGTTATTATATGTGGAGCTGTCGGCTATATTTCTTTTATATTTATCAATTTGTACTCCAACTTGTATACGGGCATTGTAATCTTTAAGAAATTCTAAGCTTAACATAGGTAACCAGGTTTGTCTTTCATTTGAATCTTGTCTGAAACTGGAATCAAAAACTTCATAACGACAGGAAAACTCAATAGAATTGATTCTGTTGGAATTAACTTCATATCTTATATTAGGTAATATATAAACTCCACGCATTAAGTACTGATTAATTTCAGGGAGTCTGTCTTCGGGAAGCATTTTGAAATATAAGTTATGGTTTGTTCCTTGTTTTGCTTCAACTTGTAGTTCAAAAAACAGATTTTCTTTTAAGCGAAAGTAACTTGTCATATCTAATCCTACAGCATAAACATCTTTATTGAAGACTCTTCCTGTGCCACCGTTTAAGCCTAGTCTTATGTTGTTAGCTTTTGATAGTTCCATTACGAAACGCCCTGCATATTGTTTACCGTTATCTTTATCAGATTTTTGATTTCGTCCATTTCCGTTAAATATGGAAAGTCCATAGGAAACAGGCATATTTTTTATTTTTGCATTTCCGGAAAAACCTATTCCAGTTTGAAAACTTTCCCAACCGTTATTTCCAAATTCATAATACTGATTAGAAAAATCCATTGATTTGATAATATCAACAGGGTAGGTGTTCTCTAATCCGAAGAAAGGACGGAACTGACCAACTGTGATCTTCATATATTTATTGAAAGTATATCCGATATAAGCATTTTCAAGGACTTTGTTTTTTGGATCAGATTTAAAATCCGCCAGATTCATTAATAGTACGGCTTCTGTACGATTACTGATAGCTGCTCTTACCTGAATTCGGGCACGTTTTATATCAAAAGAATTATTTACGGCATTTTCAGGATTGCTATGATGAAGTCCTTCAACATCAATATTTTTTTTAAATCCTTCTAAATAACGAGCCTGAAATAATCCTTTGAATGTTATTTTTGGCTGAGGAGGTTCTTTTGCTATAACATTAGCTGATACACTAAGACTGTCATTTTGAGCAAATATAGGAGAGGCTAATAATAACAATAATCCTATTGAGAGGTTAATAATCTTTTTTTTGTTTTTAGGCAGAAATTCTTTCATAGGTAAATATTTTAATACTATCTGGTTTATATAGGTAATTTTGTAAATAATCTTATTGTACTGTTATTGTAATGGAGGTGTTTTATTTTGTTAAAAATAACATAAAATAATATTTTAAAAATGGTTTTTATCAAATATTTTTTAATGGATAGTGAGTTCATTTGAAAGTGTTTTATATTAGGTGAAATTGCTGTTTTTAGTGTTAAAAAAGGGATATTAGTTTATTTTTTTACAATTAGAAAACACCTATAATTTTCATCCATCCACAACCAATAATCATATAAATTAGTAACAGAGCTATTCCGGTAATTAATCCTTTGATCCACCAGTTTTTCAGATCTACATAACCACTACCAAAATATACAGGGGCAGGACCGTGACCATAATGTGTAAGGGTTCCGTATAAAGAGCCACAGAATCCTAAGATAAAGGCTAATAATAGTCCGGGTATTCCGACAGATATTCCTACGGCAAGTAAAGCAGCATACATTGCAGCGACATGGGCTGTGGCGCTTGCAAATATGTAATGGCTCATGAAATATATTCCAACGATTATAGGAAAAGCAATTTGCCAACTCATTTCTCCAATTTGGAGTTTGATTAAATTGCTGAACCAGCTTATAAAGCCTAATTTATTTAAAGAACTCGCCATCATAACTAATGCTGAAAACCAGACAATTGTATCCCAGGCACCTTTTTCAGCTTTTACATCTTCCCAGGTTAGAACAGAGGTTAATAATAGAAGTACTAATCCTATGAAAGCGGTTGTTGTGGCATCAATACTAAAAATATCACCGGTAATCCATAAAAATAGTAGTATAAAGAATGCTGCCAGCATTAGCCATTCGTTTTTTGACATAGCTCCCATTTCTTTTAATTTTATTTTTGCTAATTTGGGAGCGTCTTTTGTGTTTTTTAATTCTGGAGGGTAAATTTTATACAATAAAAGGGGAATTGCTAAAAAGGCTACTAAACCGGGTACTATAGCGGCTTTAGCCCACGACATCCATGAAATACTGATACCTAAATCAGCAGCAAATTTTTGGCACATTGGATTACTTGCGGTACCTGTTAAAAACATGGAAGAAGTAATTAAGTTGATATTATAACTACTTAAGGTTAAGTAAGAACCTAGTTTTCTATGGGTTTCCGGTTTGTCAGGATCGGAGCCAAAGTTTAATGACATTGATTTCATAATAGGATAAATAATGCCTCCTCCTCGAGCTGTATTACTTGGTATAGCCGGAGCAAGTAGTAGATCTGCTAAACCTAGTCCATATGCTAAGCCCAGTGAGTTTTTACCAAATATTCTTATAAACAGATAGGCAATACGATTCCCTAATCCTGTTTTTATGAATCCTCGAGCAATAAAAAATGAAATTCCAATTAACCAAATTACTTTATCTCCAAAACTTTGTAATGCTAATGTAATTGATTGACCGGGTTTACCAGGTGCAAGTACTCCAGTTAGCGCAACCATAGCTATGGCTATCATGCACATGGTTCCCATACTTGCTGCTTTTAAGATAATGCCTAAAATAGTAGAAATGAAAATGACAAAAAGAAGCCAAGCTTCCGAAGTTAAACCTTCTGGTACTGGAATCATCCATACTATGGTCCCAAAAACAAAAGTAATGAGTAATTGAACTGGTTGAATTTCTTTCATAATGATTATAATTTAGTTTTATTTATTTAAATAATTGATTTTCAGTTATGTATTTTGTGTTCTTTATTTTTGAAGGCTTGTGTGTATACATTAAGTCAAAGTATTGATGTGGTTAGAAATATTAATATTTATTTAAAAATCATTTTATTATGTTAAATATAGTTAAAAATCATTATTTAATTACTGTTTTTTGATGTTTTATTACGATAAATAATAAATTTTCTTTTTTTAGATTATATTATTTTGTTTACTTCTTTTTTTATGTTAAAAAAAGAGGTATTTTAAAACTAAAAAATATTTACTGTAGTCATAGTATTTTCCTTTTTGGTATTTTAGCGGAATTAAATTAATAATAAGAAACATGAAATATTTTGTACAGAACACTTTGTCTTTGATATTATTTTTAAGTTTAGGAGGGTTGCTTTATGCTCAGGAAGTAGAGAAAAATAATCAGGATAAGTTTGATGATTTTATGTACCGTAGAGGTAATGTTTATCGTTCAGCATCAGGAGTACCGGGACCGAATTACTGGCAGAATTATGCTGATTATATGATTGAATCGGATATTGATGATGTTACTGGTGTATTGAAAGGTAAAGTAACCATTACTTATCATAATAACAGTCCTGAGGTTTTAAACTTTGTATGGCTTTATGTGGAGCAGAATCGTTTTACGCAAGATTCTAGAGGTACATTGACTACTCCAACGTCTGATCGTTATGTAGGTGATACAGACGGAGGTTTTAAGTTGAGTAATGTAGAAGCAAAAGCGGAAGGCAGAACTTCTTCAAAATATTTAATTACAGATACACGTATGCAAGTCTTTTTTGATACGCCAATTAAGGCTAATGGGGGGAAGGCTGTTATATCAATGAATTTTGAATTTAAGATACCTAAGGATGGTGTTGACAGAATGGGACAATTGAGAACAAAACAGGGAACGATCTATTCAATTGCACAATGGTATCCGAGATTAGCTGTTTTTGATGATGTGGTTGGATGGAATATTGAGCCTTATTTAGGGGCAGGTGAATTTTATTTGGAATATGGTAATTTCGATTATAAAGTAACGGTACCGTATGATTATATAGTAGTAGGGTCAGGAGAATTGATGAATGCATCTGAAGTACTTACAAAAGAACAGTTAAACCGATTGAATAAAGCTTCGCAAAGTGATAAAACCGTTTATATTATTTCACCTGAAGAAGTAGGGAAAACTTCTGTAATAAGACCCAAAAAATCCGGCAAGTTAACATGGCATTTTAAAATGAAAAATTCTCGTGATGTTGCTTTTGCCTTTTCAAAAAGTTTTATCTGGGATGCAGCAAAAATTAATATTCTAAGTGGAAAAAAGGTACTTGCTCAATCTGTTTATCCAAAAGAGAGTAATGGAAATAAAGCTTGGACACGTTCAACGGAGTATACAAAAGCTTCTATAGAGCATTACTCAAATAGATGGTATGAATATCCTTATCCTAATGCGGTTAATGTTGCTTCAAATGTGGGAGGTATGGAATATCCGGGAGTTTCTTTTTGTGAGGCTAATTCTGAAGGGGAATCATTATGGGGAGTAACAGATCATGAATTTGGACATAACTGGTTTCCAATGATTGTGGGATCTAATGAGCGTAGATATGCATGGATGGATGAAGGATTCAATACTTTTATTAATTATTACAGTACATTGGCTTTTAATAAAGGGGAATATTCATCTTATGTTGCTTCAAGTCGTGACGTAGTAAGTTGGTTAAAAATGAAAACACGTGAAGGAATTAATACTTATCCGGATGTATCTAAAGATTATAATTTAGCTTATACTGCCTATTATAAACCTGCTATCGGGTTAATTATGTTACGTGAATATATTCTAGGACCTAAACGTTTTGACATTGCTTTTAAAACCTATATCAAAACATGGGCTTATAAACATCCACAGCCAACGGATTTTTTTAATCTTATGGAAAATGTGGCCGGTGAAAATCTGAACTGGTTTTGGAAAGGGTGGTTTTATGGTAATGGAAATATTGATCTGTCAATAAAAAATGTTACAGTAAAAAACAATCTTTATCTGATTACTTTTAATAATTTAGGTGATATACCGATGTCGGTTCTTTTTGAAATTACCTATGATGATGGAACTAAAGAAAGAAAGACACTTCCTGTTGAGGTATGGGAAAGAGTTAATGAATGGGATTATATACTGAAAGCAACTAAGAAAGTCAAAAGTATAGAAATTGATCCGGACAAATTATTGCCGGATGTAAATGGAGCTAATAATAGTTGGATCAATCCTTGATTGATTTTTAGATGGTTCGATTGTTTGAAATAGAGATCAGATAAAATAATAGAATCTTTTTTGAGTTTTTATTCTTTTTATTATAGACGAAAGACTTATACGATAGAATGATCTAAAAATCGAACAATATCGCTATAAAAAAAATCAACCTTTTTTATAGCGATATTGTTTTAATAATTTTCTATTAAAGTCATCTTCTGCTTTTTTCAGTTTGATAATTTTGACAGAACCAATAATTGGTTTTAAATCTGTGGTCAGTTTCTTTCTGTTTTGATAAATATCATCTTCAACAGCTTCTAACTGACTTAAAAATACGGCGGCCTCTTTTTCGTTCATATTTTCTGTGGAGCCATCTTTTATTTTACGCATCAGTTGTTTCATTCTGTTATGTCTCATTTCAAACTGTCTGTCATCATAAGCTTTATAGATCGGCCAGAATTTTTCAGCCTGTTCCGGTGTAAGAGATAATTCAGTAGTAAAGAAAGCAGATTTAAGAGCCTGAATATTCTCTTTCTTTTCTTTATTCTGAGCAAAACTTATTACTGAAAAAAGAAACAGGAACAGAGGTAAAAGTTTTTTTAATTTCATATTTATTCGTTTAAATAAAGTTCAAGGTTATCATTTTCTACCAGGATATCTTCCAGATCGGAATCATTGATTTTCATGTCAATATTGATTTCCTGTATATCATTATTATTTAGTAAATTAATGATTTCATACTGACTTATATCAGGTTGGTAATTTAAATAGTTTTCTAAAGAAGCTAAGTCCATATTTTTACTTTCCTGAATCTGCTGATTGAAGAAAGGAACCATCAAAGCAACAATTAAAATTGCTGCTGCTACCATTATCCATTTCGTTTTGTTTCTGAAAACAGAAATAACCTTTGTTTCTTTTTCAGGAAGTTTTTGCATTAACTGCTCTGAAAAATGGTCAAAATAATTTTCCGGGACTTTAAAGCCCGATTTGATCTTTTTGTGGTTATTTAAATTAAAAGGTTCCATATATATTAGATGTCTTTTTTTATAAAAGGTTTAATTATGATTCATAAAATCTTCTATTTTTTTTACTGCATGATGGTAAGAAGCTTTTAAAGCACCAACGGAGGTGTCTAAAATTTCAGACATATCTTCATATTTTATTTCTTCAAAATATTTCATTTTGAAAACTAACTGTTGTTTTTCAGGTAGCATAGTAATTGCTTTCTGGAGTTTTATCTGGATTTCATTTCCGTCAAAATAGGTATCGGCAGCTAAATTAGTAACGATCTTACTTTGTAAAGCTTCAGTTGTTGTACTGTGTTTTTTAGCTTTCTGATTTATAAAAGTAATAGCTTCGTTTGTAGCAATTCGGTATATCCATGAAAACAGTTTACTTTCTCCTTTAAAGTTTTTTAAATTCTGAAAAACTTTAATAAATGTATTCTGCAGAACATCATGTGTATCATCATGATCTAAAACAATGTTTCTGATCTGATTGTACAAAGGTCTCTGATATTGGGATACAAGATTCTGAAACGCTTTATTCTGCGTTTCAGGTTCTAATAATTCCTTTATAAAAGCTTGTTCTTCCTGCAAGAAAATATGATTTATAAATAAGACTAAAGGTATTCTAAAAGGTTTAATAGGTACTGTATAAAAAGAGAAAATTATTTTATTCTGTTATTTTGAATTTTTCAGATTTCCCCAATATTCAAATTAACCTTACTTTTGCATCAAATAAAAAAAAGAAATGATAAAGACCGTGATTTTTGATATGGATGGTGTAATCGTTGATACGGAACCTGTACACCGATATGCTTTTATGGAACATTTTAAAGAATTGAATATAGAGGTAAGTGATGAACTGTATGCTTCGTTTACAGGAAATTCTACTAAAAATGTTTATGAAAAGATCAAAGCGATTTTCCATCTTGATCAGGATGTACAGGCTTTAGTGAATAGAAAAAGAGATATATTCAACGAGGCTTTTGATACAAAGGAAGATTTGGAGCTATTAGAAGGGGTAGAGAATCTGATAAAGGATTTACATGAGAATGGGATTCAGTTGATATTAGCCTCTTCTTCAGCAAAAGTAACAATAGACAGAGTTTTTCGTAGGTTTAATCTGTTTCCTTATTTTACTGATTTAGTAAGCGGAGAAGATTTTCCTCAGTCCAAACCACATCCGGCTATTTTTCTTCATGCCGCTTCATTATCCGTTGCTCCCAAAGAGAATTGTATTGTTATTGAAGATTCGACCAATGGAATAAAAGCTTCCTGTGCTGCCGGTATTTTTTGTGTTGGTTATAACAGTGAACATTCAAAATTGCAGGATTTGTCTCAGGCAGATAAGGTTATTAATCATTTCAGTGAACTGGATTTTAAAAAGGTTCAGAATATCAAATCATAATTTAGGGTTAATTATTGTACTTTGAAATGAACTACAGATGGATTTAAATAAATTGTCTTTATGAGAAATGAATCGATAATTATTGAAGAGATTTCAGACTGGGCTTTAAAAAATGAAGAAGTCAGGGTAGTACTGCTGACTAGTTCTCGTGCAAATCCTACTGTAGTTGCGGATAAGTTTTCAGACTATGATATTGAGTTAGTGATTCGTAATTATGATTCATTTATTAGAGATAAGGACTGGTTCTCTTTTTTTGGAGAAGTTTTGATTACAATTGACGGAGAAGAAGAGAACCATTATATGCGTATGGTAATCTATAAAGATCATATACGGATTGATTTTAGAATTTATTCTATAGAAAATTTCATACAAACAGTAAACCGGGAAAATTTAATAAAAGACTGGGATATAGGATATAAAGTTCTTCTGGATAAGGATAATTATACAAAAACAATGAAAGAGCCTACTTATATGGCTTTTATCATAGTTAAACCTTCACAGAAAGAGTTTACAGAACTAATTACTGATTTTTGGTGGGATATAACCTATGTTGCAAAAAGTCTTAAACGTGATGAACTATTCTATGCTAAATATATGTTTGATTCAGTGATCCGTTTTTCATATCTGCAAAAAATGGTTGAGTGGTATATAGGATCACAGAATAATTGGCAGGTTACTACTAATAAAAAAGGACGTTATTTTAAACAGTATTTAGATGCTGAAATTTGGAACAGATTAGAAGAAACTTTTGCAGGAGCAGCTATTGAGGAAAACTGGAAAGCCTTATTTTCAATGGTTACTGTTTTTAATGAGCTGACAGTTGTTATGGCAAAAAAGCTGTATTACACTTATTCGGAATCTCTGGAAACAGAGATAACAGATTATCTGAAACAGATTAGAGCCAGTTAACAGATCACTGTAAAGCTTCTTTATACACTTTGAGAACTCTTTCTCGTGCTTCTTTATGGTTCACCATCGGAATATAGTTCAGCTCTTGAAATTCAGGAACCCATTTTCGGGTATATATAAAATCTTTGTCAAATTTTTTTAGTTGTTCTGTGGGATTAAAAATTCTGAAATAAGGAGCAGCATCTACACCACTTCCGGCTGCCCATTGCCAGTTTCCTACGTTACTGGATTGTTCATAATCAAGTAACTTCTGGGCAAAATAAGTTTCTCCCCAACGCCAGTCAATTAAAAGATGTTTACATAAAAAACTAGCTGTGACCATTCGTACGCGATTATGCATGTGTCCGGTAGCATTAAGTTCTCTCATTCCTGCATCTACAAGAGGATAACCTGTAGTACCATCACACCATTTCTGAAATTCATTTTCATTATTGCGCCATTTGATATGATCATATTTCGGTTTGAAACTATTCATTACAGTATGGGGAAAATGCCAGAGGATTTGCATAAAAAATTCTCTCCATATCAGTTCATTCCAGAAAGTTTCTTTAGATCCGGTAATTACTTTAATCATTATTTTTCGAATACTGACAGCTCCAAAGCGCAGATAAGGTGCCAGCATGGAGGTACCCGAAACAGCAGGAAAATTACGAGTAGTATCATAATTATCAATCAGTGTATTCGAAACGTTATAAGAAGGAACCTGTATAGAAGAAGTTTTAAATCCTATATCTGACAGATTTAAAAAGGGATAAGAATGAGCAATACAATTCTGAATGAACTTTTCAGACGGATAATCCTGTATTGTGTCCTTTTTAAATGTTTCTTTCCATTTTTTCATATAAGGAGTATACACAACATAAGGACTATTATCTTCTTTAATTATTTCGTTTTTTTCAAAGATTACCTGATCTTTATACGTTTTGAATTCAATATTATTTTCTTTCAGTAAAGTCTGAATTTCCAGATCACGCTGAATGGCAAAAGGTTCATAGTCATGATTAGTATAAACCATGTCAATTTTATTTTCCTGTATCAGTTTTTTAAAAACGGTAATCGGTTTATCATAAAAAACAGCCAGAGATTTTCCTTTCGTCTGAAGCCGTTTCTGTAATTTATGCAACAGACCATGAATAAATGTGATTCGGGCATCATGTTCAGGTAACTGAGAAAGAATTGCAGGATCAAATATAAAAACCGGAAGTGTTTGCTTACTATTACTTAAAGCATGAAATAAACCAACATTATCTTCTAATCGTAAATCCCGTCTAAACCAGAATATATTCATTCTTTATTTTTTTACAGATTTATTTTTTGTTTTTAGGAAATTTATCAAAAAAGCGATTTTCATATTATTTCCGGATAAGGATATGTAAAAGTAAAGAGGGATTGTTTCGTTAGGAAATGAATAGTTATATTTAAAGAATAATTAACAGTATTAAGATGTTAAAATGTATAAATTCGTAGCAGTTATAAAAAAAAACATAAACATCTATTTTTATGAAAAAGATAATTATTTCATCAGCTTTTTTATTGGCTTCTTTTATTGGTTTTTCACAAGTAAAAGCACCGGCGGCCAGTCCAAGATCATTCTCAGAGCAAACAGTCGGATTGACTAATATAGATATTGAATATTCCAGACCTGGTACAAAGGGAAGAAATATCTTCGGAAATCTCGTACCATTCGGAAAAACATGGAGAACAGGAGCAAATGCTAATACTACTATCTCATTCAGTGATGATGTTGTAATAGACGGGAAAGTATTACCAAAAGGAAAATATGCTTTGTTTAGTGTTCCTAAAGTAGAAAAATGGGAAATTATTTTTTATAAAGATGTAAATAACTGGGGACTTCCTACAGAATGGAATGAATCAAAAGTAGCTTTAAGAGCTAATGCATCAGTTGAATTATTAAACAGAACAGTAGAAACATTTACAGTAGATATTAATTCTATAACAAATGATTCAGCTATTTTAGAAGTTATCTGGGATAAAACTTTAGTTTCTTTAAAATTTGAAGTACCTACCGATGTTCAGGTAATGGCAAGTATTAATAAATCTTTAGCAGGACCAACGGCAGAAGATTATTATGCAGCAGCACAATATTATTATCAGTCTAATAAAGATGCTGCTCAATCTTTAGTATGGATAAACAAATCAGTAGAGTTAGTAGGAGCAGATGTACCTTTTCATTGTCTGAGATTAAAATCATTAATCCAGTATAAAAATGGAGATAAAAACGGGGCTATAGAAACTGCTAAACTTTCTCTTGTAGCTTCTGAAAAAGCCGGAAATGCAGATTATGTAAAAATGAATAAAGATTCAATCTCTGAATGGAGTAAAAAATAGTCTCTGAGAGTATAATTTATACAACGGGGTTATCCAAAATAGTATGGATAACCCCGTTTTTTATGTTTATTTGTTTAGATTTAACGGATAAAGTATTGATAATATTGATATTTTAATGTGATGTCCTGCAAGGTTTTCAAAACCTTGTAGGTATTTCCTGTATCTGTATACCCCCTCAAACCTGTAAGCTTATTGTATTTTATAAACATTTTGTTCTTTAAGCATTTTCCGGAGAGGGTTCTTTATTGATAAAGAGCTGGAACAGTATAGATAATAGAATAGTAACTACTGCACCAATTATATTCAGCCACAGAAAACTAACTAGATCTAGCCAAAAGATGTAAAATATAAATAATTGACAGATAATAGCTGCCATAAAAATGGCTTTTGCTTTTACAAACTTAAAATAGAAAGCTACCAGAAAAACACCTAATATTGTTCCGTAAAATATTGATCCTATTATATTTACAAACTGGATCAGGTTTTCGAACAGCGTACCGAAACAAGCAAATAAAATAGCTATGATACCCCAGATAAGTGTAAAACCCTTAGTCGCCTTTACATAATGAGCATCAGACTTCTCTGTTTTTAAATTTCTTTTATAGATATCAATAGTAGTGGTAGAAGCTAAAGCGCTTAAACCGGAAGCGGTAGAAGACATTGCTGCTGATAATATCACGGCAATTAATAATCCAACAATACCTTTTGGTAAATAATTTAAAATGAAATGGATAAAAACATAGTCCTTATCGTTTGTTTCAGCATCTTTATCTGCTTTCTTTATTAGTTCTCTGGCTTCTTCTCTCAGTTCTTTTTCTTTGAGGCTTAGTGTAATGATTTTATGTTTTAGAACCTGATTTTCATAGTTCTGATTTAGCTGATTGGCGTATTGTAGTGTAAATTCTTTTTTATCTTGTGTTATTTCCTCTAGTTTGTTCTCCAGTTTGTGATAGTTCTCAGTATAAGGAGAAGCACTGATTGATCGGGCACTGTTTGGATTAAAGTTTATTGGAGAGGACTGGAATTGAAAAAAAATAAACACCATTACGCCGGTTAACAGTATAAAGAATTGCATAGGTACTTTTAGCAGACCATTAAAGATCAGCCCGAGCTGACTTTCACGAACTGATTTACCGGATAAATAGCGTTGTACCTGTGATTGATCTGTACCAAAGTAGGAGAGGGCTAAAAACAAACCACCAGTAATCCCGCTCCAGAAGGTATAACGACTTTTAGGATCAAAAGAGAAATCGATAATATTCATTTTATCATTAATTCCTGCGATCTGTAATGCATTTGTAAAGCTTATTTCTTCAGGAAGATTGTTTATGATAAAAAAGAAGGCAACAAACATTCCGGTCATAATTACAAACATCTGGTGTTTTTGAGTAACATTAACGGCATTAGTACCTCCGGTTACTGTATAAATAATAACCAGAATACCAATAATAATGTTTAATACATTCAGATTCCATCCCAGAATAGAGGATAGAATAATTGCTGGAGCATAGATGGTTATTCCTGTGGATAATCCTCTTTGTACTAAAAAAAGAAAGGCGGTTAGCGAACGTGTTCTCAGATCAAACCGTTGTTCTAAGAACTCATAAGCAGTATATACTTTAAGTTTGTGATAAATAGGAATAAAGGTAATACAGATTATAATCATGGCAAGAGGAAGACCAAAATAGAATTGTACAAATCCCATTCCGTCATGATAGGCTTGTCCTGGTGTGGAAAGAAAAGTGATTGCACTTGCCTGAGTTGCCATAACAGAAAGTCCTACGGTCCACCAGGGGACTTCATTATTTCCTAAAATATAATCTTTTACATTTTTGCTGCCTCTCGTTTTAAGAGAGCCGTAGATAACTATAAACAATAAGGTTACTACTAATATTATCCAATCAATACTCTGCATAATACTAAGAGAATAACTGCATTAAAATTATAAAAAATATAATATAGAGAGTATTGGCTATGATTACCAAACTGTAGCTTTTTTTCCAAATGTATAATTTTTCTTTCATAAATTAATTAACTGTCATTTGTACAGCATTATTGCTTTTTTCAGGTTGATTAACAGCAATCATATTGGCTATTAGTCGATAAGCACCCGAAACGCCTGCCGGTAGCTCTCTGAAAAAACTTAATCCAGTATAAATATAATAACCTTTTCCGTAAGGGGCTATTAAAATAGCACTATTTTTTGGATTTTCTCCTTTATCATTTGAAGAAATGATGGTTTCAAATTCTTTTGACCACTGGTTAGGATAGTATAATCCTTGTTCCTGTACCCAGCCTTCAAAGTCTTTTTTTGTTATTTTATTAGGGAAATTCAATATTTTATGTTTTGGTTTTAGAAAGCGAACTTCTGCATTTTCATCTGTAACACGATCACTGGAGATATGGAGTGGAAAAGGGGCGATTGTATTTGTAACCAGTCTTCCGCTTGTATTATACTGCACGATCATTGTACCACCTTCTTTAACATAATCAAATAAGATATTTTGTTTATAAGCTAATGTATTAACCGTATTATAAGCTCTGATTCCTATAATTACAGCATTAAAATGACGAAGATTTTCTTTTATGATTTCTTCTGGTTTTACCAGAGTAATCTGATAACCCATCTGAGAAAGACTTTCTGGAATATTATCTCCTGCACCCATGATATAGGCTATTTTTTCTCCTTTAGTTTTGATATCCAGTTTAATGAGTTTAGCTTCAGAAGGTTGTAATATCTGCTGACGTGAAATGTGGCTGTAGTCAATAATAATCTGTTCTTTTTCAAAAGTTTCATTATCAACTAAAGCAATACTTTTTACAGTTGTTTCACTGGCTCCTTCAGGAGGAGTTATTTCAAAATAAACGATTGTTTCACCTCCTTTTTTACTGATACTAAAAGGGATACTTTTCGGAGTTACTGACCAGTCCTTATTCACTTCTAAATGCAGTTCTCCTTTTACATTATTTTTACCTGCTTTGATTTTTACAGTCGTTTTTTTAGATTGTTTTGTGTTAAAAATAGTGACTTTGTCTGTTATTGTAGTGGTTACTATAGGAATAACATCAAAAGGTTCATATATTTCACCTTTTGCAGGATCATTGTATTTATAGACCAGATAACGTTCAAAAGGAATTGTAACTTCGTTTATTTTAATAAAGAATTCAGCTTTCAGTTGTCTGATGATATCAGGAGTCCCTATATTTTCCGGATTGTTTACTGTGTACATTCCGGTTGTACTTGGTTCATTAAGCCAGTAAGGAGAAGTATAATCTAAATTATGAGGAAGTTCGATTTCTGTTTCGATTTTGTGATCCGCATTGTTTTTTAAAGTTAGATTTTTAACAATAGAAGTTTGCTGAGGTAAAATAGTTACTTTGATCAGTTCCATTGGTATATCACTTCTGTTAATCGCTTCTAATTTCAGTTGTACAGTATCTCCCGGAGTTGCTGATTGATCTTTAGTGATAGCTTCCAGATATAGACCCGCACAGTTTGCTATTATTTTTTTAATTTCTTCTGATTTGATCTTTTTCCAGTGTTCCTCTTTTAAACTCTGAATTAAAGAATACGCTTTTAGCAGATCAGGAATACTGGCAGAAGGATTTTTGAAATTAAAATTTTTCTCAACTTTATTTAATAATTCTCCAATTGGTTTACCGTCTTTTACACGATTCCATGAAGTATCAATTCCTTCAAAAAGATCATTCTGATTTTTGGAGGGTTTACCTTCTATCAATTCAAAATATTCAACATCATCACCACGGCTTCCTGTACTTCCAAAGCCTTGTGACTGATGGCTGCTTCTGCTCAGAGCAGCTATTTCCTGATTGGATTTCCCTAAAGAGGAGTAATAGACACCTGTTGGAACATAAATCATATTTGATTTGTCTACTTTTTCAAACTGTTCCTGTCCGCCATAAAAAAACCACGAGATATTCAGAAATAATTTTTTAGGTTGCCATATTTCAACTTGTTTTAATTGTTCCGGAAAAACATTCTTATTATTAGCCAGATTAAAAGCTTCTTTGCTTAACATTGCTGAGGTAGTGTGATGACCATGTGTGGTTCCTGGGGTACGGTGATCAAAACGGTTGATAATAATATCTGGTTGAAAGTTTCTGATGATTTGGACAATATCGCTCATTACTTTGTTCTTATCCCAGAAATTTAGTGTTTCATCCGGTACTTTTGAATAACCGAAATCATTTGCTCTGGAGAAAAACTGTTCTCCTCCGTCAATTTTTCTGGCTTCAATTAATTCCTGAGTTCTTATAACGCCTAATTGTTCCCGTAATTCTGTTCCGATCAGATTCTGACCTCCGTCACCACGAGTTAAAGACAGATATCCGGTTCGTGCCTTTTTTTCATTGGACAGAAAAGAAATTAATCGGGTATTTTCATCATCCGGATGGGCTGCAAGATAAAGTACCGAACCTAGAAAATTCAGTTTTTGAATCTGATGATAAATTTCAACAGAATTGGGTTTAGCAGGCTGTTGTGCAGATAGGATTTGAGATGAGAATAATAAAAGGAGAAAGAATTTAAAAACAAACTTTTGCATCAGTATAATATTATTTAACTAAGATTTCAAATATACTAATTTATTAAGAATTTGTTTTTTGTTCTGTTGTTGTAAAATAAAAAAATCATCTTTTACAACAACAGAGACATGTTAGAGTCTCTGTTGTTAGGTAAAATAAAGTTTTTTGTAGTGTTAATCGTGTTTATTATGACCTTTGCCTTTGCCTTTATTATGATGTTTATTCCCACGTGTATAAATATTTTTTTTGTTACCATTATTGGGATGTTTATAATAAGTATATGGAGATGAACCATGGTAATTATCTATAACAACTTTAGGTCCGTTATATAAGTCATAGCTTCTGTATTTTCGTGGTAAATTTTTGGTTCTTATCCAGTTTCCTCCTGAACCGAGATATATAAAAACGGAAGAATTAATATCATAGTATGCCTCTATATCAGGTAGATAATAATAACGAGCGTTAGTAACAGTGGGACCCCATGCAGGAGGTGTGCCAATATTTACATTTACAGATACTTGTGAATAGATAGTATTTAACGAAAATAGTACTATTCCTACAATTATTAATTTTTTCATCTTTAAAAAGTGTTAAGTTGTTTGATTGGGTTTACTTTAGATAAATATACCAATAATTATGCCTTAATTTTTTATTTAAATAAAAAAAATGTTAATATTTTAGGGTATGAAGTTTAATCCGTAAAATCTTCGGGTTTGATTTTAGGCTCTGTATCCGTTTTATAGTTTACAATAGTGATTCCTTTTTGTAATAATAAGTTATTTGGATAGGTAATGAATTCACCTTCTGCTGTTTTTAAGTAAACATGGAAAGCTTTTATATCTTCAATTTCAGCTTCAATGGGGAAATCTTTATCATGAATCTTAATGATGTCGCCAATCTTAAATGGAAAGGAGAAAAATAAAATAACTCCTGCAGTAATATTGCTAAGAATAGACCATTGTGCGAATAAAGCCACTCCGACAAAAGCAAGAACAGTAGATAGGGCAAGATATATATTTTCCGGTTGTATTCCCCAGGTAATGAACAATGCTACTACTCCAAAAGAAGTAATAAAACCATTGATATATTTACTAACCAAATTGGCGCGCCGTTCAATAATTTCTGATACACTCGCAAAGCCTTTTACTAAAAAAGGAACAAGGAATCGTGATATGATCATTAATACAATAATGATTACAGAACCTATTATTTCTCTATGATAATCTTTGAGCATGTTATTCAGTCGTTTAATACAAAGCTAGTTAATTTTTCATAAACTTTTTGTACCGGTAATCCCGCTACATTGGTGTATGAGCCTTCGATTTTAGAAACAGCAATTAATCCAAACCATTCCTGAATACCATAAGATCCGGCTTTATCAAAAGGTTTGTAGTTTTCTAAATAATAATGGATCTCCTCCTCAGATAGTTTTGTTAGTGTTACCTTAGTAGTCTCATGAAACGTAAGTGTTTTTTCTGTTGTTTTGAAGCATACAGAAGTGATGACTTCATGTGTTGCATTCGATAAAGATTTTAGCATAGCAAAGGCATCATTATAATCTCTTGGTTTTCCCAGTGCTTTATCATTATGCCATACAATGGTATCACTGGTAACTAATATTTCTTTCTTTTTCAATTCTTTTTCAAGAGCAGCAGCTTTTAATTCTGCTAAAAAATCAGTTATTTCTGAACCGGAAAGATGATCGGGATATATTTCTTCTACTTCTTTTAACCGAATTTCAAAATTAATATCCATGTCTTTAAAAAATTGCTGTCTTCTGGGAGAACCGGAAGCTAATACGATGGTATGATCTTTAATAGCCTGTTTAAGCATAATATTCTTTATTTAAAGTTATAATAAGAATAGAGAGTATTCCTAAAATTAAGATCCCGTTCAGGATCAGACTTAATGTATTAAAATCTTTAGCTGTTTTAGCGATCCATGTTCTAATACTGAAAAGCAGGAGAGGACCTAATACAAACAGCATCAAATATCCTGTAACAATTTCCAGATTAAAAATATAGGTATAAATATAGTAGATAACCGCAGCAATAGAAATAATACTTAAAACAAAAACCAGTTTTGTAGTTCTTTTAATCCCCAGAATGATTGGTAAAGTGCTTTTTCCTGAGTTGTAATCCCGATTGCTGTTTTTGAGGTCTGTTACAATTTCTCTTAAAAAGAGGATCATAAAACAAAAAACAGAATAATCGATCATAATTTGAAAAAGAACAGATAGTAGAGGTCTGTTTTGTGGTTGTATCACCGGAAGCATATCAAAAACTCCAATAATAAGAATGCATAGTGGCAGGGTAAGAGACTGAATAAAGTTTCCGATCAGTAAGCTTTGTTTTAAACTTGAAGCGTAGACGTAGAAAGTAATTGCAACACTAATAAACAGAGCTGAGAATCCGGGTTTTCCAATTAGATTAGCTAAATAAAAACCAATTCCGACACCGATAATATTCAGAATAACATAATAGTTATAAGCTTTGTTCTCTGATATTCCTAACTCTTTGGTATCTGTGTCAAATACAGAGTTGATTAAATAAGCAGCTGCTGCAATGAACAGACAGGCTAAAACTAATAGCAGAAACTGCCAATTGTTTAAAGCTGATGGTATCCCCTGAAATTTCAGAAAACCGTATTTGAATAGTAATTGAGTAAAAAGTAATACGAATAGATTTTTAAACTTAATAAGTTTGAAGAAATGCAGCATATATTAAATAATCAGTTGTAGATTGTTAGTATTTTAATCTGTTTAGTTGGTATTTTAAAATATGAAAGGATTAGTCTGATTTAGCATCAAAATGTTCCATCCATTTTCCCTGAACTTTCATTACTTGTTCAATAACATCGCGAACGCATCCTTTTCCGCCGTTAACATGTGAAATGTATTTGCTGATACCTTTAATTTCCGGACTGGCATCTTGGGGACAGGTTGGTAATCCTACTAACTGCATGACATGATAATCTGGAATATCATCTCCCATATATAATACCTGTTCTGGTTTGATCTTATAAATATCGGTATATTCATCAAAGGTTTCAACTTTATTCGGTGTTCCCAGATGAATATCGGTAACGCCGAGCCCTCTCATTCTTACACGAACTCCTTCATTACTTCCTCCGGATATGATACATACATTATAACCGCTTTCTACAGCCGTTTTAATGGCATAACCATCTCTTATATTCATTGTGCGCAACATTTCACCGTTTGTAGTAACTGTTATTGTACTGTCTGTAAGAACACCATCTACATCAAAAATAAATGTAGTAATATCGTTCATTAATTCCTTATAGCTTTGTGCCATGATCTGTTTGTATGGATTGTGTTAGATTTTTGTAAATTTCTTTATAGAGCTTATTGTCTAAAAAGGCAATATGTTTATTAATAGTCTGTTGGTCTTTTCTTCTGGCAGGACCGGTTTGGGCTTCCTTAGGAGAGAGACTCATGATTTTATTCGTAGTTTCTATAATAAGGGGTTTTAAAATATTAAATGGGACCTCATTTTCAATACATATTTCATTGCCAATTTGATATAGATGATTCACAAAATTATTCACAAAAACAGCTGCAACATGTAATGCTTTCCTTTGTTCTGAAGAAATAGGATAGATTTTATCTGTAACAGCTTGTGCTGTTCTTTCTAAAATGATAAAGTCTTCTTTATGTTCGCTTTCCAGACAAATAGGGATTGTTTTAAAATCTACTGTTTTGTTCTTTGTAAAGGTCTGTAGAGGATAAAACACGCCTTTTCTGTTTTTATTGTCCAGTGCTTCCAGCGGAACACTTCCGGAAGTGTGAACCACTAAACGATTCTGAAAAGGGAGTTGAGAAGATATTTCGGCAATAGCATCATCACTTACAGATATAATATACAGGTCTGCCTCTGCTAGTTCATTAAAGTTATTCGTGATTTTTATTTCGGGAAAAACAGTTGAAATAGTTTCTTTATGTCTTGCATAGATCTGTACTACCTCAATAGCAGTACTTTTCATAAAGGCTGTTATCAAATGTTGAGCTACATTTCCGGATCCTATAATGCTGATTTTAATCATGGGGCTAAATTATTGAAAAAAAATGAGGATGAGATATTGTAAAGTTATAAAGTTAAAGAAGGGGAGAGTTTATAAAGATCATTTTTCTTAATTCTAAAGCATAAACTTTTGTTAAACCATTGAAAATGCTAGTAGATACTATGTTCTGTGATCTGTTAAAACCTCATTTCTTTAAAACTATTTTACTTACTTTTGCATGAGTTTTAAAAAATAACTTCCCACTCATGGATAAAAAAATATTTTCTCTTTTATTTTCTACCAGGTTAATGGCGTTCTTATTTCTAGCTTTTGCTTTAGCAATGGCAATTGGAACATTTGTTGAAGATGCTTATAATACAGATACTGCTCGTATCTGGATTTATAATGCCTGGTGGTTTGAAACCATTATGGTTTTATTTCTGCTTAATTTCCTTGGTAATATTAAAAGATACCAGCTATATAAAAAAGAAAAATGGTCTACTTTAATATTGCATCTTGCGTTCATTTTTATATTGATAGGGGCATTTATAACTCGTTATATCAGTTATGAAGGAATGATGCCAATCAGAGTAGGGGCAACAGAAAATCAGGTTTTTTCAGATAAGACCTATCTGACTGTTTTTGTTGATGGAGATTATAAAGGAGAATTAAAACGTAAATCTTACGAAAAACATTTATTATTATCTGCAGCTACTAAAAATGATTTTTCTATAAAAGATAAGTTCAGCGATACACCGTTTGAAGTTCAATATGATAATTTCATAATGGGAGCAACAGAATATATTAAGGAAGATCCAAATGGTATATTCTATTTTAAAATGGTAGAAGCGGGAGAAGGAAATCGTCATGAACATTTTTTAAAAGAAGGAGAAGTACAAAGTATCCATAATATGTTATATGCGTTTAATAAGCCTACGGAAGGTGCTATCAATATCACTAAAATTGGAGATGCTTATACTATTCAAACCCCTTTTGAAGGTAATTTTATGCGTATGGCAGACCAGTTTAAAGGAAGTGTTGCCAAAGATTCTGTACAGCCTTTAATATTGCGTTCACTTTATGATTTGGGAGGCGCTCAATTTGTTTTTCCAGAGCCTGCGGTTAAAGGAATTGTGGATTTTAAATCAAATAACGATTATAAAGATAAACAAACAGATGATGCTTTACAGGTAACAATAAAAGTAGGTAATGAACAAAAATTAGTTTCTTTATTAGGTGCAAAAGGTAAAATGGGACAACCGCAAGTCTATAAAGTGGGTGGTTTAGAATTCACACTGTTTTATGGAAGTAAGGTATATATATTACCTTTTGATATTAAACTGAATAAGTTTATTGCAGCAAAATATCCGGGAACGGAGAAAAGTTATTCTTCTTTTGAGAGTCAGGTAACCGTTGAAGATAAAGAAGAAGGAAACTTTGATGCGAGAATTTATATGAATAATATTTTAGACCACAGAGGGTATCGTTTCTTTCAGGCTTCTTTCGATCCGGATGAGAAGGGAACCGTGTTGTCCGTAAATCATGATTTCTGGGGAACCTGGATCACTTATATCGGTTATACTCTTTTATATCTGTCTATGCTAGTTATTTTGTTTGATAAAAATACCCGTTTTGGAGATCTGAAAGCAAAACTGAATAAAGTAAAAGAGAAAAAAGCGAAATTAATGACTATTTTGGTCTTATTGTTCGGATTTAGTGGTTTTGCACAAGATAATCATACAGCACATCAACTGCCTACAGAGAAACAACTGGATTCTATTATTACAAGTCTTTCTGTATCTAATAATCATGCGGCTCAGTTTGGAAGAATGATTATTCAGGATGATCGCGGAAGAATGAAACCGGTTAATACTTTTTCTTCGGAATTATTGAGAAAAGTAAGCCATGAGGATCATTATAAAGGACTGAATTCCGATCAGGTCTTTTTATCAATGACACAATTTCCTCAGGTATGGTATAATGTACCTTTGATTTATCTGAAAAGAGGAAATGACAGTATCAGAAAAATACTGAATCTGGAGAGTAAAGCAAAATATGCTCCTTTAGTAAGTTTCTTTGATGATAGAGGTAACTATAAATTGACAAAACAACTGGAGAATGCTTATAAGGAAGCAGTTCCGAACCAGTTTCAGAAAGATTTCATCGAAGCAGATCAGAAAGTAAATTTATTATACTCTGCTTTGAGTGGTAGAATATTAAAAATATTTCCGATTCCTTATGATGAGAATAATAAATGGGTTTCTTATTTAGAACTGAATGAAGCACCTATAAAAGGGATTGACTCACTGTATGTTAAAAATATTTTACCGATGTATGTTTCTTCTTTGAATGAAGCAAGAAAAACGAATGGTTATAAAACAGCAGATGAACTTTTAGGAAGCATTAGTAAATTCCAGATAAAGTACGGAGCAGAGGTACGACCTACTGAGAACAAAATAAAATCAGAAATACTGTATAACAAATATGATGTTTTTAAGAATCTGTATAAACTGTATCTTTTAGGAGGTATATTCATGTTTATCTTCACTATTCTGAGAATATTCAATGATAAGAATAAAGTACTAAAAATTACCATAAAAGTATGTCATGTAATTATAGGTGTTCTGTTTGTATTGCATACTTTAGGTCTGATTGTGCGTTGGTATATTTCAGGTCACGCACCATGGAGCGATGCTTATGAATCTATTATTTATGTGGGTTGGGCTACTATGCTGTTTGGACTTATTTTTGGAAGAAAATCACATCTTACTGTTGCTTCTACAGCCTTTGTAGCTGCAATTATTCTGTGGGTAGCACATCTGAACTGGATGGATCCGGCAATCGGAAATCTTGTGCCTGTACTGGATTCTTATTGGTTAATGATCCACGTTTCAGTAATTGTAGCAAGTTATGGACCGTTTACTTTAGGAATGATATTAGGTGTTGTTTCATTATTGTTAATGATCTTTACAACAAAAGAGAATAAAACAAGAATGGATCTGAATATTCAGGAGATTACTTATATTAATGAAATGGCATTAACTGTTGGTCTCGTTATGCTTACGATTGGTAACTTTTTAGGAGGACAATGGGCTAATGAAAGCTGGGGACGTTACTGGGGATGGGATCCAAAAGAGACCTGGGCACTGATTAGTATAATGATTTATGCTTTTGTAATTCATATGCGTCTTGTACCCGCTCTGAGAGGAAGATGGTTTTTTAATCTAATTAGTATTGTTGCTTTTTCAAGTATTGTGATGACTTATTTTGGAGTGAATTTTTATCTGACTGGTTTACATTCCTATGCAAGTGGCGATAAAGTAGTAACACCAAGTTTTGTATATTATTCGTTACTTTTTGTAGCCATATTAGGAGCGTTCTCTTATTATAAATATAAGAAGTACTATAAGAAATAAATTATTAGTTTTCAGTATACAATTAACAATTGATAGTTGATAGTTTTGGATGTCGAATACTTAATACTGAGAACTGTATACAGGAAGCTGTATACAGTATACTGGAAATTGAGTACTGAGAATTGGAAACTGATTTTTTTTTAATTAATTTTATATATTCAATTACAGACCTAAATACAATATATTTATGAAAAAAGTAGTAATTGGAGCTTGTGCTTTGATGATTTTAATAAGTTGTCAGAATCAGGCTCAGATCAAAAAAGATGTTGCAGTAACCAATGAAAAATCAATTCCTATGAGTAAACAAAATATCTATCAATTCAAAGTAAAAGACCTTTATGGAGAGGTTTTTGATTTTGCTTCATTAAAAGGAAAGAAAATTATGATTGTTAATACCGCTTCAAAGTGTGGTTTAACACCACAATATAAAGATTTACAGGCTTTATATGATTTGTATAAGAACAGTAATTTTGTTATTGTAGGGTTTCCGGCAAATAACTTTATGTCACAAGAACCTGGAACCAATGAAGATATAGCAGCTTTCTGCGAGCAGAATTATGGAGTAACATTTCCTATGATGAGTAAGATCTCAGTAAAAGGAGATGATATGGATCCGATATATCAGTTTTTGACCGAAAAGGTAAAAAATGGATTTAAGGATTCAGAAGTGGAGTGGAATTTCCAGAAGTATCTGTTAGATGAAAATGGAAAATTAGTAAAAGTAATCAGCCCGAAAACATTACCAGCGGATGCTGAGATTGTGAATTGGATTAAAAGTTGATTTTAAAATAGAATTGAATATACAAACCATCTTTTTAAAGATGGTTTGTATATTAGATACAGGAGTTTAATTTTTTTATTATTTATAAAGCATTGGCGTTATTTAGACAGAAAGTGAATAATGAACCAT
Organism: Flavobacterium sp. AK-301; assembly: GCF_058310215.1. Classification (NCBI taxonomy): domain Bacteria; kingdom Pseudomonadati; phylum Bacteroidota; class Flavobacteriia; order Flavobacteriales; family Flavobacteriaceae; genus Flavobacterium; species Flavobacterium sp. AK-301. Next base: position 40,356 of record NZ_JBZEES010000009.1, read on the forward strand.
TTTTTGCTCCGTTATGTTCAATTTTTAACTCTGTAAACCATTCTCCCCCCACAGTAATATTTCCCCCCACCACAATCGTGCTTCTCTGGAAACTTAATATATTATCAGTTATACTGATTTTGTCTTGGCAAGAACTATTGCTTTTTAGTTGAATGGGTTGATTTCCTTTTGTCGTAAAGGTAAACACTTCCCCATTCTCTGCACCTCTAAAAGCAATTCCTATATTAGTTACAGGATGGGAAAAAGTAATAGTAAGAATGCTGGGTTTATTACTACGTCCTAACCATAAACTGTTATCTATTGTAGTCACATTACAGCTAAAAACTTTTTCAGTACGAGCAGTTACATTTGTAGAAGTATAAGTAACGGTCACTTCTTCTCCGTTTATTATATGTTTACCTTTTAATGTATCATAGTTTAATTGATTATTTTGATCACAAGTAAGATTAGTTATATCCGGTGCTTCAATTTCTGTATAATGCTGTACAGTAATAATAAACTCACAGTTTACCCCTGCTATACTCAAAGGAAATTTAGCTTCACCTTTGGCAGAAGGAGTTCCTGAAATAAAAAATATCAGATCTCCTGAACCCTTGTCAAGAGAACCCGGAATAAGAGTAGCTATCAATCCGCTTACACCCTCAGATTGAATAGTAGCTCCTTCATGCGCCAGAATCTCTCCTATATTAAAATAAGGAATGGAAACTATTGTTCCGGTAGAGATTGGGTAATTAACAATAATATTCTTATTCAGAACAGCTGAATTGCATTCCAGATTTAAAGGATTAGGAATAGATCCTCCTAATAAACATTTGCTCCACTCTGTACCATTAAAATATTTAATACACTTCTCTTTCAGGTCATAAACAATAGTTCCTTGTTTTATAGGTTTTCCTGTAGGATTTTCGGTATTCTCCGCCTGATCAACCTGAGGAAGAACTAAACCCCATTTATTATCAGGATAAGAGATGTCCAGAGCACCTTCAGGAATATGTGTGCCGATACTGGTCTGAGAAAAAACAGTAGTAAAAACAAATGGACTTAATAACTCCAAAAACATCTTTTTCATCTTAAAATTTATTTTTTTGAATTAATAGGGGTAAACTTACTACGATTAGGTTTTTTTATTAACAAAATACTAGTAAAATTAAATTTAATTCATTAAATGTGATAATTTGTATATAAAATAAAGACAAATTGTTATAGATAGTTTTTTTTGAAGCAGAGATGTTCTAGTAATAGGCTTGTTTTTAATTTTTTAAGTGTAGTTTTTTACGTTCCAAAGTCTGCATGACTTTGCCGGAAGAAATAAGGGGAAAGAATAAAAAAAACCACAAGTTTAGAACTTGTGGTTTAAAATATATTAATTATATTTTTTAGTATTTATAAAGTATTGGCGTTATTAAAACAGAAAGCGAATATAGCACCTAATTCTTTTCCGTTATGTTCAATTTTTAACACTGTAAACGATGTTCCGCCTACATTAATATCTCCTCCTACGAAGTTCCCCGGGAAGCTCATTTTATTACCATTTACGCTGATTCTGTCAGCGCAAGTACTATCAACTCCTAGTTTAATTGGTTTCGTTCCATTTGTCGTAAAGGTAAACACTTCGCCAGGTTGTGCAGATATAAAAGCGATTCCTACATTGGTTACAGCACGGGAAAAGGTAATGGTGATACTGCTGGGCGCATTATTATGCCCTAAATGGAAACCTTTATTTGGTGCCAGAAACGTACTACAAGAATTTCCTGAATTTGTATAATTTTTTACATTTGAAGTAGTATAAGTAACCATCACTTCTTCTCCGTTTATTATATGTTTACCATTTAGTGTGGCAGAGTTTAATTGATTATTTATGTCACAAGTAAGAGTAGGGGTAGGATTAGGATTAGTTGTTGTAGTACCCTTTACAATAATACTAAATTCACAATTTATTCCTGCTATACTCAAAGAAAATTTAGCTTCACCTTTGGCAGAAGGAGCTCCGATAATAAAAAGGACTAAATTACCTGAACCCTTATTAAAAGAATTAGAAACGGGAAAAGCTATCAATCCGGTTACACCCTCTGATTTAAGTTCGATAGACCCCCCATTATACGCCAGAATCTCTCCGTTATTAAAATAAGGAATGGAAACTGTTGTTCCGGTAGGGACTGGGGTGTTAACAATAATATCCTTATTCAGAACAGCTGCATCGCATTCCAGGCTAATAGGATTAGGAATAATCACTGTATCCTCCTTTACGGTAATAACAAACTCACAATGTACTCCTGCTATACTCAAAGGAAATTTAGCCTCACCTTTAGCAGAAGGAGTTCCTGAAATAAAAAATACCAGATTGCCTGAATCCTTTTCAAAAGAACCCGGAAAAAGAATAGCATTCAATCCGGTTATACCTTCAGATTGAATAGTCAACTTTTCGTAAGCAAGAATCTCTCCTTTATTTAAATAAGGAATAATAACTACTGTTCCATTAGGAATTGGGGAATTTGTAATAATATCATTATTTAGAATAGCAGAACTGCATTCCAGGCTAATAGGATTAGGAATAATCACTGTATCCTCCTTTACGGTAATAACAAACTCACAATGTACTCCTGCTATACTCAAAGGAAATTTAGCCTCACCTTTAGCAGAAGGAGTTCCTGAAATAAAAAATACCAGATTGCCTGAATCCTTTTCAAAAGAACCCGGAAAAAGAATAGCATTCAATCCGGTTATACCTTCAGATTGAATAGTCAACTTTTCATAAGCGAGAACATCTCCTTTATTTAAATAAGGAATTATAACTACTGTTCCGTCAGGGACTGGAGAGTTAGTAATAATATCGTTATTTACAATAGCAGAACTGCATTTTAGGTTTAAAGGATTAGAAATAAATTCTTCTAACATGCACCCGCTCCACTTAGAGCCGTTAAAATATTTAATACATTTTTCTTCTAGATCATAAATTATAGTTCCTTCTTTTACAAGTTTCTTTGTAGGGTTCTTGGTATTCTCTGCCTGATCAATCTGAGGAAGAACTAAGCCCCATTTATTATTAGGATAAGAGACGTCCAGAGCACCTTCAGGTATATGTGTGCCGATGCTGGTCTGAGAAAAAACAATAGTAAAAAATAATAGACTTAATAGTACGGAAAACAACTTTTTCATTTTAATTTATCTAACTTTTAGAATTTGAGAGTACGAACATAATAGATATAATTGATTAAAAGGTTGAAAAGAGGGGGCAAAAGGAGTCATAAATTATAAGAAAGAAATATTAGGTTTTTTTATAAACAAAAAACAAAATATTAGTTAAAATTAAATATATTAAATTTGATTTCTGGCATGTAAAATCAAGACAATCATCTAAATAGTAGAAAAAATAAAAAACAGTTGAAAAAAACCACCAAAAAAAAGAATTAATATATCCGGAAAAAGAGCAAAAAACCACAGGTTCTAAATCTATCTATGGTTTAAAATATATAAATTAAAATTTTTATTATTTATATAGTACTGGTGCTATTAAAACAGAAAGCGAATATAGCACCTAATTCTTTTCCATTATGTTCAATTTTTAACACTGTAAACGATGTTCCGCCTACATTAATATCTCCTCCTACGAAGTTCCCCGGGAAGCTTATTTTATTACCATTTATGCTGATTCTGTCAGCGCAAGTACTATCAACTCCTAGTTTAATTGGTTTCGTTCCATTTGTTGTAAAGGTAAACACTTCGCCAGGTTGTGCAGATATAAAAGCGACTCCTACATTGGTTACAGGACGGGAAAAGGTAATGGTAATGCTGCTGGGCGTATTATTATACCCTAAATGGAAACCTTTATTTGGTGCCAGACGCGTATTACAAGAAGTTCCTGAATTCGCATAATTTTTTACATTTGAAGTAGTATAAGTAACCATCACTTCTTCTCCGTTTATTATATGTTTACCATTTAGTGTGGCAGAGTTTAATTGATTATTCATATCACAAGCAAGAATAGGATTAGTTGTTGTATTATTCTTTACAGTAATAATAAACTCACAATTTATTCCTGCTATATTCAAAGAAAATTTGGCTTCACCTTTAGCGGAAGCAGTTCCGAAAATAAAAAACACTAAATTACCTGAACCTTTATTAAAAAAATTCGAAATAGGAGCAGCCATCAATCCGGTTACACCCTCTGATTCAAGAGTGATAGACCCATCATACTCCAGAATCTCTCCTTTATTAAAATAAGGAATGGAAACTGTTGTTCCGGTAGCGATTGGGGAATTAGCAATAATATCTTTATTCAGAACAGCTGAACTACATTCCAGATTTATAGGATTAAGAATAGATTCTCCTAATAAGCATCCGCTCCATTTTAAGCCATTATAATATTTAATACACTTCTCTTTCAGATCATAAACAACAGTTCCTTGTTTTATAGGCTTCCCTGTAGGATTTTCGGTATTCTCTGCTTGATTAATCTGAGGAAGAACTAAGCCCCATTTATTATCAGGATAAGAGATGTCCAGAGCACCTTCGGGAGTATGTGTGCCGATACTGGTCTGAGAAAAAACAGTACTAAAAAGAGATAAACTTAATAACCCTAAAAATATTTTTTTCATCTTAAATTTAATTTTTTGAATTAATAGGGGTAAACTTACTATAATTAAGGTTTTTTATTAACAATATACTAGTAAAAGGTAAATTTAATTCATTGAATTTTATATTCTGTATATTAAATAAATACATTTTATTATGAATGATTTTATTTTTTTGGACAGAGATATATTTATTTTTAACCTATTAAAGGTAGTTTTTTACTTTCCAAAGTCTGCATAACTTTATCTTTTGTAGGTCAGACAATGATTTGGTTATCTATAAATTGAATAATCTGATGGTGTCAGTTAATTTATCCATAATTTCGGTTTAACTTTGTTTGTCTTTTAGATTCTGAAAGCACACAAATTAAAATAAGTATTCAAAACCAACTTTAAAAGTATAATGATTTATCCTAAAATACCTTTGGCACAAAGTATAATTCAGATTTGTTTAGCTAAAGGAATCACTGATATTGTGATCTCTCCGGGTTCACGAAATGCACCATTAACCATAGGCTTTGTAAGCGATCCTAGTTTTAAATGTTACAGTATAGCAGACGAACGGTGTGCTGCTTTTTTTGCAATGGGAATTGCACAGCAGATTCACAGACCGGTAGTGGTTGTCTGTACTTCCGGTTCTGCATTATTGAATTATTATCCGGCTGTTGCAGAAGCTTTTTACAGTCAGATTCCGTTAATTGTCATTTCAGCAGATCGACCTGTTGAAAAAATAGATATTGGCGATGGACAAACGATCCGTCAGCAGAATGTATATCTGAATCACTCTCTGTATAATGCAAATCTGAAAAATGATATTGTATTTGAAAAAGAAAATGATATTAGAATAAATGAAGCAATTAATACGGCTCTTTCACAGAAAGGACCGGTACATATTAACGCTCCTTTTGAGGAGCCTTTATATGAAACGGTTTCTGAATTAGCAGTTCATCCGTCTGTTATTCCTTTTCAGGAAGAAGAAAAGACAGTTACTGTTTCAGATTTATCTCCTTTTGCAGAAAGCTGGAATAAAGCAACTAAAAAATTGATCTTGGTGGGTGTGAATGAACCGGATCAGATTGATAGGGAAATAATCAATCAACTGGTACAGGATCCTTCTGTTGTAGTAATGACAGAAATAACTTCTAATTTACATCACTCTTCTTTTTTAAATAGTATTGATACTATTATAACGCCATTTACATCACAGGATTTTGAAGCTTTTCAGCCGGAAATTCTGGTTACTTTTGGAGGAATGGTTGTTTCTAAAAGAATTAAGGCTTTTTTACGTAATTATAAACCGCAGCAGCACTGGCATATTGATATGCTGAGAGCTTATGATACCTATCAGTGTCTGAGCAAACATTTTGTAGTTACTCCTCAGTTATTTTTCAAAACCTTTTTGCCTCTGACTATTTTTGTAAAAAGTGATTATAAACTCAATTTAGAAGTGATCAACAAAGTCAGAAGGGAAAAACATAATCAGTATCTTGCTTCTGTTCCTTTTTCTGACTTTAAGGTGTTTGAAAAGATTCTTCCGGGTTTACCAAAGGGTAGTCAGCTTCAGTTAAGTAACAGTTCTACGATACGATATGCGCAGTTGTTTGATATTGATCCTTCAGTTGAGGTGTTTTGCAATCGAGGTACGAGTGGTATAGATGGAAGTTCTTCTACCGCAGTGGGGGCTGCCACAGTTAATGGAAAACAAACGATTCTGATTACCGGAGATATTAGTTTTTTCTATGACAGTAATGCTTTATGGAATAGTTATATTCCTGAAAATTTTAGGATCATACTGATTAATAATGGAGGAGGAGGTATTTTCAGGATTCTTCCCGGACATAAGGAAAGTCCTGTTTTTAATACTTATTTTGAAACGTCTCACCATCTTACAGCAGAACATCTGGCAAAAATGTTTGGGTTTAGCTATTATACAGCTCAGAATGAAGAAGAGATTAAATCAACCTTAGATATTTTTTATAAAGAAGAGCAACAGCCTGCTATTTTTGAAATTTTTACACCAACTAAAATTAACAATGATATTCTCATTAATTACTTTAAGAATCTGTCTTAATTTATTAGTCAAATTGTTCGCATATTGTATTTATTTTCCGTACATTTGGTAGAAGTATAAATCTTATTTACAAAATAAAAATTTAAAACTATGAGCAAAAGAGACGAATTAATTGTAAAGTATGCCGCAGATCTTAAGGATAAGTGTGGTGTAACTCCGAACATGGATCTGTTGACAAAAGTAACAGTTGGATGCGGACCATCTATTTATAATGCAGATTCTTCTACAGTTGCAGGAACTGACCAGAAAGAGTTAGACACTGTTAAAAATAACTTCTTAATTAAAAAATTAGGATTAGCTAACAGTCCGGAATTAGATAAAGCAATTGATGCGGTACTTGAAAAATACGGTCGTTCTAATAAAAATAAATATAGAGTGGTAGTATATTATTTATTAACAGTACACTTTAAAAAAGAAGCTGTTTATAATAAATAATTATCATCAAACAATAAGGATAAAAGCACTACAAACTGTAGTGCTTTTTTTATTTAATAGGTTTTTTGATCTTACAGCCTGAAACTTTGTAACTTTGCATCTTTGAAAATAAATAAGAAAGATGATTGAAATAGGGAAATATAATACACTTACCATTTTAAGAGACACTCAAGTAGGACTTTTTTTAGGTAACGGAAATGAAAATGAAGATATTCTTTTGCCGAACAAATATGTTCCGAGAGAATTTGAGATAGGGGATGAACTAACTGTTTTTGTTTATCTGGATCATGAAGAAAGACCTGTTGCAACAACGCTTGAGCCTTATATATTATTAAATGAATTTGCTTTGCTGAGAGTCAATTATGTCAATCAGGTAGGGGCTTTTATGGACTGGGGTCTGGAAAAAGACATTCTGGTACCTTTTAAGGAACAGGCAAGACCCATGGAGAAAGGAAAGCGCTATCTGGTTTATCTGTATATGGATGAAAAGACTAATCGTTTAGTGGCTTCAAGTAAAACGAATCAGTTTTTGAATAATGACCATCTTACAGTCGAAAAATTTGAAGAAGTCGATCTGATCGTTTCTCATATTACTGAAGTGGGTATTAATGTTATTATTAATGAACAACATAAAGGGCTATTATATAAAGATGAGGTTTATGATGATATCCGTACAGGTGATCGTATGCGAGGCATTATTAAGAATATCCGACCGGATAATAAAATAGATGTTTCATTGCAAAAGTTGGGTTATGAAAATATTGAGCCAAATGCAGAAAAGATATTGAATGAATTAAGAGCTAGCAGAGGTTTTTTAAGATTAAATGACAGTAGTCATCCGGAAGATATTAAAACGGTTCTTAAAATGAGCAAAAAGACATTTAAGAAAGCGATCGGATCCCTTTTTAAACAAAAGCTGATTGAAATAAAAGAAGATGGTATTTATCTGGTTAAAGAAAATTAGTTTTTTAGATCAAAGAGTCAAGAAACAAGAAGAAAGACATTTACGATGTTCTGTATATAAAATATATTCTAAATTTAGTTTCCTTTTTTACATTTTACATCTTTATGGATGGTCTAAAAGTCTTCTGTGATAATTTGCCTGTCCCAGATGATAGGCAAGATGGGTGATCCATATTGTTTTTTCATCAGAATTATAGGTTAATTTCTTCCTTTAGCTTTTCCAGATCTCTGGTAAAAAGGTTTTTTAAGATTTGTATCATCCTATTTTAGCTTTAGTTAAGCACTAATAAATTTTAAAAAAGAATTATAGTTGCTGATTATTCGTTGAAAAAGGCTTTGAATTCAGTAGAGATATAAACAATATCTTTTTTTAATAGCACTTTTAATTTTTTGTATAAATAATGCATCTTGGCTTCTTGTAAAGAGCTTTTGTAGATTATTCCTTCTTCTGTTTTATAAGTTGAATACAAAAACTGAAGGTCTATTAACTCATATATAATATTAGGATCTGTTACTTTAAAATATTCATCTTTAGGATTATATTTTATTTGGTTCTTAATTACATAAAATAGAAAATAACCTATAATACATGAAAGAATTACTATTAATAATACTATAATATACATTATTATTTTGTTTTTAAATTATATCTGCATTTAAAACATTTTTAAAATGTTCCAGAGCCCATTTATGCCCTGTAGAATTAAAACTTGCAACGGTGTTTTTATGAACGACTATTTTATACCCCAAATTATATGCATCTACTAGTGTGTGAAGAATGCAGATATCTGTACAGACACCGGATATATGTATTTCGGATATATTTCTTGCTCGTAAGAAAATATCCAGATCAGTGCCTGCAAAAGCACTGTATCTAGTTTTATCCATAAAATGAATAAGTGTATTGTTCTTATTCTGATTGTACCAGTCTGAAATTTTTCCGTAAAGTTCTCTTCCTTTTGTGTTTACAATATTGTGAGGCGGAAACAGTTTTGTTTCAGGATGGAAAGGATCATTTAGTTCGTGTTTGTCAGAAGCAATTATTATCTGCTCTTTTTCAGATCTGAATTTTTCTGCCAGATTAAGAATATCGATTTCGATTAATTGTCCCGGTTTTCCACAGGTCAGTTTCCCGTCAGTAGCAATAAAATCATAAGTATAATCTATAATTATTAAAGCTTTATTTTTCATAGATATTCATTTCAAATGTTATTTATTCTTAGACAAAGTTACTCTTTTTTAATAATTATTTCAAGTATTGTTTTAATCAAAGTTAATTAAAAATTAGATTGACTTGAAAAACACTTATATTGTGTGTTGAAATAAGATTTCTCCGTTTTCTGAGATCATAAAGGGCAATGTTTTAGTGTCCGGCACGAATAATAAATTGGAATTCATAAGTTTGTAAATAATCTGATAATACTGTATTTCTGAGTATAGCATCTAAGATTTTTTTTTTCATTACAAATTGAAATTAAGAATAGGAGTAGATTGTAAAAAATGCTTTAAATTTACCCTAAAATTAAGAATTATGACTAAACTGAATTGGAAAACGGTAAAGGAATACGATGATATTACTTATAAAAAGTTAGACGGTGTTGCAAGGATTGCTTTTAATAGACCAGATGTTCGAAATGCCTTTCGCCCTAAGACCACAAGTGAATTATTTGATGCGTTTTTAGATGCAAGGGAAGATACTTCAATAGGGGTAGTTTTGCTTTCTGCAGAAGGGCCGTCAAGTAAAGATGGTATTTATTCTTTTTGTAGTGGAGGAGATCAGAGAGCTCGCGGACATCAGGGATATGTTGGAGAAGACGGTATGCATCGTCTGAACATTCTGGAAGTACAACGTCTGATCCGTTTTATGTCAAAAGTAGTTATTGCAGTTGTTCCCGGATGGGCTGTTGGTGGAGGACATAGTTTACATGTTGTTTGTGACCTGACATTAGCCAGTAAGGAACATGCTATTTTTAAACAAACTGATGCTGATGTTACTAGTTTTGACGGAGGTTACGGGTCTGCTTATTTAGCAAAAATGGTTGGTCAGAAACGTGCCAGAGAGATCTTTTTCTTAGGAAGAAACTATTCTGCTCAGGAAGCTTTTGATATGGGAATGGTAAATGCAGTAGTTCCACATGCAGAATTAGAAGATACTGCTTTTGAATGGGCGCAGGAAATTCTTCAAAAATCACCTACTTCTATCAAGATGTTGAAATTTGCAATGAATGCTACTGATGATGGGATGGTGGGGCAGCAGGTTTTTGCTGGAGAAGCGACCCGTTTAGCGTATATGACTGATGAAGCTAAGGAAGGAAGAAACGCTTTTTTAGAGAAGAGAAAACCAAATTTTAAAGATATTAAGTGGATACCTTGAGTAAGTCTAAAGCCGAAGGTCCGAAAGTCTTATAGGAGGTTCAAAGGGACAAAGAAAATATGCAATATTGAAAACTATTAATTATCAATTGAAAAGAAACTATTAATTAAAAAATATATGAATAATACAAAAGCGTGGGTTGAAGCTGCCCGTTTACGTACATTGCCCTTATCTGTTTCAGGGATTATATTAGGAAGTTTCTACGCTTTGTCGCAATCCTATTTTAACTGGAAAATAGTTGGGTTTGCTTTATTAACGACTTTAGGGTTACAAATTCTTTCTAATTTTGCAAATGATTATGGAGATGGGGTGAAAGGGACAGATAATGAGAACAGAATAGGTCCCATGAGAGCGGTTCAGAGTGGTGCAATTACTGCTAAAGAAATGAAAAAAGGAATTATTGTAGCTGCTGTTCTGTCCTTTATCAGTGCTTTACTTCTGATCTATTTTTCTTTTGGAACTAAATATTTAGGATATAGTATTTTCTTTATGATACTGGGAGTTTTAGCTATTTTAGCCGCTATTAAATATACAGTAGGGAAAAACGCTTACGGATATAGTGGTTTTGGCGATCTGTTCGTTTTTATCTTTTTTGGTCTGGTAAGTACATTAGGGACTTATTTTCTTTTTGCAAAACATATTGATTATTTATTGATCTATCCTGCAGCAGCTATTGGTTTGCTAAGTGTTGGAGTTTTGAATTTAAATAATATGAGAGATGTTGTTTCTGATGCAAAAGTAGGTAAGAATACTCTGGTAGTGAAATTAGGTAGTACAACAGCAAAAAATTATCATTATTTTTTAATATTGGGAGCTTTATGTCTATTTCTGATTTTTGCTATTTTGTCCAAATTCAGAATTGATCAGTATCTGTTTGTTATTGCTTTTTTCCCTTTACTGAATCACTTGAGAATAGTTTATAATAATAAAGAACCGAGAGCATTAGATCCACAGTTAAAAGTCTTGGCTTTGAGTACTTTTACAGTGACATTTTTATTGTCAATTTGTTTAATCTTTTAAAAATATATTATGAAAATAACATTTTATGGGCATGCAAGTCTGGGTATTGAGGTAGATGATATTAATATTATCGTTGATCCTTATATCAGTGCAAACCCAAAAGCAGCACATATAGATGTAAATACTCTTAAAGCAGATTATATATTAGTAACACATGCTCATAACGATCATACATTTGATGTAGAGCAGATTGCAACCAGAACAGGAGCTGTTATTGTTTCTAATGCAGAAATAGCAGATTATTACAATAAAAGAGGGTATGAAACACATGCTATGAACCATGGAGGTAGTTGGGATTTTGAATTTGGAAGACTTAAATATGTTGTAGCAGTTCACAGTAGTTCTTTCCCTGACGGTTCTTATGGTGGTCAGCCGGGAGGTTTCGTTATCGAAGGAGAGCATAAAAATGTTTATATAGCAGGAGATACTGCTCTGACTATGGATATGAAACAGATTCCTTTACGTACTAAACTGGATCTGGCAATTCTTCCTATTGGTAATAATTTTACAATGGATGTAGAGGATGCTATTATTGCCTCTGATTTTGTTGCCTGTGATAAGATATTAGGATATCACTTTGACACTTTCGGTTATATAGAGATTGATCATGAGGCTTCAAAGCGTAAATTCTTTGATAAAGGAAAAGATTTGATGCTACTGGAAATAGGGAGTTCTATAGAATTATAGTTTACAGTTGATAATGTATAATTTATAGTTTTTTAAGAGGTGAAAAGTGAATTTAACTGCAAAGTTCGCAAAGGGATTTTTCTCACAAAGTTACAGAGTCGCAAAGTTTTTTGGGATATTGTGAACTGAGACTATCAACTATCAATTATATATTATCAACTAATTATGAAAGCATCTTATCATAAATATTTACTTAATTTTAAAAGACCAAGCGGTACTTCCAGAGGGGTGATGACTGAAAAAGAGACTTGGTTCATTCTTCTTGAAAAGGAAGGGAGAAAAGGAATAGGAGAATGTGGTATTCTAAGAGGTTTGAGTATTGATGATCGTTCTGATTATGAAGAAAAATTACAGTGGATCTGTGAAAATATTCATTTAGGAAAAGAAGTGTTATGGAATGTTTTACAAGAGTTTCCTTCTTTACAGTTTGGTATGGAAACAGCTTTTCAGTCTTTGGAAAGTGAAAATCCGTTTTTATTATTTCCTTCTGCTTTTACGCAGGGTAAAAAAACAATTCCGATTAATGGTCTGGTCTGGATGGGAGAGGCGGATTATATGAAGGAGCAGATAGAGGAGAAACTGGCAATTGGCTATAACTGTATCAAATTAAAGATAGGAGCTATTGATTTTGACGCAGAGCTTTCGTTATTGCGTTTCATCAGAGAAAATTTTACTTCTGAACAAATAGAAATAAGAGTAGATGCTAACGGTGCTTTTAAACCAGAAGATGCACTAGATAAGCTGAATTGTTTAGCAGAATTTAAAATTCATAGTATAGAGCAACCTATTGCTAAAAATCAGCGAAAAGAAATGTCTTTATTGTGTAAAAACACACCAATTGATATTGCACTTGATGAAGAACTGATAGGTGTGTTTGGAATCAGGAACAAAGAAGCAGTATTACAAGAGATCCGTCCACAGTATATTATTTTAAAACCGAGCTTGGTAGGAGGTTTTAAAGGAACAAAAGAATGGATTGATCTTGCTGAAAAGCAGGGTGTCGGATGGTGGGTCACTTCCGCTTTGGAAAGTAATATAGGGTTAAATGCGATAGCGCAATGGACCTTTTTACAAAACAGTCCAATGCCTCAGGGACTTGGCACAGGAGGTCTTTATACGAATAATTTTGATGCTCCTTTAGTGGTCAAAAACGGAGCTTTGGGTTATGATACTTCGTTATTCTGGAAAGTAGGATTATCTGATTTTTTAAAATGATATAAAAAATGAATCCTTATAAAAGTTCTGTAAGAGGTATTATTGATATTTTTCTTTCCATTCTTTTGAAGTGATTCCGGATACCTTATTATCCTCATTCATGGTTACTCTTATTTCTTTTGGTATTGCTGTTTTTTCATAAGTAGCTTTAAATCGGTATATTGTACTTTTTTCTCTTTTATCATAGATTGCTTCGATAAAGACCATTCCTTCAAAATCACCATTTCTTTTATGTATGCTTTTACATATTTTAGATAGTTTTTCCGAAGTTATATTATTAATGACTTCTTCTGTCGCTTCTGCTGTTGTGTACCTTTTTAATTGAGAAGTATTACAACTGGCAGGCATTCTCTGACCCAGTTCATAAGCTTTTTTCTTCTGATTAGTATCGACTTCATTTGTTTCAAGTACTGTAAATCTCTTAAAACTTAAAAAACTGTTTTTAGAGTTTGCAGTTGATTTTTTTGATGAACCGGTCTGAATACTTTTACAGGAAAATAACAGACTCAGGCAGGATAATAAAAATATTTTTTTCATTTTATAATAATTGTATTGGTAATAAATACTTTTGATGGGTTATGATGAATAATTATAATTCTATTAAAAATAAATAAAATGTTTGATATATATCTTAGAAATAAAAATAATCTTATTGTAAACTTGAAATATTTTTTTATTTCTAAATTAAGCGCTAACGATACGTTAGTAATTACTAAAGATAAAGATTTTTTTAGGTTTTTTAACCTAGAAATACTATATTTTTTAGCTTGTTTTCTTATAACTGTAAATTGCCAGTATATTAAAAAAGAAAGCAAAACCGATAGTATATAGTAATTGAGGAAGAATATCGTTCAGATTACTTCCTTTCATATAGACTAGTCGCATGACTTCGACAAAATAACGAACGGGATTAAATCGGGTTACAATTTGTGCCCATTCCGGCATACTGCTTATGGGAGTATACAGTCCGCTCAAAAGGAAAAATATGACAAACAGAAATAAACAAACAAACATTGCCTGTTGTTGAGTATCTGAGTGATTTGAAATTAGTAGTCCCATTCCTGAGAATGTTAAAAGATAGAAGAAAGCAAAAAAATACAGGTTTAAGATATTTCCTAAAGGGAATAAACCATATACAATCCATGCAATTCCCATTCCAACTGTAAGGATAAAAAAACCGATTATCCAGAAAGGAATTAGTTTTCCCAGAATAAAAACAGGTTTAGAAATGGGAGTTACATTAATCTGTTCTATTGTTCCGATTTCTTTTTCTTTTACAATATTAAGAGCAGACAGCATTCCTCCAATCAGTGTTAACAACATTACTAAAATACCCGGAACCATATAATGCACATAATCCATTTTAGTGTTATATCTGTAGTAAGGAACAGTATTGATCTTTTTTATACTGTTTATATTCGGGACTGCATTTCCCGTATTCAGTAATTCGCTGTTATAATTCAGCAGTATTTGTTGTAAATAGTTTAGTCCCAGCCCTGCTTTTTGTCCGTTAACAGCATCTATAGAGAGCATTAAAGAAGTATTGTTTCCCTGTTGCAGGTCTTTTTCAAAATAAACAGGGATTTCTATAATTATATCTGCTTTATTGGTTTCGATTGCAGTGATCGCTTTAGAATAAGAATCTGAATAATCTGATAATTGAAAGTATCCGGAGGAAGTGATCTTTTCGATTAGTTTTAAAGAGGAACTGCTACGATCATTATCTACAATACTCAAAGCGATATTTTTCTGTTCAAAAGTAGCTGCCCGCGGAAGTATCAATAACTGTATCACAGGTAATAGAATAATCAGTCTTAGGATCATTTTATTCCTGAATATCTGAAGGAATTCTTTTTGAAGTAAATATGGTAATGTTCTCATAGTCTGAATACTAGTGTTTTCCTGAAAAAGTAGAACTGTTTTATAATCGTTCTCTAAACTGTTTGATACTAATAAAAAGTAATAGGATTGTCATTGCCAGAAGGATCAGGCATTCATTTAGAATGGAATAAAAATCCAGACCTTTAATCATTATATTTTTTATGGCTGTAATATACCATTTAGCAGGGATAATATTTGAGATCATACGCAATATCCAAGGCATATTTTCAATAGGAAAGATTAGTCCGGATAATAACAGGGTGGGAAGCATGAGACCTACACCGGATATCATCATAGCAGTTTGTTGTGTCTGTGTGACAGACGATATTAGCAGACCGAGTGATAAAGCTGAGAATGTAAATAATAAACTTAAAAGCAATACTAAAAAGATATTGCCAATTACTGGTACATCTAATACAAAAACGGACAGGAGAAGGATGCAGACTACATCTGTCATAGCAATAAGTAAATAAGGAATCACTTTTGCCAAGATAATAAATATTGGCTTAATAGGAGAGACCAGCAGAATCTCCATGGTGCCCTGTTCCTTTTCTTTAACGATAGAAATAGAGGTCATCATGGCGCAGATAAGCATTAGTATTAGTCCCATGATACCGGGAACAAAATTATAGGCGCTTTTTAACTGTGGATTATATAGCATTTTGATTTCAGGCTTTATTGTCGGAAGGGTATTTCCATTTGATAACTTCTGCTGATACAATATGATAATTTGTTCTGCATAAGACCGTATTGTTGAGGCTTCATTTGGATCTGAGGCATCTATGAGTATCTGTACATCCGCAGTATTCAGTTTGTTCAGGTTGGTGTCAAAATCAGAAGGAATAATTAAGATCAATTTTACTTTTCCCTGCTGAAACAGCTTTTCAGTTTGATTGGAGGAAGAGATACTGGTTATCAGACTAAATCGGCTATTTTTACTTATCTTTTCGATCAGTTGTGCAGAGGTAACTGTCTTAGACTGATCCAGTACAGCAAAGGGAGTGTTATTGATTTCAGTAGTAATGGCAAACCCAAAAATAAGGAGTTGTGCTATAGGCATTGCCAGTAACATAAGCATTGTTCGTGTATCCCGAAAAATATGCAGGAACTCTTTTTTTACAAAACTTTTAAATTGGTTCATAGGTTTTGAGTATTCTATTTTCAAATTATTACATTACTTTACGGGCTAATGCCTGAAAAACATCATCTATAGTATCTGCCTGAAATTTTTTCTTTAAATGAAAAGGAGTATCAAGTTCTTTGATTTTGCCATCTACCATTATAGATACTCGATTACAATATTCAGCTTCATCCATATAATGTGTCGTCACAAAAACAGTAATATCTTTTTCTGCTGCCTGGTAAATCATTTCCCAGAATTTTCGTCTGGTAATAGGGTCTACTCCGCCGGTAGGTTCATCCAGAAATACGATTTTTGGAGTATGGAAAATTGAAACGGTAAAGGATACTTTCTGTTTTATACCAAGAGGTAGTGAGCTTATCAAAGTGTTTTTTTCAGAGACCAGCTCCAATTCCTGTAAAGATTCTTCTGTTTTTAACTGAATCTCTTTTTTATTCATTCCGTATATTCCGCCAAAGAGTCTCATGTTCTCCTTTATGGTAAGATCTTCATAGAGCGAAAACCGCTGACTCATATAACCGATATTTTGTTTGATCTTATCCGTTTGTTTATAAATATTAAACCCTGCGACAGAAGCTTCTCCTGAAGTAGGGGAGAGCAGACCGCATAACATGCGCATTGCGGTTGTTTTTCCTGCTCCGTTAGCTCCCAGAAAGCCAAAAATCTCTCCTTTTGATACTTCAAAAGAGATAGCGTTTACAGCTGTAAAATCACCAAAGGTTTTTGTCAGATTATGGATTTGTATGATCTTTTCCATTATTTACTCATTAATTGTATAAAACAATCTTCTATACCCGGCTCAATTATTTTTGTTTCTAAATCTTTATATTCTTCTGCCAGCTCTGTTTTTAGTAAAGTGATTGCAGTATCTTCATTTAATGTGACATGGAGATATTCCCCGAAAATATAACAGGAATGTACTGCCGAATTTGTTCTTAAATGGTTTAATAACAGATAGTTTTTAGAACAGCGAAAGGAGTATATGGTCTTTTTATATTCCTTTACGATAGTAGCAGGAGTATTAACAGAAAGTATTTCACCGGATTGTATCAGTGCGATACGGTCACATAATTTTGCTTCATCCATATAAGGCGTTGATACCAGAATTGTGATTCCTTGTTGTTTTAGTCTTTTGAGCATTTCCCAAAATTCTTTTCGGGATACGGGGTCTACTCCGGTAGTGGGTTCGTCCAGGAATAATACTCTCGGTTTATGGATCAGTGCGCAGCATAAAGCTAGTTTCTGTTTCATTCCTCCGGATAATTTTCCTGCTTTACGTTCTTTAAACGGTTTGATCTGGTCATAAATATCTTTGATCAGATCATAGTTTTCCTCAACAGAGGTATGAAACAGCTGAGCGAAAAAATCAAGATTTTCCTGTACTGACAGATCTTGGTATAAAGAAAATTTCCCCGGCATATATCCTATGATATTGCGAATTTCTCTAAAATTCTTTACAATATCGAAGCCTTCAACAGATACGGTTCCTTCATCAGGCAGAAGTAGAGTGGTCATGATCCTGAACAGACTGGTTTTTCCTGAGCCGTCAGGACCAATTATACCAAATATCTCTCCCTTGTTAATGGTCAGAGAAATTCCGTTTAGAGCCTTAATAAAAGTTTCTTCTTTATAATTTTTAGTAATGTTATTGATTAAAATTGACGTCTCCATACATTCCTATTTTGATTAATCCGTCTGTATTTTCGACAGCTATTTTAACAGCATATACCAGATTTTGTCTTTCATCCTCTGTCTGAATAGTTTTTGGCGTAAATTCTGCTTTATCTGAGATCCAGGTAATTTGTCCTGGATAACTTCTTGCTTCTCCTTTAGAAGGAGTGATAAAAACAGTCCCTTTTTGTCCTGTTCTGATATTATCCAGCTGTCCTGAAACAATATATACCCGAAGGAACAAATGTTTAGTATCAGCTATTTTATATAAAGGCTTGCCCTGAATGATGAATTCGCCGGCTTCGGCATATTTACCTAAAACTGTTCCGTTGATTGGGTTGATGATTTGGCATTTTTTTAGCAGATCATCTGTTTGAGCGACTTGTATCTGATAAGCATCACTTTCTTCATTTAGACTGTTTACAGAAGTAGAAAGAGTATTGATCTGTGCATTCAGGGTTTGCTCTAATACTTTTAACTGAGAGTCGATATCATCCAGTTGTTTCTGTGTAGCAGCATTTGCTTTTAAAAGATTAGCGATCCTGTTTTTTTCAAATCGGGCTTTTTTAATCTGTTCTTTTGTAGCAGCTATTTGTACGGTAATATCCGGTCGGCGGACATTTACGGACTGTTTTGTTTTTAACAACTGTAATTTTTTCAGATATAGCTGGATACTATCAATAGAGCCGACTTTTTGGTTTTTTATCAGGACCATTCCTTCCGTAATATCCAATGTTTCCAGCTTTCCTGATGTTTCACCGGAAACAATGATTTCGGTTGCTTCAAACATACCGGAAGCATCATAATTTGTTTTATTCTGTTTACAGGAGGTTACTATTATGGAGCAGGTTAAAATAAGTAGATTACGAATCATAAGTGATAGTTTTTAATTTCCCTGAATATTTTTATAGTTATAGATACTTAACAGTAATTGTATCTCATGTATTATTTTAGTCTGTAATGCCTGATTTTCCATATTAATATCTCTGATAAGATCATTAATAGTATATATTCCGTTTTTATATTTATTTTCAGAAGCGGTTTTAATTCGGTTTCGAAGAGTAATGATTTCAGTATCTTTTTGGATTAGTTCATTTATTTTTTGAATTTCCTCATTAGACTGAATCAATTGAAGATTAGTATTGAACAGAAAAGTTTCTTCCTGATTCTGAATTTGGTCTTTTTTATTTTTAATCAGTTTTATTTCTGTTTTTTTGGTGTACAGATTTCCAAAGTTCCAGTGTAGTCGGATACCGGCAAGATAATAAGTGTCAAAATCATTAGATAGCATATTTAGCCCGGGGTTTCCGTATCCTCCTTGTGCAAAAAGGGAGAATTGTGGATTGTTCTTACCCGAAATATAACTTTCCTGTGTATCAAATAAATTTCTTTGCTCCTTGAATAAGGATAGTTCGGGACGATTGATCGAAGGTATCAGATTTATTAATGGTTGTATCGGTTTTTTAAACTGGGTGTTTTCTGTAATTGTTTCATTGATAAAAACAGAAAGCATTTTCTTATAAGCCCGAAGCGCTGATGTCAGTTCTGTTTTTCTCTGTTCAGTATTTAGGATTTCTACCTGAACAATATCTATATCAGACTGCATTACAGTACCGTTAGTAAAGAGGGCAGAAGCTGTTGTATAACTATTTTGGAGATCATCCTCTAAATATTCCAGTTGTTTTAACTGTTCTTTGATACTGAGAATACTAAAATAAAGCTGATTGATCTGTTCTTTTATAGTATAAAACTGTACCTCTGTATTCTGTATTTCCACTTTATTCTCTGCTTCTGTTATTTTCTTTTTAGAAGCAATATTTCCGCCGTCCCAGATCCTTTGTGTCAGGTCTATGGTAGCTTTATACTGATCTTTATTGATTTCAGGAATACTGATTCCCGGTAGATGTATTGGAAACTGAATTACGTCAGACTGATAGCTGATCTGAGCATTGACGGCGATTTGTGGTAAATAACCTTTATTCAGACTGGACAAATTATATTGGCCGGATTGTTTCAGCAGATCATATTGTCGAATTAACGGATAATTGTCTGCGGCTTTTTTTTGACAGTCCTCAATAGTTAAAAATATTTTACTTTGTGAGAAAGCAGAAACACTACTGAAAATAAAGCACAGAACCGGATATAATATTTTTCTTTGCATGATCTTCTCAGTTAATTTTTAAAATGGTTTTAATCCATAACGGAATTAAGATTCTTCGCTCTTCTATAAAAGTTTCAAAACTGAAATTAGCTGAATCAGAGATGATTTTTAATACAGAATCCAGCAATAAATGGAAAAACAGAAAGTGAAATAATATTTATTAATATATGAAGAGGGTTTATGGTTGGTAATCAAAAATAATTAAATAATATGATTAAATCAAATAATTAAATCATTTGATTTAATTAAAATAATTATATATTAAACATCTGATAAACAATTTATTAAATAGGAGTTGTGTTATGGGATATTTTAGAGGAGTTTTCTTTTTTACTGTTTGGTATGGAAACGGCTTTTCGGTCTTTGGAAAGTGAAGATCCGTTTCTGTTATTTCCTTCGGCTTTTAGGGTGATTAGCTTATTATAGCAAAAGATTTTTAGGTTTGAAATACTTTTTTATTCTGTTTCATGATGAATATCATTTTATAAATAGCTCTTTTATTTCTATGTTTGTGAAATTATTAAATAGTAATAGAATTAAGAATGAAAACAGAGATTTTATATCAGGGATCAATGCCCATTCTGGAGGTACATCTGGAAGCAGGGGAAACTTTACGGGCTGAAGCGGGAGCAATGGTTTATATGGCTCCAACAATTGAGGTGAAAGGAAAAGCCCAGGGAGGATTAATGAAAGGAATGGGACGTATGCTTACAGGAGAATCTTTTTTTCTACAGGATTTGACAGCTTCTCGCGGAGCAGGAAAAGTAGGTCTGGCACCTGTTTCAATCGGGAATATTGTAGAAATAGAAATGACCGGTAAGCCATGGATATTACAAAAAGGGGCTTTTTTATGCTCAGAAACTACTATAACAACAAGTGTTAAAACACAGAGTCTGGCAAAAGGTCTTTTCTCTAAAGAAGGTCTTTTTATTATCAGAGCAGAAGGAAAAGGAAAACTATTCCTGAATTCTTTCGGTTCGATTCATAAAATAGAGCTAAACAATGAAGAGATTGTTATTGATAACGGAC
This sequence comes from Flavobacterium sp. AK-301, assembly GCF_058310215.1. Classification (NCBI taxonomy): domain Bacteria; kingdom Pseudomonadati; phylum Bacteroidota; class Flavobacteriia; order Flavobacteriales; family Flavobacteriaceae; genus Flavobacterium; species Flavobacterium sp. AK-301. The sequence continues at coordinate 61,575 of NZ_JBZEES010000009.1, forward strand.
ATATGGTTGCATGGGAAGACTCATTGACTTACAGTATGGAAAAAGCCAGCAAAGGTATTCTGTCAAGTATAACCAGTGGTGAAGGACTAGTAGCCCGATTTAAAGGTACGGGAACGGTATATATTCAGACTCGTAGTTTTGATGGATTTCTGAGTCATATAGGAAGTATAAATGGAAAAAGTACAGGTCTTATCGGACGTTTACTGGGATAATAAATAAAAACCTGTTTGGGAAATAAAAACGACTTCTGAAAAGAAGTCGTTTTTATTTAAGGATAGATGGGTTCTCGTTTTTATTGCGATTTAAGGTTTTTTATTCTTCCAAATATACAAGCTGTACCAAAACAATAGAGCTTTTTACTTTTTTAGTGACTGTAAATTCATATCCGTCAAAGCTTATTTTCTCATTGGTGTTCGGAATGCGTCCGAACTTCTGCATCAGATACCCTGCTAATGTTTCATATTGTTCATCTATCTGTATAGGACGGGGAATGAGGTCATTGATATCATCTAATGAAGCGGAAGCTAATACAGAGAATGTTTTATCGCCTGTTTGTGTAACAAAAGGAATTTCATTATCATATTCATCCTGAATTTCTCCTACCAGCTCTTCCAAGATATCTTCCATTGTAATAATACCCTGAGTTCCGCCATATTCATCCACTACAATTGCGATCTGTTGATGTTTTAATTGGAAGTCTTTCAGTAATTGCCCGACTCTGTTAGTTTCCGGTATTGTTAAAATCGGACGCATCAGTTCGCTGATATTTATGTCCTGATTTTTTCGCATTTTGATTAGAATATCTTTTAAATACACTACACCTACTACATTATCCAGATTATCTTCATAACATGGAATTCTGGAGTAGTTTTCGTCAATCACTTTTTCAAGTGTAGCTTCATTGAAATCATTAATATCAATTGCTGATACCTGTGTTCTCGGAACCATTACTTGTTTTGTTGTTCTTTCAGAGAAATCGAATGCATTTTTAATAATGTCATAATCGGTCTCTTCGATACTTCCTGTTTCTTTTCCCTGCTGAACCAGATATTTTAATTCATCATTACTGTGAATTTCTGTTTCGTGTACAGCTGTTATACCGAATAACTTAAGGATAGAGTTTGCTATTCCGTTCAGAATCCATATAAAAGGTCTGAAAAGAATATAGAAGAACTGTAAGGGATAAGCAATGACCATTGTTGTTTTTTCAGATCTCTGGATAGCCAAAGATTTTGGAGCAAGTTCTCCAAAAACAATATGTAATATAGTGATAATAATAAAGGCAATAGGAAGTGCAATATTATGGGCTAATGTATCATCAATCTGAATTCCGACAAGATCCATTGTATTGATTACAATTTTTGAAACTACGGGTTCACCGATCCATCCTAATCCTAAACTGGCAAGTGTTATACCTAACTGAGTGGCTGCCAGATAGCCATCTAAATGGCTGACGATATGTTTGGATAGTATAGCAACACTATTACCGGATTGTACTTTTATCTCCAGTTGTGATGAGCGGACTTTGACAATTGCAAATTCTGCTGCAACAAAAAAACCATTAATAAAAACAAGTAAAAAAGTAATAAATAAGTCGAGTGCCATGTTATTTTTAATGTGCTACAAATTTATTATAATATTAATTGTTGTATAATTTATTTTAGGATCATTCTATTGTTTTGTAGCGTTACCAATGATCCCGAATCTTGCGTAAAGATATAGAATAAAAAAATCACTTTTTAATCTGTGCTTAAATTATTAAATAAAATTATTAATTTAAACTGAAAAGGGCATTGTTTAGTTATAAACAGTGCCCTTTTGTATTATTTTGGTAATCTTTTTTTAATTGTTTATTTTTTACGAATCTTTAATCAATTATAACTTCTTCTTTTTCCCAGGCGATTACTTTAACACCATCTGAATAATGAACCAGATCGACTGTTTCATTATCTAAGATCAGGTCTCTTATTTTATAATTGACCTTAAATTCTTTAATGCCTATATTTTTGATTTCCCACTCTTTATGGTGAATGTCATATTGGAATACTTTATCTTTTTCATCCAGAAAAAGGCAATATCGTTCTGTTAGCCATATATCCAGATCGCTTTTTTCGGTAATGATCTTATTGACTTTAAATCTGGTATTCAGATGGAAATCTTTTGCTTCATTAACAGAATGGTAGCTTGTTGATGTACGTTGGATCGTTGCTTTTTCATAAGGAAGTCTGGATAGTTTTTTAGCGATAAAAGCAGACAGTTGTTTTTCTGCTTCAATATTTAAAAAATAAACGCCCTGTTTACCATCATGATTTATATAGGTTCTCAAGTTGATCTCATGAAAATTAGAAACAGGAGCAAAAGCCGGTAGATTCTTAGGTCTTATTTTTTCCATAGTAAAGGCAACCAGAGAAACCCAGGCAGTATCATTATAAGTATCAATAGTCAGTCCCTCAGGAACCAACGGTCTCAGTATTTCTACAGGGATTTCCCAGTGAAAGAAAAGAGCATTATTCCATTCCTGATAATATTTCCATTCCTTAGTAGGTAATTTCCATGGTCTGTGGTTTGTGGATTTTAATATAGCTTTGATCTTACTCATAGTCGTTTCATTTAGATATTGTTATTCTATTCAGGCGAATCCGGTATAGTATACTAATATAAGACATTATAAGCAAATTAAAAAATTTAAAAACCGGATATTGAGATTATATACTTCTTTCCGGAATCTTTAAATCTTCTAACAAAACGTAAGATTTTATACGCCTTCGATCTGAATTTTTCAATCTTTTTCTCAAAGAAACATTTCTGCAATTAATCGGTAAGATTCTTTTCGGTCTTCAAAATCTTCTGCGGTAGTGGCTATTACAATTTCATCTGTATCATAATCAGAAATTATTTTTAGTAATTTTTCTTTTACTTGTTCCGGAGTTCCTGCTATAAACCGACCACGATTGTACATAATCCGTGCTTTCTGGGCTTCGTTGTACTGAATGGAGCTAATTTCTTCAAAAGAAGGGAGTGGTTCTGTTGTGCCGGATTCTATATGTAACATTCTGTAATCAAATTCAGTGCGCCATCTTTCGATTTTTTGTTCGTCTTTTGAACAGAAAGCGAAGATACCCACATTTACTTTTGGTTTCGTTAATTCGGCAGAAGGTTTAAAACTATTTCGGTATTCTGCAGCGACCTGAGGACCTCCGTTTGGGTTAATGAACTGAGCAAAAGAAAGTGCCATACCAAAATGGGCTGCAAACTGAGCGCTTCCTCCACTGGAGGTCAGAATCCATAGTTCAGGAATAGTTTCTGCTATCGGGATAGCTTTTATTTTCTGATGCATGGTTCCCTCAGTATCATCACCTTTTAGAAATGCCTTGATGTCAATCAGTTGTTGAATAAATTCTTTCTCTTCAAAATTATTGGACGGATTCAGTAAATAAGCACATAGACGGTCTCCACCGGGAGCACGACCTATTCCCAGATCAATTCTGCCCGGAAACATAGTTGCCAGAAGCCCAAAATTTTCAGCGACTTTCAGTGTACTGTGGTTGGGCAGCATAATGCCACCGGAACCCACCCGAATATTTTTTGTATGACTTGCCAGAAAAGGAATAAGCACTTCAGGAGCTGAACCTGCTACCATTTTAAAATTATGGTGTTCTGAAACCCAGTATCGGGTATATCCTAAAGTGTCGGTATATTGTGCTAACTGAACGGATTCCTGTATGGCTTCCCGGGCATTACTGTCTCGGCGAATTTGTGACTGATCTAATATACTTAGTTTTATTTTTTTCATTTTAGATTCTTACTGTTATTAATGAGGAGTAGGGTAGTGTTTCTTAAAAGAGAAAACAATCTTTTAAAGGTACAAAATAAATACAGTTTTCAGTTTTCAGTTTTCAAAGTTACAAAGATTCAAAAGTTAGCCGAGCAGTAAGTAAGTTTTCAGTCTCAGTATTCAGAAACTATCGGCTATAATAAGGTTACAAAGACTCAAAGTTATAGAAGTTCAAAGGTTAGCTGAATAGTGAGTAGTGAGTAAGTTTTCAGTCTCAGTGAGTAATCTGATGTTATGAGATGTAAAATGTTATCTGTAAAAAAACACCACACTATTCTTTGAACATCTGTCAAAAGAGTAGTGTGGTGTTTTAATGAATTGTACTCCTAATTAAAAGAGCGATTTTATATTTTAAAAAAAAGGATCAGCTTTTTGAAACAGGTAAATTAACCGTAATTCTACCAAAGAAATAAGCTCCTAATGTACCCATTTGTACCGGAGCATATTTAAAGACCCCAAAATAACTGTTATCATAGATTTGTTTATCCATAAATACATCAAACAGGTTATTTGCTCCCAGTGTAAATGTAGTATTGGTCAGTGTGTAACTTAGTGACAGATCGGTAACTATTTTACCACCGTGTTTCTGTACAGAACCAAAAGGGAAGGAGTTACGGGATACCTGACCGAAATAAACATTATTTAGGGTAGCACTTATCTTTTTATAACTGTACGTTATCGAAAGGTTTGCTTTTGTTTTCGGGTTTCCTTCTTCGATTAGAGTACGATCATTTGGAGAAAAGAAAATATCTTCTTGTCCGATCAGCTGTTGCGGGATATGAACGCTTCCTCTTATACTGTTTTTGTTCATATTAAGACCTAAAGCAGTCTGGAAGGTATGTTGTCCTGTTTTGACAGTATAATCTGCTACAATATCTACACCAATCGTTCGGGTGTCTACCGCATTACTAAAGAAACGGGCAGAACTTACTCCTAACGGTTCAAGGATTTGCTGAATTTCCGGTATTGGATCTCCAAAGCTGTCAAAGCCAAAGCTTCCGGTTAGTACAATGCGGTCTTTGATGTCAATTAAATAACCGTCTACGGATACATTAAAATTTTGTGTTGGTTTTACTGTAAATCCTAAACTGTAGTTTAGGGAAGTTTCCTCTTTGAGAGTAGGTATATTCAGCGCTTTTGCAACAGGGCTGTCATTAGTGAAAAATCCGGATTGCCCTACTTTTCCGTTTGGTAAAATATCAGTACTTGTGGAACTGAAATATTGCTGATGCAGGGAAGGAGCTCTGAAACCGGTACTAATAGCACCTCGAACGGTTATTATAGAGCCGATTTTATAACGGGAAGCCAATTTTCCGTTTATGGTTGATCCAAAATCACTATAGTTTTCAAAACGCACGGCGGTATTGATCAGCCATTTTTCAGTAATGTTCAGCTCTTCATCTGTATAGATACTAAAGTTATTTCTGGATTTGTTTGTTGCATTTGTTGGAGAGAAACCATTGAAGGACTGGGAACCACCTGTTAAACTTAACTCATCGGTAATGGTTCCGTCCGGATTCTGCTTCCATCCGTAGTTTTTCCACGAAGCCTCTTCGCCCTCACGAATATGATAATTATCTATCCTGAATTCACTTCCAAATGCAACATTCAGACCCGCTGCAATGGAGCTGAAATTTCTGCTGAAATCAAGATTGGTTGTGTTTTGTAAAAATTCATGTCCTCCTGCTTCAAAGCGGGTAGGGGATTTATCCTGTAATGAAACATTGACGGTATTGTTCACAATATAATCAAAACGGTTATCTCCTAATGTATTACTAAGGTCTGCTTTCCACTCTCCTAATTCATAGTTTATTCCAACAGCTAGAGAACGATCATGAATATGTGATGTAGTGTTAGGCTGAAAACCGTATGGGAAAATAGAAGGTACGTTATTTCCTGTTTCACTGGGAAGACGTCTGAATCCATATCCTTCACCTTGACGGAAACTGTATCCTCCAAAGGCGTAAAAACTTCCTTTGTTGTTCTGAAAAGGAAGACCGAGATTAAAGAAACTATTTATATTTTTTATTTTGGCGTCACCGATCTGAAAATTAAAATCGTCCCGGTCAAAGCCATGAGCAGCCAGTTGTTCATCATCGTATTTTCTTGAGGCTGCGGGATCATCTGCAAAATCATAGGAGAAAAAATTCCCTAAAGCAGACTGGTCAAAAATAATAAGGTTATGATTTTGGGTGCGGGTTGTTTTATCTCTAAAATAGGCTTCGGCGGTTAGATTGATATACCCTCCGTTTTTACCAAGATTGGTACCATAATTTGCGTTTAGTTGCCCCAGACCGCCATCATTTCTGGATGAAATACCGCCGGTTGTTGCTATCTGTAATTCGTTTGTGTTTTTCTTCAGAACGATGTTAATAACACCTGCAATGGCATCGGAACCGTATTGGGCGGCGGCTCCATCACGTAAAATCTCGATACGTGCAATAGCAGAAGCCGGAATTGCGTTCAGGTCAGTTCCTACTGAACCGTTCCCGATAGTTCCCTGGTTGTTTACCAGTGAGGTGGTATGTCTTCGTTTTCCATTGATTAATACCAGTAACTGATCGGGACCTAATCCTCTGATACTAGCAGGGTCAATATGTTCTGCTCCGTCAGAAGAGGACTGTCTGTTTGAATTAAAGGAAGGTGAAGCATATTGCAACATCTGGTTTAGATCTGCTTGGGGACTCTGTGTTTGTAATTGAGAAATATTAAAAACATCAACCGGAACAGGACTGTTTAAACGGGTGCGACCTGTGCTGCGTGTGCCTACTAATACGACTTCATCCAGATCAGTAAGAGAGGTGTGTAATTGAATATTATAATGGACATCGTTAGTTAACGGAATAACGGTTGTTTCATAGCCTATTGAACTAATACTTAACTGAGTATCATTATTAGCAACATTTAAAATAAATGTACCGTTTTCCAGAGTCTGTGCCGTAGCATTAGAAGGTTTGGATGCTATTGTTACTGCAAATATAGGCTGACCGTTATTTTCGGTAACGGTACCTTTGATTGTTCTTGTTTGTGCAAAACCGGTAAGGGAGATCAGAACAAGAAACAGATATAATGATTTTTTTAACCACATGATAAATTGAGATGTTTAGTAAGAGATGTTTTAAAAGTGTATCATTTTTTTAAATGAGTTCTTTTCTATTTCTTAATAGTTGCTTTTTTGATCTCAACACTCCATTCATTACCGGCAGCAATTTTATGAACAGCAGCAAAGCTATCCTGATTCAGCGCTAATGAAACTTCCATCAGACTATTGAGATAGACAAGGGGCTGTCCTTGTGGGACATCTCCAAAAGTGTGTGAATAGGGCATGTTAGCTTCATACACTTTTACTCCTTTATTGAAAATAGTCACCTGTAATTTATCACCAAATGTAATATTCATTTTTTTGTACAGTTCAGCAGGGATGTTGGTCCAGATATTACCATACTGAATGTCTAATATGACGATAGTTCCTTTTAGTGTTTTACCATCAAATATTGCTTCCTGAAAGGAAATATCTACTACCTGATTAGGTAATTTAGATCCAATTTGTTCAAATGTGATCACTCCGGCAGCTAAACGGGCTCCTGTATAAGCATAAACATCACGACCATGGAAAGTATATGATTTTTCAGAATCTTTACGACGGTTCGTTACTTCATCGATCTCACGCATTTCTGCTATTCCCAATGATTTTGCAATAAGGGTAAGTGTACCGTTATCAGGAGTAACAATAAAGTGACCTGAGTTCGTTTTCAGTACAACGGATTTGCGGGTAGTTCCTACTCCTGGATCCACAACGGAAACAAAAACAGTTCCTTGGGGCCAGTAAGCTACTGTCTGTGCTAAGCGATAGGCACTTTCCCAGATGTTATAAGCTGGTATTTCATGAGTAACATCATATAACTTTAGATCCGTTGAAACTCCGCTGGCAACTCCTTTCATAGCAGATACTGCTCCGTCTTTTAAACCAAAGTCAGACTGAAAAACCACAATGTTATTTTGTGCATTAACAGAAGTTACGGTAAATTGTAAAAGGAGATAAAATACAAAGAGTAAATTTTTATTCATAATTGTTAGGATTTAATAAATTTGTTGTAAAAATAAGTAGGTATTAAACCCTCAAAACTAAAATTTTATTTCCACAATTAGTCTATTGGTATTTGACTATTTTGTTTTTTTCTTAACTTTGGTTTGTGTTTATTCGTTTTAACACATTAAATATTTTACTTACCTTGTTTACTCAGGATTTTACAAATGAATTATTATAATATGAAAAGTACAGCAATTATTATTATAACCTTTATTGTTTTTGCTTCAGTGAAAGTGGATGCTCAGAACATAGTGTTTTCACAAAACAGACCTGAAGCAGTTAATACATTCATATCGATTGATATGCTAGACGGAAAAGAAGTTATAAGAGTGGTAAAAGACTCTTTAATAAAAGAATTTGATGAGCCTACATTTGTTAAGTTTAGTAATTTTAATTTCACGAATGGTACAATAGAAGTTAAGGTGTTAAGCAGATTGCTGAAAAATGCTCCTGATTTTTCACGTGGATTTATCGGAATTGCTTTCCGTATTAATGAGGATAATTCGAAATATGAAAGCTTCTATCTGCGTCCAACAAATGCGAGAGCTGACAATCAGGTTCGCAGAAATCATAGTATCCAGTATTATGCCTATCCGGATTATAAGTATGATAAGTTAAGGCAAGAAGCTCCGGAAGTTTATGAGTCTTATACCGATATGGGATTAAATGAATGGATTACCATGAGGATCAAAGTAAATGGAAATAAGGCACAACTATTTATCAATGATAACAAGCAACCATCATTAATAGTAAATGACTTAAAACTGGGGTCTAATATACAGGGAGCTATTGGTCTTTGGGTAGATGTTGGTACAGAAGGTTATTTTAAGGATCTCAAAATTAATAGAGAATAAAAGCATAGTTTTATTTAGCTTTTTTAAAATTACTCTTATTTTTTTGGATAGGATATGATGTAAAAGAAAAACCCCAATCTGATCAGATTGGGGTTTTTCTTTTACATTTCATTTTTCACATCTTACAAAAAACTAATACAGGTTTGGATATTTCTGAGGGAAAGCTTCGTTCATAATAGCATAAACTTTTTCGTAAATATCTTCGGCAGATGGTTTAGAGAAATAATCTCCATCCGTTCCGTAAGCCGGACGATGTGCTTTAGCCGTTAATGTTTCCGGTTTGCTGTCCAGATGCTCGTAAATACCTTGTATATCTACAAGTTGTTGTAATATATAAGCAGAAGCTCCTCCCGGAACGTCCTCATCAATCACGAGGATGCGGTTGGTTTTTGCTATACTCTTAACAATATCGTGATTAATATCAAAAGGTAGTAAAGACTGAATATCTATTACTTCAGCATCAATACCTACTTCTAAAAGTTCTTTTGCAGCCTGTTCTACTAATCGTAGTGTGGAGCCATAGGAAACTAACGTGATATCTTTTCCTTCTTTTATCGTTTCCACAACGCCGATAGGTGTTTTGAACTCACCGATATTATTTGGTTTTTTTTCTTTTAATCGGTAACCGTTCAGGCATTCGATTACCAAAGCGGGTTCGTCTGCTTCTAATAATGTGTTATAGAAACCGGCAGCTTTAGTCATGTTTCTGGGTACAAGGATATGAATTCCTCTCAATGCATTTATAATCACTCCCATAGGTGAACCGGAATGCCAGATACCTTCTAGTCTGTGGCCTCGGGTTCTGATGATTAGTGGTGCTTTTTGTTTTCCACGTGTTCTGTATTGCAGGGTAGCCAGGTCATCACTCAGGACTTGAATAGCGTATAGTAAATAATCTAAATATTGAATCTCAGCAATGGGACGCAGACCTCTTAAAGCCATTCCTATACCTTGTCCTATTATGGTTGCTTCACGGATACCGGAATCGCCAATGCGTGTTTCTCCGAATTTTTCCTGTAGTCCTTCGAGTCCTTGATTAACATCTCCGATGGTTCCTACATCTTCTCCAAAAATGAGTGCTTCAGGGTGCTTGCTAAATAAAGCTTCAAAATTATCACGGATAATTATTCTTCCGTCAACTTCTTCTGATTCTGCATTATAAGAAGGTTTTACTTCTTGAACAGAGAATACGTTTTTATCAGATTCTGAATATAAGTGGGAGCTGAAGTCGGGTTGGATTTTTTCAGTATAACAGGTAATCCAGGTTGCTAATTCTTCTCGGTTGTTTTCATTAACAATGAGACGTAGTACTTTACGAGCTGTTACGAGAATATCTTTTCGATTAGGTTCTTTAATTTCTTTTAGATCAGCTGAAAACTTATCGATAGCTATTTTTTTATTACTTGAAGCAGCTATTTTTCCTAATAAAGAAAGTAATTCTTGTCTTTCTTTTTTAATAGGATTTAGATAAGCATTCCAGGCAGTTTCTTTACCTTCAATTACTTCTTTTTTAGCGACAGAGTTTATGGTTACGATTTCTTCTTCGGAAGCAATATTATTAGTGATCATCCAGGTTCTCATCTGTACTAAACAGTCAAACTCTGTTTCCCATTCTAAACGTTCTTTACTTTTATATCTTTCATGTGATCCTGAAGTAGAATGTCCTTGTGGTTGTGTTAGTTCATTTACATGAATCAGAACCGGAACGTGCTCTTCGCGAGCAATTTTTGCTGCTTTTTCGTAGGTTGAGATCAGTTCAGGATAATTCCATCCTTCTACTCTCAGTATTTCATATCCTTTGTTGTCTTCATCACGCTGAAAACCTTGTAATATTTCAGAAATATTTTCTTTTGTGGTCTGGTGTTTTGCGTGTACGGAAATTCCATACTCATCATCCCACACACTCATTACCATTGGCACCTGTAAAACACCTGCTGCATTAATGGTTTCAAAAAACACACCCTCGGAAGTACTGGCATTTCCAATAGTTCCCCAGGAAATCTCATTACCATTAATAGAGAAGTTGGTTTTATTTGGAATACCTGTAATATTTCTGTATATTTTTGAAGCTTGGGCTAAACCTAATAGTCTTGGCATTTGCCCTGCAGTAGGGGAGATATCGGCACTTGAGTTTTTTTGAAGTATTAGTGATTTCCACGATCCGTCCTTGTTTAAACTATGGGTAGAAAAATGTCCTCCCATTTGTCTTCCTCCTGTCATTGGCTCCAGTTCCATGTCTGTATGACCATATAAACCGGCAAAAAATTGTTCTACAGTCAGTAAGCCAACTGCCATCATGAAAGTCTGATCACGATAGTAACCGGAACGGAAATCCCCGTTTTTAAAGGCTTTGGCCATTGCTAATTGCGGAACTTCTTTCCCATCTCCAAAGATTCCAAACTTTGCTTTTCCTGTCAGTACTTCACGTCGTCCTAAAAGACTACATTCTCTACTGATAATAGCTATTTTATAGTCATTAAGAACTTCAGTTTTAAAATCTTCAAAAGAAAGCGTTTGCTTTACGTCTGTATTTGTCATGTTGTAGAAAAATCTATTGTTCCTGACAAATTTAAATAAAACAATGAAATAAAGCAATAACTAAAAAATATTGTTTTTAATTATTACTAACAGTTTGGTTCTATGGTGTTATTTTATTAGAAAAAAAATATGATTTAATGAACAAAATTATTAAAAATATAATTATTATTAAAATAATTGTTTTAGGTATTTTTGTAATATTCTAACAAAAAATAAAGATTTTTGATTTACTTATTTCATTTTTATTACATAAAGAAAGATTAAAACCATTTTCTGGTAAATAAATTGATCAATATTTTAGGGCTTAGTGTTATGATAAAACGAATCTTTTCGTTATAATGGGGTTGAGCTATTTCCCATCCGTTATTTGACGATATCGGAAGGTATAATTCAAAAAAATCAGGTACTAAGTTGAATCGTATACCACTGTCGTATACAAATTTCCCGTTTTGAGATCTATTTTTTATAAAACCGGCATCTCCATAAACTTCTATCCAGTTCCAGATATTGAAACCTGCATTTATGGTCGTTATCCACTGATTTGCATAAGGGGTATCCAGTTTTGATTTAAAACCTCCTTCAGAAATAATAAGCTGCTGGCTAAACAAACCGGTACTTTCGGAACGTCCGTAGTAATTATAGTCGAACATATAATCTGTGGGACGATCTAGCGCAAAACTAAAATAATCTGAAGTAGTTGTGTTTCGGTATAAAAAATTTCCAGCGAAGAGGCGAAGATTGATCTGTCTGTTGTTATCAAACAGTTTTCTGTATTCAATTTCTGCTGAAATTTTTCCGAAAGAATTAGAGATTTGTAAATCGGTAGCCAGATTAAAATGTTGTGTGATTTCTGTCTGAGTATTAATGTATTTAGCATTAAAAATACTGTAATTTTGATTTTTTTCATCTGTAATTATCAATGATTTATCTCTGTTGACAATTACTTGACGCAGTTGTATCAGTTCTTTTTTATTTTCTCTGAAATTTTCATCCCTGATTCTTAGCTGAATGGCGGGAGCAAACTTTAAATAAGCAGCATTAGGAGCATAATGATAATAGGTTCCGTTAATAAGATATTTTATATTATAAAGGGATCCGTCTCTTATATTTTGATTTATTATAAAAGCAGCAGAACCGGTTAAAGAGCTGGTTTTAGTAGAGTAGGTAGGCTTTATATCAAATATAAAAGGTTTTTCCAGCATGGATTTATTATGTAAACGAATAGCGGGCGATATGCCGTCATATAAGTTATAAACGATTGCCGGAACATAGAAGATCTGATTGTAATCCGGATCTTCTATATCTTTCAGAAAATTAAATTTTATAGGACGATTCATATGTAGAAAACCATTTAAAGACCTGGAATTGTTCCGCAAATTGTATTCCGGTACTTCATTTTGATAATTTAAAACCACTTTGTCTGCTTGATTTCTGCTTATTGTAAAGGTACTGTCTGTAGTTATGTTGTCATACCATTTTTTAAAAATTACGGTATCATTCTTTATACCATACAGAGATATAGGAACAGTAATATTTGCTTTATTTTTAACGGTTACTGTAATACTGTCTTTTGTCTTTGTTATTTTTTTGAATTTATAATCCACAATATTTCTGGAATCAATAACATCATGGAAAAACCAGTTGAGGTTTTTATTTGTATGTGATCTTAAAATAGATTCAAAATCATTTCTGGTAGTCTGAGTCTGTTGGTTCACAATATAGAACTCCCGAATACTATTGGGTACAATCTCATTATCAAGATAATTATCAAGATAGTTAAAACTAAGACCGGCTTTATATTTCCCTGCTATCTGTTCGTTGAATTTAATAAACGTATTTTTTGGATTTCCTATAGGCTGATCAAGATTTTTACGCACCATTAGCATGTACAGATAATTATACTGTTCGTTAAAATCAATTTTTGTAATATGATAACCTTTTAATAATCTCCAGGCGGATATTTCCCCCATCATTTTACTGTCAGGGTAAAACTTATCCATGTATTTCATCATGGTGTATACCTGTATACCGTCATAAATCCAGTTATCCTTTCTCGGATCCAGACGCAGACTGGTCTTTAGGTAATTATTTAAATAGGCTTTTAAAAATTTAACCTCAAACAGAAAGTCATCCTGAAATGGACTCATGAAGGAAGGAAGCTGATTGAGTCCATAGAATGGATTTCGTTCATAATCTGCCTGAGTTACGATAATTTTTTCATGAGGGTATTTACCTATGTTCTCATTCACAAAGTGTGTGATCTTATTGATTATGGCAACTTTTACAGAATCCGCTGTTTTATCAGACCTTAAATTAGAAACAACTTCGATACTATCACTCTTATAAACCTTAAAAGTATTGACCGACTGAACAGCCAGACTGAAATCAATTCGGTTTTTTCCTTCCAGATTATAAATAAAAGAACTGTCTGTTGGGATAGCCGTACTGTTCAGATCTGTATTCAGATTGATTTTTTCAGTAGCAGAAAATGAAATATCAAAATCTGAAACGGCATTCGCAATATCATCCAGATTTTCATTACTGTATTTTGCAAATTGGTTGTTTTCATATCTGGCAGGAGTAAGGAACCAGTTTTTAAGATAGAAAGAACCATCATTATCATAACCGTATTTTGTAAATCGGTTGCTTGGTACTTTAACAGTATAGACAATCCGAATATCAAATCGATGATTAGGATAAATAGGGTTATTAAGCTGTATTCTAATTAGATCGGGCGCTTTATTTAATCTTTCCCATTTCAGATCTAAAGTATTAGCATCTATTATATATGCAATAGTTGTATTTCCTCTTTCACTCTGACCGGCAAAGTGGTATGTTCTATTGAATTCGTTAGAAAATCGACGACCCAAAGGTGTATTTCCGGAACTGTATGACTGATTCCAGTCATTTAATACAATAGAGTTTAAAGTATCCTGTGATTGGTTAAAATAGGTGAGTGTTTGCGCTACATGCAATGTTTTAGATTCATTATCAAGAATAACCATCATTTTAGAATGATGCTGTGCATATTGTTTGAATGAGAAAAACAAAACAGAAATAAGGATAAATATTTTATATATTTTTTTCAATTACTTTTTTATAAATTTTAAAGTTATATCTGAATAATCCTGTAATCTAATATAGTAAATTCCTTTTGGAAAAGACTGAATATTTATTTTTAAATCATTACTATTATTATTAATATTTATTGACTTTATATTCTGTCCCAATATATTAAAAAAGTCTAATCCGGTGTTTGCTGTCAGTTCAGTTGTATTTATTTTTAAATGAATATGATCTTCCACTATGTTACCCGATACAAACGATAATAAAGGTTGCTTATTTTTTTCTTTCGGAATGGGAGGTGAATCAAAAGATCTGAATTCCTGAATCGTCTCAAATTCCATAATTACAGGCAAATGATCACTCATATCATGAAGGTCTTGTCTTAGTTTTAAATTATAAAACCCTCCGCAATCTTCATGATTAATCCTCTGATCCATACAATTCCCGTTATTTCCAAAAGATTTATAACTACCATCAACATAATAAAAATCTACACTATTATGAAAGTTTTCTGACATCATAATAAAATCAAACCGATCATCCAGCCCGCCCGTTGCACCACCCGAACCAAATCCCATTGCAGAAGTTCTTGTTGCCTGTGTGTGTATTCCTGAAAAATCAATATTATTATGCCATCTCCCCGGCATATCTATAGGATCAACCATAACAATAGAATTCGTTGTGTCGATAAGCCTCTGATAACCGGGCTCTTTATCCGAATTGTAAAAATTGAAGTCACCCGAAAACAAAACATAATGTTCCTTTGGGATGTTTTCTAAAGCTGTAAAAAAGGTATTTACCATTCTCAGTCTCTTCGTTCTGTTAGCAGGTCCCTGACTCGATTTTAAATGAGAAACAAATACTTCCAGATAAATTGGTTTAATATCCGAAACAGTAGTATTTAACTTAAAAGTATAATGATTAATGTCCCTTGTATAAGTAGGTAAAACCTTTTGCTTAGTCAATGTGAGTTTATCTCTGTTGTAAAACACCGTTTGTTGTAGCTCTGCATCCTTTTCCGGATTCTTTATAGACCGAATAGGCTCAAATACAGCTCTGGCAAAATTGTTCCATGGTGTTTGGATTGCCGTTTTCAAAATTCTTTCAGCGCCCTCTTCCGAATCCAGTTCGCAAACCATAAACAGATCAGGATGATATTCCTTCAGAATATTTTTTAGAATAAACTCCCTGTTAGCAGGAGGATTTGTAGGAAATCGGTATAAGTTGTAAAACATCGCTTTTATAGAATTCTGACTAAATCCAAAGTTAAAACTGAATACCAAAAACAAGAGAACGTATTTTTTCATAAGGCTTAAAATGCTGTTTATTGCGTAGAATAGTAAGAGTTAACCTTTGTCTTGGTTTATGATTTTACTAAAATATTAAATTTATTCTAATTATAAGAGTGTTGCTGTTAATAAATTTGTTTTTTTTATATAACTTGTGACAAATAAAAAAAACCTTTTTTTTCAGTAACAAAAAAAGATTTCTTTGTTATCCCTCAGGCAAATTCAATAAATACTATTTCACCAAAAAAGAATCACAAAAAATACACTTATTTTTGTTTCACAATAACTATCGTCCCCATGAAAAATTCCATTGCTTATCTGCCACAAAAAAACAAAGAGACCTCCTCCGTTTTGTAGAACAAATAACTACTAGACTCCCAAAAACTCAAATGATTATCCTCTACGGAAGTTATGCCCGGAACGAATACATAGACCGTGACGAAAAACTAGAATTTGGCATTCCCACCTCCTATAGAAGCGATTATGATATACTCGTAGTAACCGAAAAAGTAACTGAGCAAAGAGCAACAAAAATCCTTGATGCCATCGATAATATGTATTATCAGGATCCGGACTTACAAACTCCCATTGAGTTTATTCATGAAAACATTAATCGGTTAAATGAAAATATTGATGCGGGCAGATATTTTTATACCCAAATCAAAGAAGAAGGGATTGTACTTTATGATACCAAAAAACACACCCTTGCAGAACAACGCCCACTTCGTTTTGACGAAATAAAACAACAAGCAGAAGAATATTTTAAAGAGAGATTTGAAAGTGCTAATGAATTTTTATTAGGTGCTCAGTTTTATTATGAACAAGAATTATATAAAAAAGCATCTTTTCTTCTCCATCAAGCCTGCGAAAACAGCTTTCAGGCAATTCGATTAGTTTGTACGTTAACCAATCCAAAACAACATAATTTATCTAAACTATTTTCTTTTATAAGAAAATATTCATCCGATTTACCGTCTGTTTCCCCCAATGATACCCCCGAAGAAAAACGATTATTCGAACTCCTCAAAAGTGCCTATATCGAAGCCCGATATAATCCAAAGTTCATAGTAACCAAAGAAGACATAGATTCTCTGTTACCCAAAGTAAAACGACTGCTTGAGATCACCCAACAAATAAGCAAAGATAAAATCGCCGAATACGCAAAACAGATTTAGTTTTATAATCTCCGAACAGTTTTTTTAATCTGTTGGGTGGTAGTATAGAACTATTCTTGCTTTATTTCCTTTTGTTGCTTTTCTGTTGAAGGAGGTGACGAACCCTCTTTCTATTTGAAAAATATTTTTATTGGGTTTCGCTTTTGTCGAAAGCAGAAATTAATATTATTTTTTTATACTTTTTTATCTAAAAGTAAAGTGTAATATTAGAAGTATGTTTAAAATAAATTCTTATTTTGCGAGAGATAAAGTTAAAATATAATAAATGGAATATGGGACTATAACCCGTAATGTATTTGGATTATCCGAAAAGAAAGCAAAAGAAATTATTATTCGGGCTACTAAAGGCAACTATACAATAACATCAGCTCAGGAAATTATTATACACGGAAAAAACGGAGGAGTAAAGTTTGGAGAATTTGATCCCGATAAAATAGATGAAGATGCCGTTCTGGTTACAAGGCTGGAAGGTCCTTTTAATGATAAGTATGAAAAAGTAGAGAAACCGATACCCGGAACAAAATATTGGTTTAAAGCCTCCTTTAACAGAAAAGCAAGAAAAGGAGAAATAAAACGTCTCAAATGGGAAATGAAAATAGACGGAAAGATTTATGAAATCCTTGTTGATTATTCTCCAGTAAAAGAAAGCAGAGAGAATATTGCTATTTCTTTACCGTATAGAGAAATGCGAATCTATGCTTATTTTATCAAACCGATTGATTCAGTCAGTTTAAACTGTAAAGGAATAACAATACCTCTTCCGGTTGTTATTGATCGTTATAAAATGCCCGGATTAAATGAAGAGGGTACTGATATTGCCGAAGATATGAGTTACGGGCAAGGACTCAGAATGCCTGGAAAAAGAGTTTTCCCACTTAAAATAGTTGAGAAATATATTGATGAATATGAAGAAAGTGGTTTTGATGTTCAAAAGCATGCTCTTTTTTCGAATACAGAACCATTACCCGGTTTTGTACATCCTGCTTTTTATGATCGGGAATTAATCCTTAATTTAGGGAAACTAATGCGATTCAATGCAGAGGATTCTGATGTGGTTTTATTTGCAAATTTCAGAGCTTTAAAAGGCGTTTTGGTCTGGGGAGCTTTATCTTCGGTACTGGATGAAATGATCACAAAATTTCAAAACAATGAAGGAGGGATCTATGAAAACGAAAAATTAACGGAGTCGATAAAGGGCAATCCCAGTACCCAGCGCTACTGCATTCAGGTAGAAAACTATATGGCTCAAAAAATAAAAGAGTATTTTACTGATGCCAAAAAAATAGAAGATATAGAAGCTGATTTTTTGGGTTTGGCAAAAAGAAGAGGAAAAAATAAAGTTATTGGGAAAAAAGATAAAGAAGGGGAAGAGGCTATTTTTACAAATCCATTATATCCTTATACCCGGGATAATAATTTACTGGAAGGAAGAACCTTAGCATTAAATGATATCTGGGCAACAGAAGTAGTTCTAAAAACCATACAATTTTCCGGTGAAAACTATACAGCAATCTATCAGGTTATCCTTTGGGATCATTTTGGACTGGATTTATCGGATATGGATTCTGATAAGGGGTTTTATAATATTGCCGGTTTTCGATCCTGGTTTATACTACAACACCTTAGAGGGTATAAACCTTTTTTAACTAAAATGACTTTTGAAAAAACCTTTACAGGTAGCCTTAAAGAAGGATTACAGGAACGCTTAACTCAAAAATAATGAAAAAAATAAGTATACTATTGATTGTTTTTCTATTTCTTTCGTGTCAACAAAAAGAACTGGAATTTATTTATTTACCGAAGTTAAGCGGTAAAAAAACCTCTACTTATAGTAGTAAAAGAGGAGGATATATATATATATATATGGAAACTGGTTTGGTTGATAACGTCTATAAAGATCGGAAATTAATGACTCAGGAAATCGTGGCGTATTTTAAAGAGAATCATATTGATTTTTGTTGTTTACCATTAAATTTTGAAGCCTATAGTTATCATTTTTATAAAAAAACCCGTTGTACCAGTTATTTTATAAATAAAGCAGAAGATCCGGGAGGATTTTCCAGTAAGATAATATATAATGATTGTACTGATGATGGAATCATTGATATTGTATATTGGAGAGATGAACAGGATCCCTGTAAATGGATTGCTAATGTAAAAAATTATAATATTCACTATCAGGATACTATTTATTGTGAAGGTTGTAAGGATAAAATCTATAATGAGAAAATTAAATGGAGAGGGGATAAGCAATGGGAATAGTTATAGAGCATTTTAAAGAAGGATTAGAAGAACGTTTAAAAATAAAAAAATAATGAAAAAAACAAGTATACTATTTCTTGTTTTTATATTTCTTTCATGTCAGCAAAAAGAACTGGAATTTATTTATTTACCTAAATTAAGCGGTAAAACAACTTCTACTTTTGATGATGAAGGAAGGAATATATATATATATAGAGAGACGAGTTTAGTTGATAATACTTATAAAGACCGGAAATTATTAACTCGAAAAATTATAGATTATTATAAAGAAAACAGGTTTGATTTATGTGAACTACCACTAAATTTTGAAGCCTATGGTTATATTTTTTATGAAAAAACCCGTTGTACCAGTTATTTTATAAATAAAGCAGAAGATCCGGGAGGATTTTCCAGTAAGATAATATATAATGATTGTACTGATGATGGAATCATTGATATTGTATATTGGAGAGATGAACAGGATCCCTGTAAATGGATTGCTAATGTAAAAAATTATAATATTCACTATCAGGATACTATTTATTGTGAAGGTTGTAAGGATAAAATCTATAATGAGGATATTAAATGGAGAGGAGATAAACAATGGGAATAGTACAGATTAGAAAATAATATATTTGATTATAATACCAGTAAGGTCTTTTTGTGACCTTGCAGGAGCGATAAATAGAAATAAAAAAACCTGTTCGGCAAAGGAACAGGTTTAATAATTTATGACAATATAGAGTTTATACTATTTCCAATTAGAAATTTGGACTCAGATTATATTTCTTATAGAAAGTATCCAGAACTTCCAGAACTTCATCTTCACTATCTACGAGTTTAATCAGATTCATATCCTCGGCGTTTATATTGCTGTATTTTTCTAATAATACGGTTTTGATCCAGTCTATTAGTCCGGACCAGAAATCAGTGCCGACTAATATAATAGGGAATTTTCCAATTTTTTTAGTCTGTATCAGGGTCATTGCTTCAAACAGTTCGTCTAAAGTTCCAAAGCCTCCCGGCATTACTACGAATCCCTGTGAATACTTAACAAACATTACTTTTCTGACAAAAAAGTAGTCAAACTGTAAGTTTTTGTCATGATCGATATAGGGATTAAAATGCTGCTCAAAAGGTAGCTCGATGTTTAAACCAACAGATGTTCCACCTCCAAAATGAGCTCCTTTATTTCCGGCTTCCATAATTCCGGGACCACCGCCTGTTATGACGCCATAACCTGCTTTAGTAATTTTATAAGCAATTTTTTCTGCTAGTAAATAGTATTTTTCATCCGGTTTTGTTCTCGCTGAACCAAAGATGGTAACGCAGGGTCCCATTCTTCCCATATTCTCAAAACCATTTACAAGCTCGGACATAATCTTGAAGATAGCCCATGAATCATTGGTTCTTATTTCTGTCCACGTTTTCTGATTAAATCGAGCTTTGATTCTCTCGTCATCATTTTCATATTTCTCTTTTGACATTTTTATTCTGATATTAATTGTACATACATACTAACTCAGTTCTTTTTTCAGAAACTGAGCTGTATAACTTTTTTTATTTTTTATAATTTCTTCAGGAGTTCCTTTTGCAATTAATTGTCCTCCGTTTTTACCGCCTTCATATCCAATATCGATAATATAATCGGCTAGTTTAATCACATCCATATTATGTTCGATGATTAGTACTGTATTCCCTTTATCTACCAGTTTATCAATTACTTCCATCAGAACGCGAATATCTTCAAAGTGCAGACCTGTGGTAGGTTCATCAAGGATATAGAAAGTATTTCCGGTATCTTTTTTAGATAATTCGGTTGCGAGTTTAATACGCTGTGCCTCTCCGCCGGAAAGGGTTGTACTTTGCTGACCAAGGGTAATATAACCTAAACCAACATCTTGTATCGTTTTTACTTTTCGATATATTTTAGGAATATTTTCAAAGAAAGGAACTGCTTCATCTACGGTCATATCCAATATATCGGATATTGATTTTCCTTTATATCGTATTTCCAGTGTTTCTCTGTTAAAACGTTTTCCCTGACAGGTTTCACATTCTACATATACATCCGGCAAAAAATTCATTTCGATCACACGAACACCGGAACCTTCGCAGGTTTCACAACGTCCTCCTTTTACATTAAAACTGAATCTGCCCGGTTTGTACCCTCTGATCATTGCTTCAGAGGTTTGTGTATACAAACTTCTGATCTCAGAAAAAACATCAGTATAAGTAGCCGGATTTGATCTTGGCGTCCGTCCAATAGGGGACTGGTCAATATCAATTACTTTATCAATGTTTTCCAGACCTTCTATTTTTTTATAAGGTTGAGGTTTTTTGACTGCATTAAAAAAATGAGTATTTAAGATAGGGTAAAGTGTTTCGTTAATTAAAGTAGATTTACCACTACCGGAAACTCCTGTAACACAGATCATTTTTCCGAGAGGAAGTTCAATGGAAACATTTTTTAAGTTATTACCGGTTGCTCCGGTCAGTTTTAATATTTTCCCGTTGCCTTCACGTCTCTTTTTCGGGATCTCGATTTTCTTTTCCCCATTTAGATAAGAAGCAGTAAGCGTATGGTGTTTCAGTATTTCGGCAGGTGTTCCGATACTGACGATTTCTCCGCCAAATCTTCCGGCAGCAGGACCAATATCGATTACATAATCCGCACGTTCGATCATATCTTTATCATGCTCGACTACAATTACAGAGTTACCGATGTCTCTTAGTTGCTCTAAAGAATGGATCAGTTTTTCATTATCTCTCTGGTGCAGACCGATACTCGGCTCGTCCAGAATATAAAGAACTCCGACTAATTGTGAGCCGATTTGTGTTGCTAATCTGATACGTTGTGCTTCACCGCCGGAAAGTGATTTTGAACTGCGGTTCAGTGCTAAGTAATTTAGTCCGACATCAAGAAGAAACCCTAATCTAGATTTTATTTCTTTAATGATTTCGCTAGCGATTATTTTTTGTTTTTCAGAAATATGCTGCTCTAAAGTTTCAAACCATTCTCCTAATTCGCTGATGTCCATTTCTGATAATTCAGCGATATTTCTTTCATTGATCTTAAAGTATAAAGCTTCTTTTTTTAAACGTGTACTGTTACATTCAGGACAACTAATTTCATCCATGAATTCTTTTGCCCAGCGTTTGATCGAAGTAGAACCACTTTCATCAAACTGGTTTTTAATAAAACTGGAAATTCCTTCAAAATCAATTTTATAATCCCGGGTAATTCCCAGAGTTTTTGATTCTACAGAGAATTTTTCTTTACCGCCATTCAGAATCATTTCCATTGCTTCTGCGGGAATAGTTTCGATAGGATCATTGATCGTAAAACTGAATTTTTCTCCAATAATTTCAAGCTGTTTGAATATCCAGGTATTTTTATATTCTCCCAAAGGAGCAAATCCACCAGCTTTAATGGATAGTTTTGGATCTGGAATGATTTTTATTATGTTGATCTCATTAACCGTTCCCAGACCATTACAATGATCGCAGGCTCCCTTTGGAGAGTTAAAAGAAAAATTGTTTGGTTCAGGATTAGGGTATGATATTCCTGTAGTAGGGCACATTAAATTTCTACTAAAATAGCGTACTTCGTTGGTATCCTGATCTAATATCATCAGAACATTATCTCCATGATGCATGGCAGTATTGATACTTTCCGTAAGACGTTTGTCATTGTCAGGAGTATCTTCAATGATCATTCTGTCAATGACTGTTTCTATATCATGTGTTTTGTATCGGTCTAATTTAAGTCCGCTTTCTATATCTTTGATTTCTCCATCAACACGAACTTTTAAAAACCCTTGTTTTGAGATCTGTTCGAATAGCTCACGATAATGACCTTTTCTGGATCGTATAATGGGAGCTAAGATATTGATGCGCCTACCTATATATTCCTGTATAATAAGTGCCTTAATCTGGTCGTCACTGTAACTGACCATTTTTTCTCCGGTATTATAACTGTAGGCATCTCCTGCACGGGCAAAAAGCAAACGGAGAAAGTCATAGATTTCTGTAATTGTACCTACTGTTGATCTAGGACTTTTACTGGTTGTTTTCTGTTCAATAGCAATAACAGGAGAAAGCCCGTCTATTTTATCAACATCAGGACGTTCCAGACTTCCAAGAAACTGACGTGCATAAGCAGAAAAAGTTTCTACATATCTACGTTGTCCTTCAGCATAAATAGTGTCAAATGCTAAAGAAGATTTACCACTTCCTGAAAGACCGGTAATTACTACCAGTTTTTCACGGGGAATAGTTACATCTATATTTTTAAGATTGTGTACTCGTGCACCTAATACTTCAATATTATCCTCTGACTGTATCATAATTTTTGGCAAAAGATACAAAGGTACTATTTTGATTTGAAGTGAAGAGTTTTTGATTTAAAGTTTGAGGTTAATAAGTCGAAAGTCCAATGTCGAAAGTCTTAAAATGAGGTTCAAAGGTTTAAAGGAACAAAGAAAATATTGAAAACTATTAATTATCAACTATTAACTATCAATTGAGAGGAAACTATCGACTAAAACACCACCCCGCCCTTTGGGCACCCCTCCAGAGGAGGGGAAGCTGTATTGTCATCTTACTTTTCACAAAAACTATCAACTATCAATTATCCATTATTAACTATACTTTCACGGTCCAGCCAAAAGTATCTTCGGCTAGTTTATATTGTATGTTGTTTAATTTTTCTTTTAGTTGTAAAGCAACGGAATCTTCTGTTTTTGGGACATCAAAATATTCTTCTTTATATGAGAATCCTGATATTGGACTTATTATAGCTGCGGTACCTGCTCCGAATATTTCTTTTAGAGTGCCATTTTTTGCAGCTTCAATAATTTCTGTAACAAGTATTGGTCTTATTACAATATCGACTCCGTCTCTTTTTGCAAGATCAATTAAACTTTTTCTGGTAATACCATCTAATATTCTTTCACTTGTAGGAGCTGTATAGATCGTATTATTAATTCTGAAAAAGACATTCATTGTTCCGGATTCTTCGACAAGAGTATTATCGGAGTTGGTCCAGATAACTTGTTGGAATCCTTTTTCATTTGCTAATTTTGTAGGGTAAAACTGAGCGGAGTAATTACCGGCAGCTTTTGCAGCACCAATTCCACCATCAGCAGCTCTACTGTAATATTCTGATATAATTACTTTTACATCACCGGAAAAGTAAGATTTAGCAGGTGATAAGATGATAGCAAAACGATATTCGTTAGATGGAGAAGCAATTACTCCTGTTCCTGTGGCAATCATGAAGGGTCTGATATATAGAGAACTTCCTTTTTCTTTCTTAACCCATTCTCTTTCCAAATTTAGTATTTCGTGTAGTCCACCTAAAAATATAGACTCAGAAATCTCGGGCATTGCCAGTCTTACAGCAGATTTATTGAATCTTTTAAAATTTTCATCTGGTCTGAAAAGCCAAACATCATCATTTGTGTCTTTAAACGCTTTCATTCCTTCAAAAATAGCTTGTCCATAATGGAACACTCTGGAAGAAGGATCCATTAAAAAAGGCTCATAAGGTTTAATTTGTGGTTTCCCCCAAACACCATCTTTATAATCACAAATTAGCATGTGATCTGTAAAAGTACTTCCAAAAGGAAGGTTCTCAAAATCTATAGTATCAATTTTTGAAGCTGGAACTTTTGTTATTTCAATTCCATTTACTGTGCTGTTTGTACTCATTATGGGTTTTTATTTATAAAATATAAATTTTAGGAGTTTATAAAATAAATCACTGAAATTTATATTTTACGATAGTTAATAACTGGGTCTATTATTTCCGCAAAAATAATAAAAAATAGAATGTTTCTGAGTTCTAATTATGAATAATATAATTTAAAACCGATTTTAAGATTTTTTTTTGATTAGAGAAAATAGTCACTTTGATATTGTTTAACCTAAAAAGGTATCAAAATCCGAATCTTAAGTAGTATCTCCTATGAAAAAAGAAGTATTAAGTTATTAATCTTAGAAGAAAATAACTGTTTAAAATTAATAATGAGGATAAATTAATTCTGTTTCTTAGTTGTATTTTTGTTTTTGTAAAATAAAAAGATCAAATCGTTGTTTCATGGTAAGTAATATAAAAGATTTTGATCCGGATATATAAATAAAAATATTTTGAAAAGAGAAATTATAACGACATCAGATGGTTCAACAACAATCTTTCTGCCGGAATGGAATGAGAGTTATCATTCTAAATTCGGAGCGATTCAGGAAGCCTATCATGTGTTTATCAAAAATGGATTGTCTTTGTTTTCTGAATCTCCGGTTTCAGTTTTGGAGATTGGTTTTGGAACAGGATTAAATACTTTTATTACTTTTTTAGAAGCAAAAAAAAGAAATATAGAGATACAGTATGTTGGAGTAGAAGCTTATCCTGTTGCATTAGAGGAAGTTTCTTCTTTTAATTATGTAAAAGAATTAGAAGCAGAAGAGTATCAGGATGTTTTTGATACTATTCATCAATCAGAGTGGGGAAAAGAAATTGTATTGGATTCTCTGTTTCGACTTATTAAGAAGCAACTTTTTTTTCAGGATATAAAAGAAGAGAATACATTTGATCTGATTTATTTTGATGCTTTTGGGTTTCGGGTTCAGCCTGAATTATGGAGTCCGGCTATATTTTTGATAATGTATAAAGCATTAAAACAGGAAGGAATGCTTGTAACATATGCAGCCAGAGGAGCTATTAAAAGAGCAATGCAAGAAGCTGGTTTTGAAGTTAAAAAGGTGCCGGGACCACCAGGGAAGAGAGAGATGATGGTCGCTTTTAAAAAAGCTATTTAACAATTTATAAAATGTAAATTAACTTTAAATTAGGAGTATGTGCCTTTTTATTGAGTATTTTTACAATACGTTCTTATTGAGAAAATGTCTAAACAATAAACAAAGATATATTATGTCACGACCAATGTTTACTTATACAAAAGCAATACTTGAGAGAGTAAGTTTTGATCCTTTGTTGTTTTTCAAGGAGTTAGAAAAAGCTGTAAAATCATTATTACCATATGAGATTGAAGAATTAAAAGATTGGTTATTAAATTATACAATCGGAAGACCGGAATTAAAAAAATGTCTGGTAATTGTTAATCAATAAAAAATAAAAAGGAGCCTAAACAGCTCCTTTTTTTGTTTTTTGAAGTGGGCTGATGATCTTTACATCCTGAAAAGCAATTGCTCCTCTAACTACACCGGATATTGTAGTTTTTAAAGCTTCAATAATATGTATTTTTAATTCACTTTTTGGATAAATGATACTTACTTCCCGGGCAGGAACGGGTTCATTGAATGAGCGTAGTTTGTTTTTCCCCTGTTCATTTATATCTAAAGTATGCAGGTAAGGGAGTAAAGTTATTCCTAAACCTTCATCTGCCAGTTTAATAAGTGTTTCAAAACTGCCGCTTTCTATCTGAAAATTATTAGTTGTGGCATTATTTGCATTTTTACATAAATTTAGAATTCCTTCTCTGAAACAATGCCCATCCTGTAACAGTAATATATTATCCGTATCCAGATCAGATACGTTAATTTTTTCTTTTGAATAATTACTGCTGTTTTCAGGAATATAAGCTACAAAAGGTTCATAATACAGAACAATCTCTTTAATATTATCTTCTTCCAGAGGTGTTGCGGCAATAGCAGCATCTAAGTGACCATTTTTAAGCTTTATTATGATATCTTCTGTATTCTGCTCTTCAATGATTAGTTTTACTTTTGGGTATTTTTTTACAAAGTTATTTAAGAACATAGGGAGTAGAGTAGGCATTACCGTTGGAATTATTCCTAATCTGAATTCTCCCCCAATAAACCCTTTTTGCTGATCTACAATATCTTTGATTCGATCGGATTCGTTGACTATATTTTTAGCCTGATTAACAATTTTCTGACCTATTTCTGTTAACTGAATTGGTTTTTTAGTTCTGTCAAATATCTGAACTTCAAGTTCTTCTTCAAGTTTTTGGATCTGCATGCTTAATGTGGGCTGTGTAACAAAACATTTTTCTGCAGCCAGAGTGAAATTTTTATTTTCTGCTACAGCGAGAACGTAATATAATTGCGTAATAGTCATGGTATAAATATTTTCGATAAAGATATAAAAACTATCAATTTCTTTTATGGTTAAACGGGTGAATTTTTCTTAAATTTGAAGTATTAATATAAATAAAATATGCATTATGAAAAATAATAGTATAGGATTGCCTATTAAAGAATCAGAAGTATTAGTTATACAATTAAATGAGTTGCTATCTAATTTCCAGGTTTATTATCAGAACATGAGAGGTTTACACTGGAATATTAGAGGTAAACGTTTTTTTGAATTACATGCTAAGTTTGAAGAACTGTATATTGATGCACAAACAAAAGTAGATTCAATCGCTGAGCGTATTCTTACTTTAGGAGGAACTCCGTTACATACGTTTGAAGATTACATTAAACATAATAAACTAACTGTTGGTAAAAATATTTCCAATGATGAGAAAGCAGTGCATCTGATAGTAGAGTCATTAGTCTCTCTTTTGGATATTGAAAGAGTAATTTTAGATAAATCAGATGAGGTAAATGATGAAGGAACAAACTCTATGATGAGTGACTTTATTCAGGAACAGGAAAAAACGATCTGGATGATGAAAGCATGGTTAGAAGAGGGAGTATAAAACTTTGCTTTTAATTATATAATCGGGTATTTAATTTCATTAAGTACCCGATTTTGTTTTTATATAAATTGGTGTAAAATGAGGTGTTAAAGCATATTTTGTCAGATTTTAGCTTAATTAAGTGCGTTTTGTAGCTTAATAGCATGTTAAATTTACATTAAATCTATTTATAATATTTTTAATTAAAAAAAGAAACAGTTATTATTGCACCATGAAATTTGCTGTGAAAATAGTATTATTGATGTTTATAACATTTCTTTCGACTCCTACCATAGTAGGAGTGCTGTCTGATGATGTTAATACTTCTATGGTTTACAGTATGAATGAAGAGAATTGTCATCATAAAGAAGTAAAAACTGAGGCACAGTCTATTATTTCAGATATTTTCTTTCTTGTTTTTTCTACAAAAGCACCTCTTATATTTTCTAACTACTTATTAAAGTATGATAATATATCGAAAAATATAGTATTACCCCCTCCTAACAGAATTTAATTTAAACGCTGTTTTGCGTATTGCAAAATGTATCAATTTGTCACTTTTTTTATAGTGATACTCATGTTTATTTTAAATTTTAAAAGGTATTGTAATGAAATCAATCCATCTTTTTTCCAATATTAAATCGGATTTTGCTTCTGGTTTAGTAGTTTTCTTAGTAGCTCTTCCTTTATGTTTAGGAATTGCGATGGCTTCAGGAGCCCCTTTATTTTCTGGTATTATTTCCGGTATAATAGGCGGTATCGTAGTAGGATATTTAAGCCAGTCCCATATTAGTGTTTCTGGTCCGGCAGCCGGATTAACAGCAATCATATTAACAGCAATTACAGATTTGGGAGCTTTTAATATTTTTCTTACTGCTGTATTTCTTGCAGGGTTAATGCAATTAGCTCTTGGTTTTCTCAAGGCAGGAAGTATTTCTAATTATTTTCCTACGAATGTAATTGAAGGTATGTTAGCCGGTATCGGAATTATCATTATCTTAAAACAAATCCCGCATGCTGTTGGTTTTGATAATGATTATGAAGGAAGTCTTTCTTTTGTAAACGCAGACGGATCAAATATATTCAGTTCATTTGTTGCTCTTTTTGAGCATTTTCAGCTTGGGTCAGTGATTATAACTTTAGTTTCTCTGACAATATTGATTTCTTGGGATAAAGTTCCTTTTTTGAAAAAACTAAAATTGGTTCCGGGAGCTTTAATTGCTGTGGGAATCGGTATTATACTGAATGAGATTTTTATTAGTACAGGGAGTTCTCTGGCTATTTCAGAAGAACATTTGGTTTCACTTCCAATGCCTGGTTCTATTGAGGAATTTAAGGCTATTATTGTAACTCCTGATTTTTCAGGGATACTAAATCCTCAGGTATGGGTTATTGCAGTAACAATAGCAATTGTGGCATCTATCGAAACATTATTATGTATTGAGGCGGCAGATCGAATGGATCCTCAGAAACGTTATACAGGTACAAATAATGAATTAAAAGCTCAAGGAATTGGTAATGTAATAAGTTCTTTGTTAGGAGGACTTCCAATGACTTCTGTGGTTGTACGTTCTTCTGCGAATGTAACTGCAGGTGCAAAAACAAAAATGTCAGCAATCATACATGGTCTATTACTTTTAATAAGTGTACTGGCTATACCGATGTTATTGAATAAAATTCCGTTGGCAACACTGGCAGCTATTTTACTATTAGTAGGGTATAAACTAGCAAAACCATCAGTTATAAGACATTTTTGGGAAAAAGGAAAGTATCAGTTTATTCCTTTTATTGCTACACTTTTAGCAGTCGTATTTACAGATTTACTAAAAGGAGTTGCTTTAGGAATAGTAGTAAGTATTCTGTTTATTTTGAGAGGAAATTTAAAGAGAGCCTACTATTTTAAAAAAGAAGAATACGTTGATGGAGATCTTATTACTATAGATCTGGCACAAGAGGTTTCTTTTCTGAATAAAGCAGCAATAAAAATGACTCTAGCTCATTTGCCAGCTGATTCAAAAGTGATTATTAATGCTTCTGATACGGTTTATATTGCACATGATATATTGGATCTTATAAAAGAATTTGGTACTGTCAATGCAAAAGAAAAGAATATAGAGCTGACATTAGTTGGTTTTAAAGAGGCTTATGAAATGACAAATACGGATCATAATCTGAATCATGTTGTAATAGAACATGAAAATATAGCAACCATAAGAAAGAATGCTATTTCATCTTATAAAGAAGTTATAACAGAATTAGAAAAAATACAAATTACAAAAACAGAAAAAAATTGTTAATTTTTCTTCTCGGAAATGAAATGACAATAATAATTTTACAATAATATATATAGTATATGAAAGCACATACAGCAGAAACACAGGCAACAATAACTCCGGCAAAAGCGTTACAATTTTTAAAAGAAGGAAATCAGCGTTTTATAAATAATTTAAAAGTAAACAGAAACTTATTAGAACAGGCAAATGATACTAAAGATGGTCAGTTTCCCTTTGCAATTGTTCTTAGTTGCATCGACAGTAGAACTTCTGCAGAATTAATTTTTGATCAAGGTCTTGGAGATATTTTCAGTGTCAGAATAGCGGGGAATGTTTTAAATGAAGATATTCTCGGGAGTATGGAATTTGCCTGTAAATTAGCCGGAACTAAATTAATTGTTGTTTTGGGACATAGTAATTGCGGAGCGGTAAAAGGAGCTTGTGCAGGAGAGGAATTAGGAAATCTGACGGGGCTTTTAGACAAAGTACAGAATTCTGTTGAAGAGATACGTATTGAAATGCCTGAAGCACCTTATAATGATCCAGAACTGATAGAAGCAGTGACAAAACATCATATTATAGATACAATGGACCAGATATTACTGAGAAGTCCGGTTCTAAGAGAACTTTTTGAAGAAGGAGAAATAGGAATTGCCGGTGGTTATCAGAATATTGAGACCGGAGAGGTTCTATTTATGAAAGAGGTTTTACATGATTGATTACTAGATTTTTAGATTATTGGATTTTTTGATAATCGAATATCAAGAAATATATATTTTATCCTAACAGGTTTTTTAACCTGTTAGGTATAATTTAAAGAATATACGATTTACGATTATCTGTTTTATTCTTCCTTATCCAGATTCTCATTAAATGCAGAAGGAAGCATCTGTGGAATGAATTTTATTAAAATAGGTAGTAATAAACTGCCCCCGGGTAGTAAGAAAATAGTTAATGACGGAATGGTTTTACAGATATCCAGTAATTGTTTTTTTACTTTTTTCTTTTCTTTTTCATCCAGATCTCTTCGGGTTGAATTAGCTAAAAGCACCATTAATTCACCACTTTCTGATATTTCTTTTAATAGTCTGTTCTTATTTCTTTTTATGAGCAGTATAACATTCTGAGTGGTCTGATCATAAAAATGTTTTACAGGATTAGAATAATTGAAATACGGAATCTCGTCTCTGTATTTACTAATAAATGTGGCTACAGCAGTTATACTATCGTCAATGCTGCTTTGGTCAACAGACATCAGGTCTCCTAACAGATATAAAAAGAAAGTTTCTGTTTTTTCCAGAACGGTATCACTCCACATTGCCATACCTGCGAGATCAATCAAATAGTATTTTTCCAAATCGGAAGTAAAATAATCAAGTTCCAGGTTTTCCAGATTCTGGGTGTCTACTTCAGAAAACTTAGTGAAACGTACAGATGCTCCGAACAGTTTAATTAACAGATCATCATATCTTGATTTATTGGTTTTTGTGGTTAGAGCCAGAGTTACAATACTCAGAATGGTTTCTTCTGTTTTTTTTAGATAGTTTTCCGGGATTTTATTATTTAAGATATATTGTCGAAAAGCCAGAATGTCAACAAATAATAAGGCATTTGTCAGAATATGAGAAAAGTTTTTACTAATGATATTATCATTGGTCTTAATCCGTTCTGCTATCATTTTTTCTAAAGCAGTTTCCAGGGCTTCATTCGGTAATATTTTTTTTAAAAGATTAAAACCGGAAGGTTGTAATTCTTTATAAAAAGCAACTACTTTTTTCATGAAATTTTCTGTAGCAGAATCCTGAGTTACTAATTGATAAACACCTAATAAACTGTTTAATAAAGCAACTTTAGAGAACTCTTCAGAAGTCCAGCCTTTTGTTTCAATTGAATTAAAGTTGTTAAAAGCAACTACATATCCATATACAAAACCGGTTTTTCTCACTGCTGTGTAGAATTCTTTTGAGGATGTATAAGGCGTAGGTAGAGAAGTCTGTTCTGATAACAATTTATCAATCCAACCGTTGGCAGAAGGGTTTATAATTATTTTATTCATAGTGTAAAATTAATCAAGATTTTTCGATTTTCAGATTTTTGGATAATTAGATTTTTCGAACGATCTAACACCCAAAAAATCCAATAATCGATTCTAGGCTGGTAATTAAAATTTCTGTAATTTTGTATATAGAAAAGCAATACCCATTTTTAAACTATTTATATGGATGTAAAGTTAAGATTAGCTGTTTTTGAAGATTTAGAATATATACTGGAAATAATAAATGATGCTATTATTAATACAACTGCTTTTTATCAGTATACCCCCCGCACTTTTGAAGAGCAGAAATTATGGCTGGATACAAAGCAAAAAGAGGGTTTTCCTGTTATTGTAGCTGAATATGATAATAAAGTGGTAGGATATGGGACATACGGATTATTTAGACTGCATGAAGGGTATAAATTCACGGTGGAGCATTCTATTTATATTTCTGACAAATGCAGAGGAAAAGGTATCGGGAAACAAATCTTAAAAGCATTGATTGAATCAGCTAAAGAAGAAGGGTATCATGTAATGGTTGCCGTTATAGATACAGATAATACAGGAAGTATTAAGTTTCATCAGGATTTTGGTTTTGAAGTAACAGGGGAATTAAAAGAAGTAGGATTTAAATTTAACAGATGGCTTAGTATTACTTTTATGCAGTTACTATTGGAGAAATAATATATTTTTAACTATTTGATAATCAGTTATAAAATAATTATATTTGTTAGAGTTTTTATTTTTTATACCATTTTGATATGCAAATTATTCCGGCAGTTTTAGACGATGTAACTATTCTTTTTAAATTATATGATGCAGCGATATTGTATCAGAAAACCAAGTTTGATAAATATTGGCAGGGATTTGAGCGTTCATTAATAGAAAGGGAAATTAATGAAGGGAGATTGTTTAAAATAGTTATAGAGGGAGAGATTGCCTGTATTTTTTCTATTGATTATCAGGATCCGTTAATATGGGGAGAAAAGGATAAAGATCCGGCTGTATATTTACACAGAATTGTAACTAATCCCAAATTTAAAGGCAGAGGTTATGTGACTGTTATTGCTGGCTGGGCTAAACAATATGCTTTAACGACAGATAGAGAGTATATCCGAATGGATACTTTTGGAGATAATAGAGAACTGGTTGATTATTATATTAAATGTGGTTTTGATTTTTTAGGCTTTTTAGATATTCAGAATACAGAAGGTTTACCAAAACATTATGAAGGAGCCCGACTGGGATTGTTTGAAATGGAAGTTTAGGACTCAGAAAGTAGAGTACTATTTTTCTTTATAATTGCTTTTGTCATAAAAAGTATTTATTTTTAATACAAATTTATTTTTTAGTTTGGTAATTATTAATTTAATAAGTAAGATGTATTGTTAATTTATAATTGTTTTTTGAAAATATATGTAATCCCAAAAACCCTATTATATGAAAATTCTAAAAACTTTTATTTTTGCTTTGCTTGGTATTATTGTTCTGATTTTAATTACAGGGCTATTTGTTAAGAAAGAATATGCTGTAGAACGTGAGGTTATAATTAATAAGCCCAGTTCTGAGGTGTTCTCTTATATAAAAATGCTGAAAAATCAGGATAATTTCAGTGTCTGGTCACAAGCTGATCCTGCTATGAAAAAAGATTTCAGAGGAACAGACGGATCAGTAGGAGCTGTTTTTACATGGGACAGTGCTAATAAAGAGGTAGGAAAAGGAGAGCAGGAAATTAAAAAGATTACAGAAGGAGAACGCATTGATTTTGAATTGCGTTTTATAAAACCTTTTAAATCAACAGATAGTGCCTATATGACAACTACAGCAATTGATTCTACTCATACTGAAGTAAAATGGGGCTTTAATGGTACGATGCCTTATCCTATGAATCTGATGCTTCCTTTTATGGATATGCAGGATATGCTGGGTAGTGCATTACAACAAGGTCTGAATAACCTTAA
The DNA here is from genome assembly GCF_058310215.1 of Flavobacterium sp. AK-301. NCBI lineage: Bacteria > Pseudomonadati > Bacteroidota > Flavobacteriia > Flavobacteriales > Flavobacteriaceae > Flavobacterium > Flavobacterium sp. AK-301. The sequence continues at coordinate 95,601 of NZ_JBZEES010000009.1, forward strand.
AACGACTTTGGAAAAGTAGCATCATATCCTAGCAGGTTTTATTTAACCTGTTAGGATTGAGATATATGATTGTTATAATTATGGATTAAATCTGTTTTGCATATTCAGAGATTTTATTTTCGCTTATTTGCTTTGTGATTTCAAGTAGTCGTTTTACTTTGGGCAGTAAAGCATCAATATCTTCTTTTGTTACTATGAATTGCGGATTGTAACGAGCCTCAATATAAGCGCTTTTCAACAGGTTAAACAATCGTTTTTCTTCTACAGTATCATTGGGGAAAATAGGAGGTAAGTCTGCTGAATATTTCTTTACAAAAGAAAATAATTTGGATAAATTATGCTGTTTAGGACTGGTTAACGTACAGACTAATCTAATAGTTTGAAAACTATTTTCACAGGCTTGATGAAGATTAAAAGATGTCATTTTATAATTCCCTCTGTTATAGGAATCGGTTGCACTATATAAAAAATTATTAGCCCATTCGTATTTGTCTTTAAAATATTCTTCTGCTTGTTGTTTTATTTCATCAAAACGAAGTTCACGTTGTTGGGCAAGAGTAAATTTTTCACTGTCATAAAGTAGAATTCCTTCTTCCATTATTTGGGTATAAAAATATCTTCCTTCATCAAGATGTTGGTTTAATCTTTTAATGTTTTCATGAATAAACTGAACAGGAGTTTGTCTTTCCGGGTCTTGATAATAGCTATTGTCAATTGCCTCAAGGTTTTTTTCGGTTTTTTGTTCCGTTATTCTATCCGTTACAACCAGAATATCATAATCACTTCTGTAAGAAGTAGGAATTCCAAATTCTACTTTTTCGTCATGATCTACATATTCATTTCTTGCATAACTTCCATAGAGAATAATCATTTGGGCTTGTGGTAATCTCTTTTTTATTTCTTCTACAAAACGATTGAGATCTCTTTGTTTTTTTTGTGGCAGATAAGCTATGGAATTCTTCATGGAGTGATTTAGGGGTTACAAAACAAAAATACTTCTATTTTTTGAGATTTATTTTTTACTAAAGTAGTTAAAAAATAAAACATTTCTTTAGTACCGGGGATAAAAATCCTTTTTAATTCGGATGGTGGAAAACGTTAAAGGTACTGAGAATTATTACTATGTATTTATTCTTTATTTTGTAAGGGACTTAAATTTTTTATATGTTATTGAATATATACTTAACAGCTTTCTAGGTATAGTATTTTTTACTCTTCTAAATTTTAGTTTTAACTAATTAATATAATGTTGTTTAATTGTATCTAATTAAATTAAAAAAAGCTGTTAGGAATATATTTATTGTAAGTAATTTCTTTCTTATGACTCCTTGTGCTCCCTCTTTTTAGTTTCCATATTAATTGTATTGATTAAATTTGTCTTCTAAAAATTAAAAGAATATTATATAATTACAATGAAAAATATATTTATTATATCAAGTTTATTATTTTTTAGTATTGTTTTTTAGTATTGTTTTTTCTCAAACCAGTATTGGAACACATACTCCTGAAGGCGCTTTGGATGTCTCTTATCCTAATAATAAATGGGGCTTAGTTCTTCCTCAGATTGATCGGGCGGAGAATACTGTGAATCCTGCAGGAAAACTTATAAAAGAAGGGACTATAGTTTATGATCTAGAAGAAAAATGTATTAGATATTTTAATGGCTCTAAGTGGAGCGGATGTTTATTAGCACTTAATCCTTTAAACCTGGAATGCAGTTCAGCTATTGTAAACAAGAATATTATTATAAATTCCGCAACTCCTGACGGAACAGTAGTTATTATTCCTTATTTTAATAAAGGAGATGTTTTAGCTTATGAAAAGTCTACTATTCAATCAGAGGGTGTAACCGGATTGAAGGCTATACTTTTTCCGGGTTCTCTTAAAAAGGGTTCAGGCGATCTGGTATTTTTTATTTCAGGAACTCCTTCTGCCAAAGGTGAGGCTAAATTTCCTTTGAGTATAGCAGGGGTAAACTGTGAGTTTATTATTCCCGTGAAGCATTATACAGAGATTGAAGCTCCGGCTATAACTAATTTTACTTGTGATATAAATGATCAAGTAAACTTTACTACACTAAATGGTAAGCATATAATAAACGGAGAAGAAGTAACCGCCACTTATACTTTTACAAATGTAACTGCTCTTATTGAAAAAGCTCCTAACTGTGGTGTGACTACAACAGATAATAGTTTCTGGTTAGGGAAGACTGCGAGTAGCAGTATTACTATTACTTTTTCCCGTCCTGTAACGAATATAGGAATTGCTTTTAGAGGTACAAATACTGGTGAAGCGTTTACCTTTACAACAAATGGAAAGCAATCCGTTCAACTAAAAGTTAATAGTGTTTGCCAAGACCAAATGAGCATTACTAATAATACAATGACATTTCCAGGAACGATTGTTTCTGCAGGTGTAGGTGGGAATATTACTGTAGGTGGAGAATGGTTTACAGAGTTAAAACTTGAACATAATGGAAAAGCATCACAAAACGGTGCTGTATTTACTTTCTGTTTAAATAATGCTGTTGCTCTGTAAATAATAAAAAAATTAATTTATATATTTTAAACCGTAAGTTCTAAACCTGCGGTTTTTTTATTCTTTT
>NZ_JBZEES010000009.1:98305-128056 GCF_058310215.1 Flavobacterium sp. AK-301
TTAGCTTATGAAACGTCCACTATTCAATCAGAGGGTGTAACCGGATTGACGGCTATGCTTTTTGGGGGTTCTCTTAAGGGTTCCGGCGATCTGATATTTCTTGTTTCAGGAACTCCTTCTGCCAAAGGTGAGGCTAAATTCCCTTTGAGTATAGCAGGGATAAACTGTGAGTTTATTATTACCGTGAAGAATTCTTCAGATATTGAAGCTCCGGCTACAACTAATTTTACTTGTGATGAAAATAATCAATTAAATTTTACTACACTAAATGGTAAGCATATAATAAATGGAGAAGAAGTGACCGTTACTTATACTTCTAAAAATGTAACGGCTTATATTCATAAGGATACTAAATGTAATGTGACTATGGAACCTAATACTTTCTGGTTAGGGAATGCTATGAGTGGCAGTATTACTATTACCTTTTCCCGTCCTGTAACGAATGTAGGAATTGCGTTTACAGGAGCAAATACTGGTGAAGTGTTTACCTTTACAAGAAATGGGAAGCAACCCGTTCAACTAGAAGTTAGTAGTTCTTGCCAAGATAAAATAATCGTAACTGGTAATACAATAGGTTTTAAGGGGGCTATTCCGGGTGCGCCAGCAGGGGGAAATATTACTGTGGGGGGAGAATGGTTTACAGAGTTAAAACTTGAACATAATGGAAAAGAGGCTGGTTCTACATTGAGCTTCTGTCTAAGTAACGCCAATGCTTTATAAATAATAAAAAAAATTAATTTATATATTTTAAACCGTAGATTCTAAACCTGCGGTTTTTTTATTCTTCATAAGTTTTAGTTTTAACTAGTTTATATTATATGCTGCTTAATTATCCCTAATAGGTTAAAAGAAACGGGTTAGGAGATACTATTTTAATAATTAAAAAATCTGTTTTATCTTAAAGATAAAACAGATTTTTATTTAATCTATAAATTATTTACTTCTTAGAAGCAATACGCATTTTCTACAATTAATTTTGTTGCGATCGTTTCTCTTAAGGCTACTACATTTGGCATGTTAGTATATTTCGTGAAACGTTTCAGTCCCATTAACATCATACGTTGTTCATCGCCCTCTGTGAAAGAAATAATTCCTTCTTTACCTTTTAAACTGATGATGTCAACAGCGTGATATAAGTATAACTGAGCCATTGCGATTTGTTCTTTGATAGCGTCTTTACCTTTTGTTTTTGCTAGTTTTTCTACTCTCAAAATAGCAGATTCAGCCATATAGATTTCGATAAGCATATCAGAAGCAGCCATTAATAACTGTTGGTGGCTGTCAAGATCCGGACCGTATTTCTGAACTGCGCTTCCGGCAACCATAAGGAATGCTTTTTTCAGTTTAGCGATGATCTCTTTTTCTTCAGAGAATAATTCAGAATAATCAGGAGTGTCAAACGATGGTATACCCATTAATTCTTCTGCTACTTTCATTGCAGGACCTAATAAGTCTACATGTCCTTTCATTGCTTTTTTGATTAGCATACCCACGGATAACATTCTGTTGATTTCATTAGTACCTTCATAAATTCTCGCAATACGGGCATCTCTCCAGGCACTTTCCATTGGTGTGTCTTCAGAGAATCCCATACCGCCAAAGATTTGGATTCCTTCATCAGAACAACTTTGTATATCTTCTGAAACTGCTACTTTAAGAATAGAGCATTCTATAGCGAATTCTTCTACTCCTTTTAGTTCTGCTTCCTGGTGTGAAGCTCCTTCTGCAATACGGGCATTGATTCTGTCTTCAATACTTTTTGCAGCTCTGTAGGATGCAGATTCACCTACGAAACAGTTGGTTGCCATTTCGGCAATTTTAGAACGAATTGCTCCAAAACTTGAAATAGGTGTATTGAACTGGATTCTTTCGTTTGCATATTTTACAGAACCTGAAATAGTTCGACGTTGTGCATCTAAACATGCTGCTGCCAGTTTAATACGCCCAACGTTTAGTGCATTCATAGCGATTTTAAAACCATTACCTCTTTCGGAAAGCATATTTTCTACCGGAACTTTTGTTTCATTGAAAAACACCTGACGGGTAGAGGAGGCTCTGATCCCTAATTTGTGTTCTTCTTCATTCATTGAGATTCCGTTATTCGGATCGTTTTCTACAATAAATCCGGTAATGTTTTTATCGTCACCAATACGGGCAAATACGATGAACAAACTACAGAAACCTGCATTTGAAATCCACATTTTTTGTCCTGTGATCTTATAATGTGTTCCGTCTTCGGAAAGAACGGCTTTTGTTTTTCCGCTGTTAGCGTCAGATCCGGCTCCCGGTTCTGTTAAGCAATAGGCTCCAAACCATTCTCCGGTAGCTAATTTAGGAACATATTTTTTCTTTTGCTCTTCTGTACCATAAAGGGTAATTGGCATTGTTCCAATCCCCGTATGAGCCCCAAAAGCGGTAGAGAATGAACCTGTAGCTCCTGAGATATAGTCACATACTAACATAGTAGAAACAAATCCCATTCCTAATCCGCCATATTCCTCAGGAACGGATATACCAAGAAAACCAAGTTCTCCTGCTTTTTCCATTGTTTCTTTAGTGTAAGCATAGTCTTTTTTCTCAAAACGATCTTTATGTGGCCATAATTCTCTGTCAACGAACTCTTTTACAGAGTCACGCATCATAATTTGCTCTTCTGAAAAATCTTCAGGAGTGAAGATATCTTCGCACTTTGTTTCTTTTACAAGGAATTGTCCTCCTCTTGTTATTTCGCCCATCTTAATTATTATTTTAAATGTTGGTTAGTGTTTTGTTTTTTTAGATGAAAGAAGAAAGAATCAAGAAGAAAGAGAAACCTCTAGCTTATTAATAAATCCTGATGTCATCTTTTGAAATTCAATAATTTTATTTTCTATTTCTATTGTTTTCTCTTCCGAGAGGTATACGTTTTGAAACGCTATTAGTAATTGTGTTTGTAATTCGAAAGAAGAACCTAAACTAATATCAAGAAAATGTCTGAAATGCTTATTTCCTCTATTTGATCCTTCTGCAATATTAGAAGGCATAGAAACAGAAGATCTATTCATTTGACTGATTAATCCATATATTTCAGATTTTGGAAAATCTCTACATATTTTATGAATATCTGAAGCAATTTCCATGGATAAGACCCAGATTTTTAAATTCTTAAAATTATGTCTCATTGTAATTAATCTCTTTTTATCTCTTGTTTCTTATTGTCAATCTAAAAATACCACTCCGCCCTTTGGGCACCCCTCCAACGGAGGGGAAGTCGTAAGTATCTTTCTTCTTGACTCTTTCTTCTTGGTTCTTGACTCTTTTTTCTCTCTCCCTATAGAAGTTCATAAACTCCGGCTGTACCTTGTCCTGTTCCTACGCACATAGTAACAACACCATATTTACTGCCTCTTCGTTTCATTTCATCGAATAACTGAACGGATAGTTTAGCTCCGGTACATCCCAGAGGGTGTCCTAAAGCAATCGCACCGCCGTTTACGTTTACAATATCCGGATTGATTCCTAATTCGCGGATAACAGCCAGTGACTGAGAAGCGAAAGCTTCATTTAATTCAAACAAATCAATATCTTTCAGCTGTAAACCGGCTTGTTTTAAAGCTTTTGGAATTGCTTTTACCGGTCCGATTCCCATAATTCTCGGTTCAACGCCTGCTGATGCAAAATTGACTAGTCTTGCGATCGGTTCCAGTTTTAGTTCTTTTACCATTTCTTCGGACATTACCATGACAAATGCAGCACCATCACTCATTTGAGAAGAGTTTCCGGCTGTAACACTTCCGTCAGCAGCAAATACAGGACGTAATCCTGCTAATGCAGCAACGGAGGTTCCTGCTCTTGGACCTTCGTCTTTATTTACAACGTATGATTTAGTGGCTTTTTTACCGTTTTCGTCAACATATACCTGCTCTACTGTGATAGGAACGATTTGTTTATCGAATTTACCGTCTGCCTGCGCTTTTAAAGCCTTCATATGTGAATTATAGGCAAACTCGTCCTGATCTTCTCTGGATACGTTAAACTGCTTTGCAACGGCTTCAGCAGTCAGTCCCATTCCCCAGTAGTAACTTTCATGACCTTCTTTAGCAAGTTGGTAATCCGGAGTAGGTTTGTAACCTCCCATAGGAATATAACTCATGCTTTCTGCACCACCCGCAATAATACAGTGTGCCATTCCGGACTGGATCTTAGCGGTAGCCATACCGATTGTTTCTAATCCTGATGCACAGTAACGGTTTACAGTAACTCCGGGAACATCTTCGATTTTTAATCCCATTAATGAAATTAAACGTCCCACATTTAGTCCTTGTTCTGCTTCCGGCATTGCATTACCTACCATAACATCATCAATACGGGTTTTGTCGAAGTTAGGTAACTCATTCATAATATGCTGAATGGTTTCTGCTGCCAGTTCATCGGGTCTTTTAAATCGAAAGACTCCCTTTGGTGCTTTACCAACTGCAGTTCTATATGCTTTTACTATATATGCTGTTTTCATTTTAAATAGATTTTAGATTTTAGTATTGAGAATTGAGATTCTCAACAATACTTTTTTGAAATGAATAATTCATTTTTTGTATTTCCGTTATTAGACTTAAAATAGGGTCAATTTTAATTTTTTCAATTAAATTTAACTCATAAGTCAATATTAGCTGAGTTTGTAATTCGTATGAAGAACCATTTGAAACCCCTAAAAAATATTTAAATTCTTTATTTGAATTTCTTCCTGCTCCTTCTGCAATATTTGATGCAATTGATACGGCACATCTTTTTATTTGTAATGATAAACCGTATTTTTCATTTTCAGGCAGATCAATAAGAACTGTATAAACTTTTTTAGTAAGTTCAATTGATTTCTGCCAAATTTTTAAATCATCTACTTTATGCATTTTATACTACTGTTTTATAACTCATTACTAATATCTCAATACTCAATACTAGTTTCGTAACGGTTTCCCTGTTTTCAACATTTGTTGTATTCTTTCCAGTGTCTTTTTCTCTGTTGTTAAAGACAGGAAGGCTTCTCTTTCCAGGTCTAATAAATATTGTTCAGTAACAAGAGTTGCTTCTGATAAGTCACCACCAGCCATTACATAGGCTAGTTTATTAGCGATTTTTTTGTCGTGTTCTGAAATATATTTACCGGCTTCCATACTGTCTGTTCCTACTAAGAACATTCCTAAAGCTTGTTTTCCAAGTACTTTTACATCTTTTCTGTGTACCGGTTGGGTATATCCTGCTTCGGTTAGCAGTAAAGCGTGTTTCTTTGCTTCGGCGATCTGACGGTCTTTATTGACAACGACTACATCTTTTCCGTGTTGTAATATTCCTAAATCGTATGCTTCATAGGCTGAGGTAGATACTTTTGCGGTACCGATTGCTAAGAAATATTCCTGTAATACATTTAGTTCAACATCATTTTTACGGAACAGGTCGGAGGCTCTTAAAGCCATCTCTTTAGATCCACCACCACCAGGGATAAGACCTACGCCAAATTCAACCAGTCCAATATACGTTTCTGCAGCAGCAACTACTTTGTCAGCATGCATACTCATTTCACATCCGCCACCTAATGTCATTCCGTGAGGAGCAACCACTACCGGAATACCGGAATACCGGATACGCATCATTGTGTCCTGGAACATTCTGATAGCCATATTTAATTCGTCATATTCCTGCTCGATAGCCATCATGAAAATCATGGCTAAATTTGCTCCTACAGAGAAATTAGGTCCTTGATTACCAATAACTAATCCGCTGTATTCTTTTTCTGCAAGATCAATAGCTTTATTGATTCCTTGTAATACGCCACTTCCAACGGTATTCATTTTAGACTGAAATTCCAGATTTAAAATTCCGTCTCCAAGGTCCTGAATAATAGCTTCGCTGTTACTCCATACTTTTTTACTTTCACGGATATTATTTAGAATAATAAAAGCATCTTGTCCCGGGATTTTCTCTTGTGCTTTAGTCGGGATATTATAGAAATACGAAGCTCCTTCTTTAATCGTGTAGAAACTTTTGTTTCCGGAAGCGATCATATCATTTACCCATGCAGCTGGTGTGTGACCTTCTGCTTTCATCATTTCAATTGCTTTTTCAACTCCTATAGCATCCCATATTTCAAATGGACCGTTTTCCCATCCGAATCCGGCTTTCATGGCATCATCCAGTTTGTATAACTGATCTGAAATTTCCGGAATTCTGTTTGATACATAAGCAAACAGGGCAGAGAAGCTTTTACGGTAAAATTCTCCGGCTTTGTCTGTTCCTTTTACTAAAACTTTAAAACGGTCAACTGGTTTGTCAATCGTTTTTGTCAGTTCAAGCGTTGTAAAATTTGCTTTTTTATTAGGTCTGTATTCTAATGTATTCAGGTCTAATGAAAGAATGTCTTTACCTTCTTTTTTGTAGAATCCTTGTCCTGATTTGCTTCCCAGCCAGTTGTTAGTCATCATGGTATTGATGAAATCAGGAAGTTTAAACAGGTCATGCGCTTCATCATTAGGACAGTTTTCATATAAACCGTTGGCAACATGAACTAAAGTGTCCAGACCCACAACGTCTACTGTTCTGAATGTAGCTGACTTTGGACGTCCGATAACGGGACCTGTCAGTTTATCTACTTCTTCGATAGTCATGTCTAATTCCTTAACCAAATGGAAAAGACTCATGATTCCGAAGATACCGATTCTGTTTCCAATGAATGCAGGTGTGTCTTTAGCGACAACAGATGTTTTTCCTAAGAATTTTTCACCATATATGGTAAGGAAATCCAGTACTTCAGTTGAAGTTTTTGGACCTGGAATGATTTCGAATAATTTTAAATAACGTGCTGGATTGAAGAAGTGCGTTCCGCAGAAATGTTTCTGGAAATCTTCGCTACGACCTTCACTCATAAAGTGAATAGGAATACCGGAAGTGTTTGAAGTAATTAGTGTTCCCGGTTTTCTGAATTTTTCGATTTGTTCAAATACTTTCTGTTTGATATCCAGTCTTTCAACAACAACTTCAATAATCCAGTCTACAGAGGCTATTTTAGCCATATCATCTTCCGTATTTCCGGTCGTGATTCGACTGGCGAATTTTTGATCGTAAATAGGAGATGGTTTTGATTTTAAAGCATTTGCTAAATGATCATTTACTAATCTGTTGCGCACTGCTTTACTTTCTAATGTTAATCCTTTTTTTTGTTCTGCTTCTGTCAGTTCTCTCGGAACTATGTCGAGCAGTAACACTTCTACGCCAATGTTAGCGAAATGTGAAGCAATACCGGACCCCATAATACCGGACCCTATGACAGCCACTTTTTTAATAATTCGTTTCATTTTATAATTTGTTTGTTGTTTTAATTAGGAAACTCATTACTTCAATGAATAAAAGAAGAAGTAATTGAATTTCTATACTTTAATATTATTTGAAAATTTTTTTCTCAGTAATTAATTCATTAATGATTTCAGCCACTTCGGTAAAATGCTGAAGTTTTCTTTCTGAAACGTGACTTTTTATAGTCTCATTGAATTTTAATACTGTTTCTTTCGAAAGTTCTCTTTTTTCTTTACCTAATTTAGTCAGGTAAATTAAAACACCACGACCATCTACCGGATTTTTTTTTCGGATAATCAGTCCTTTTTCTTCCATAGATTTCAGAGTTCGTGTTAAACTCGTGGCTTCCATTCCCATTCTGGGACCTAATGTTGTAGAAGGAGTTCCTTCGTCTTTGTCAATACTTAATAACGTAAATCCGGTTGCCATTGTAGCAGCGTATTTTGCTGCTTCTTCGTTATACATTCTGGCAACTGACTGCCAGGTAGCTCTTAAAATATAATCTATAGTTTTATCCTTCATTGCTTTTTGATTCTCTCAAATATAGAAATATTTATTATGCACGCATAATAAATATTGTTAATTTTATATAAAAAAAGCTCCTCTGTAAAACAGAGGAGCTTTTGTATATTACTTAATTTCGTATATTTTATTGTATAATTGCTGGTAGATACCAATTATTACCTTTCTTTTTAACTTTAGAGTAGGAGTGAGGTGCCCCAGTTCTATTGACCAGACTTCGGGTGTTAATTCAAAACGTTTTACTTGTTCCCAGTTCCCGAATTTCTTATTGTAGTAGTTTACTTCTTTCTGAATTCGGTCGATTACTCGTTGGTTTGAAATAATTTCCTGGTTAGTAGTTCCAATATTTATTTTTTTACGGGCTGCCCATTGTTTTAAAAACTGAAAATCTGGTTGTATAAAAGCGGCAGGCATTTTTTCGCCATCGCCAATTACCATTATCTGCTCAATGAAACGGGATTGTTTCATTGTATTTTCAATCATCTGCGGAGCAACGTATTTTCCTCCGGAAGTTTTAAACATTTCTTTTTTACGATCTGTAATTTTAAGAAAACCTTCGCTATCTAGTTCTCCGATGTCTCCGGTATGGAAGTAGCCGTCTGTTAGCGCTTCTTTTGTTTTTTCAGGATCTTTGAAATAACCCATCATCACATTAGGTCCTTTACACAGGATTTCTCCGTCTTCAGCAATTTTAACTTCCTGATCATGAAGTACTTTTCCTACTGTACCGATTTTGAAACCTCTGTTTCTTTGATCGTTAACGGCTATTACCGGTGAAGTCTCTGTTAATCCGTAACCTTCCATTACGGGTATTTTTGCAGCTGCAAAAACACGGGTTAATCTTGGCTGAAGTGCTGCACTTCCGGAAACCATTAATTTTAGATTACCGCCTAAGGCTTCCTGCCATTTACTGAAGATTAGCTTTCTTGCTATGGATAATCGGAATCCATACCACCAGCCATTTGCTCCGTAAGGTTCATATTTTAAACCTAAGTCAATAGCCCAGAAAAACAGTTTCTTTTTTATTCCTGTTAATTCAGCTCCTTTAGCATAGATCTTATCATATACTTTTTCTAATAATCTTGGAACTGCAGTGATTACATTTGGTTTTACTTCTTTAAGATTATCACTCATTTTGTCTATAGATTCAGCGAAGTAAATAGCGACACCATAATATTGGTAGAGATAGAGAATCATTCTTTCAAAAATATGACACACGGGAAGGAAACTCAGACCTCTGAATTTACCTGCTTCAAATGGAACTCTGTATGAGCTTGCCAGAACATCTGAAACAATATTTTTATGAGACAACATTACTCCTTTGGGGCGTCCTGTTGTTCCTGATGTATATATTATAGTAGCCAAATCTTCTGTAGTAATCGTGTTTTTTATGGCTTCAACTTCAGCCTGATTGCTTTCATCTGTTCCTAAATCTAATAGTTCCTGCCAGTTTTTACAACCCTCAATTATATCGAAAGAATATACTTCTTTCATATGAGGAAGGTTCTTGAGAATTGCTTTTAATTTTTCATAAACTACAACATCTGAGATAAAACAGTATTTTGCTTCACTATGGTTTAATATATATTCATAATCTTCTTCGGATATGGTAGGATAGACCGGTACGTTTTGCGCTCCTGTTTGTAAAATACCGATATCTAAAATATTCCATTCTGTTCTGTTCGTCGAGGAAATTACTGCTATTTTATCGTCTTTCCGGATTCCGATCCTTAACAGGGCTCTCGAAATCATATTTGCTTTTTTAATATATTCTTCCGTAGATGTTTTTATCCATTCTCCGTTGTGTTTCGTAACTAAAGCATCAGGAAGGTTGTATTTCTCTAACTGATAATATGGAAAATCAAATAATCTAGTAATTTCTGCCATAATTTTTTAAAGTTTTAATGCTTGCAAATTAGGAAAATAAAAATTAAAAGACAATTTTATTTTATTATGATAATAAATTCTAATAAAAAGATATTTAATTCTTATTTTTAAAGGAGTTGTAACCAATTGTAGATAATAATATTGTTGACTAAAACACAGTTTTTATTTAAAATAAAATGATATATATCTACTATACCGGATTGTATAAACACTTGTAAATGTTTATACAAAGAAGTTTATAATTCAAATTTTCTTTTTAAAATAAATGGTATTATTTTTTTTATAAAAATTAAATAAGTAACTTCATCACAGGTTTTTTAATCTAAAGTCTATAGGATTATAATATGTCTTAAATCATAGTTAATCCCGGATATTTAACCCCGAATATCCTTTGTTGTAATATAGTATTCTTATATAAATCACCCTATAATTTGAGGATATAATTAAAAAATTATTTTAATTAATAAGCCGTATTTATGAACATGAAAAATAACAATTAAAATAGATTAGTATGATACCAAAAACAATGAAAGCTGCGGTTGTCCGTGAATTTGGACAGCCTTTACAGATTGAACAGGTGGAAGTTAAAGCTCCCGGAAGAAATCAGATATTAGTAAAAATAATCGCAAGTGGTGTATGTCATACTGATTTGCATGCTGTTGAGGGAGACTGGCCCGTAAAACCAAAAATGCCTCTGGTTCCCGGACATGAGGGAGTGGGTTATGTAGTAGCCGTTGGTCCGGATGTGAAAAATGTAAAAGAAGGTGATGCTGTAGGAGTGCCTTGGTTATACAGTGCCTGCGGTTGTTGTGATCATTGTATTACCGGATGGGAAACATTATGTGATACACAACAAAACGGAGGATATAGTGTAGATGGTAGTTTTGCCGAATATGTAATTGCAGATGCAAGATATGTAGGGATTCTTCCTGCTAATGTAAACTTCCTTGAAATGGCTCCTATTTTATGTGCAGGGGTTACGGTTTATAAAGGATTGAAAGAAACGGAAGCAAAACCGGGAGAATGGGTTGCTATTTCCGGAATAGGTGGTTTAGGTCATGTGGCGGTTCAATATGCTAAGGCAATGGGATTACATGTTGCGGCTATCGATGTTGCGGATGATAAATTAGATCTTGCAAAGCGTCTGGGCGCTGATTTGGTAGTAAATGCATTAAACCAGAATCCGGGTGAATATCTTAAAAAAGAGGTAGGAGGAATGCATGGTGCTTTAATTACTGCGGTATCTCCGATTGCTTTTAGACAGGGGCTTGAAACTTTAAGAAAAAAAGGAACTATCGCTCTGAACGGATTACCTCCGGGAAGTTTTGATCTGCCTATTTTTGATACGGTTCTGAACAGAATTACGGTGAGAGGTTCTATTGTAGGGACTCGTAAGGATTTACAGGAAGCTATAGAATTTGCCAATGAAGGTAAAGTAAAGGCTACTGTAACGACTGCTAAATTAGAAGATGTTAACGAAGTTTTTGATAAAATGAAAGCGGGTAAAATTGATGGAAGAATCGTTTTAGAAATTGCTAAGGCTTAACGAAAAGTTTTTTACTTATAAATAAAAAATCCTGTTTAATTAGTATTAAACAGGATTTTTATATTTTATTATATGAAAGTTACTTCGCATACATTTCCTCAATAAGTTCTTTAAATTTTTCGAGAACTATTTTTCTTCTTACTTTTAAGGTAGGTGTTATTTCACCTGCATCCATTTCAAAATCAGCAGGTAACAGCTGAAATCTTTTGATTTGTTCAAATCCGGCTAAATGAGATTGTATTCCATTTATTTTTTCATGATAGAACGTTTTAATTTGTGGATGATCAACCAGTTCTTTCATTGTATTAAATGGAATATTGTTGCTTTCGGCAAACTTTTTTAAGGCTTCAAAATTAGGTACCAGTAAAGCGGTTACATAAGGTCTGTTATCTCCAACGATTACTGCTTGTTGTATAAAATTATCATTGGTAAGCAGATTTTCAATAGGCTGAGGACAAACATATTTTCCGTTTGAGGTTTTCATCAAATCTTTGATTCGGTCGATTATGATTAGATTACCTTCATCATCAAATTTTCCGGCATCTCCGGTTCTAAACCATCCGTCTTGAGTAAAGACTTTATTGGTTTCTTCTTCTTTTTTATAATAGCCTTTAAATACGCCATATCCTTTTATCAGAATCTCGTTTTCTTCTCCAAAAGCGATCTGAACGCCTGTCATTGGTTTTCCGGCTGTTCCGTGTTCATAGTTTACAAAAGGAAAAGCAGTTACAGTTGCAGTGGTTTCTGTTAGTCCGTATCCAATAGTCAGATGAACGCCCATAGCATCAAAAAACTCGGTAATATTAGCGGTAATCGAAGCTCCTCCAACGGGAATAAACCATAAATTTCCTCCTAACTGTTCTTTTACTTTTTTAAATGCCAGTCCATCTGCCAGTTTGTATTTCAGACCTAAAAAGAAAGGTATTTTTTGTCCTCTTCTTTTTAGATCGGCTACTTTATAGCCAACGGTAAGAGACCATTTAAAGAACTTTTGTGTAAAGTTCGAACTGTTATCTATCTTTTCATTAACGGAGTTAAAGATCTTCTGGAAAAGTCTTGGAACGGTACACATTGTGGTCGGTTTGACTTCCAGTAGATACTGGGCAATCTCTTTGGGATATTCACAAAAACTAATTTGTCCTCCACAGGAAAGAATAAAGGAACTCCAGCATTTTTCAAAAATGTGGCTTAAAGGTAGAAAAACAAGTGAATTTTCGTCTTTAGGATACAGATTGAAAAATTCAATATGTGCTTCGTGGACCTCGATATAATTACCATGAGACAGTACGACACCTTTTGGTTCTCCGGTAGTACCGGAAGTATAAATGATAGAAACAGTATCTTCTTTTTCTCTTGGGCATACTTCACATTCTGTAGATTTGCCTTTAATCATTTCATAGAAATGATGTGAGTTTTCGCTCTTCAGTTCAATAGTGTTTTTAGCTACAATAATATGTTTCAGAAAACTACTTTTTGAATAGATTTCAAGGGCGTTATCGTATTGTTTCTGCGCACCGACCAGTATAATTTTAGTTTCTGTTTCATCTAAAATATATTTTGCCTGATCAGCAGTAGAGGTTGCATATACCGGAACGGTAACAGCTCCAACATTCAATATGGCAAAATTCATAATCATCCATTGCGGGATATTATCTGCATATATTGCAATAGTATCATCCGGTTTTGCTCCCAGTTCTTTTAAAGCATTGGCAGTTTGTTTGATCAGATCATGAAATTCTTCCCACGAATAGGTCTTCCACTCATTGTTCTCTTTAAAATTTAAAGCTGTTTTGGTTGATAATTTGCGATTATCCAGTATTATTTGTGAGAAGTTCATATTTCTGTTTTAGGATTATTTGAGACTGTTTTTTTCGATCCATTTTCTGGCGTTAACAAAACCTTCCATCCATGGGGAAACTTCGTCGTTTCTGTCTTTTGGATAGTTTGCCCAGTGCCATTGAAAGGCGGAACGTTCGATATGCGGCATCATTACTAAATGACGTCCGTCATTACTGGTCATCATAGCGGTGTTATAATCAGAACCGTTTGGATTGGCAGGATAACCTTCATAAGCGTATTTTGCTACGATCTGATATTTATCTTCGCTATAAGGTAACTGGAATTTTCCTTCTCCGTGAGACACCCAAACTCCTAGTTTACTGCCTTCTAAGGTAGATAACATTACAGAATTGTTTTTTTGTACGGTTACTGAGGTAAAGATACTTTCGTGTTTCTGAGATTCGTTATGCAACATTTTTGGTTTTTCGGAATGATCCGGGTTAATTAATCCCAGTTCTACGAATAATTGACATCCGTTACAGATACCAATGGACAGGGTGTCTTCTCTTTTAAAGAAGTTGTCCAGAGCTGTTTTTGCTTTTTCATTGTATAAGAAAGCACCTGCCCATCCTTTAGCAGAACCCAGAACATCTGAATTAGAGAATCCTCCAACTGCTCCGATGAATTGAATATCTTCCAGATTTTCACGACCGGATATCAGATCGGTCATGTGAATGTCTTTTACATCAAATCCGGCAAGATACATCGCATTTGCCATTTCTCTTTCGGAGTTACTTCCTTTTTCACGTAGAATAGCAGCTTTAGGCCTTGGTTTAGAAGTATCGATAACTGGTTTTTTTCCGTCAAAATGAGCTGGGAAAATATATTCTAATGGCTGATTTTTATAGTTATCAAAACGTTCTTTTGCTTTTCCGTTTTTAGATTGTTTCTGATCCAGTAAATAAGAAGTTCTAAACCATACGTCTCTCAGATGTCGAATGTCGAATGTCGAATGTTGAACGCCAGAACCGGAATGTTGAATTTCTAATATACCGGAATCTGTTACGGTTCCTATTTTAAAGAATTCAATCTGGTTTTTGTTTAATTTATCTTCTATTAGGGTATCTGTTTTTGCCTGGAACACGATTCCGATGTTTTCGGCAAACAGAATTTTTACAAGGTCTTTTTCGGCAAATGCGGAGAAATCTATTTTTGCTCCTAGGTTAGTGTCGGCAAAACACATTTCTAACAGAGTGGTGATAAGACCACCGCTTCCGATATCGTGTCCGGCAACAATTGTATTTTCTGTGATTAGTTCCTGAACGGTATTGAATGCTTTTTTGAAAAAAGCAGCCTCTTTTATGGTTGGTGCTTCATTTCCTATTTTATTCAGTATCTGGGCAAAGGATGAGCCTCCCAGTTTATACTGATCTTGTGAAAGGTTGATATAATAAAGAGAACCACCGTCTTTTTGTAAAACGGGTTCTACTACTTTGCGAATGTCATTACAGTTTCCTCCTGCGGAAATAATAACGGTTCCGGGTGCAATTACTTCCTGATTTGGATATTTTTGTTTCATGGAAAGAGAATCTTTTCCTGTCGGAATATTGATTCCCAGTTCGATAGCAAAATCAGAACAGGCTTTTACTGCTTCGTATAAACGGGCATCTTCACCTTCGTTTTTACATGCCCACATCCAGTTGGCAGAAAGGGAGATTCCTTTTAAACCGTCTTTTATCGGAGCCCATATAATATTAGATAGGGCTTCGGCAATGGCATTTCTGCTGCCGGCAACGGGATCAATTAAAGCGGCAACGGGGGAGTGTCCTACGGAAGTTGCGATTCCTTCTTTTCCTAAATAATCTAGTGCCATTACACCACAGTTATTTAAAGGCAGTTGTAAGGGACCTGCGCATTGTTGTTTAGCAACACGTCCGCCAACGCAACGGTCTACTTTGTTGGTTAACCAGTCTTTACAGGCTACTGCTTCTAGTTGTAGTACTTTTTCTAAATAGTTTGGGATGTTTTCCGGAGTATATTCTAATGCTGTATATTTTCTGTTAATCGTTGTATCGGTCATAACTACTTTTGGAGAGCTTCCGAACATATCTTCTAGTGCGAAATCCATCGGTTTAGCACCTGTGGTAGCAGATTCAAAAGTAAAACGATGATTGCCTGTAACATCACCTACGGGATACATTGGTGAACGTTCACGGTCAGCAATTCGTTGTAAGGTGTCAATATCTTTTTGTCCGATCACTAATCCCATTCTTTCCTGAGATTCGTTACCGATGATCTCTTTAGCAGAAAGGGTAGGATCTCCTACGGGCAATTTATCAAGGTCGATTTTTCCGCCTGTTTCTTCTACTAATTCAGAAAGGCAGTTTAAATGTCCACCTGCTCCGTGATCGTGAATGGATACAATCGGATTATGATCGCTTTCTACTAATCCACGAACGGCATTAGCAGCACGTTTCTGCATTTCCGGATTGGAACGTTGTATGGCGTTTAATTCGATTCCGGAACTGAAAGCACCTGTGTCTGCTGATGAAACAGCAGCGCCACCCATTCCAATTCTGTAGTTTTCTCCACCAAGAATCACGATTTTATCTCCTGTTTGTGGTTTTTGTTTTATGGATTGTTCTTCTTTTCCGTAACCGATTCCTCCGGCAAGCATAATTACTTTATCGAAACCTAATTTACGGGCTTCTTCTTCATGTTCGAATGTAAGAACGGAACCTGTAATTAAAGGTTGACCGAATTTGTTTCCAAAGTCAGACGCACCATTAGAGGCTTTAATTAAAATATCCATTGGTGTCTGATATAACCATTTTCTTTCTTCCATTCCGTTTTCCCATGGACGATTTTCTTCCAGACGGGAATAGGAAGTCATATAAACGGCTGTTCCTGCAAGTGGTAAGGAACCTTGTCCTCCGGCTAAACGATCTCTGATTTCTCCTCCTGATCCTGTTGCAGCTCCGTTAAAGGGCTCTACTGTGGTCGGGAAGTTATGGGTTTCTGCTTTTAATGAGATAACGGAATTAAAGTCTTTTGTTTCGTAAAAATCAGCTTTATCGGCACTTTTTGGTGCGAACTGTTGTACTTTAGGTCCTTTTACAAAAGCGACATTATCTTTATAAGCAGATACAATTGTATTTGGGTTCTCTGCTGCTGTTTTTTTGATTAATTTGAATAAAGAGGAGGGTTTTTCTTCTCCGTCAATAACGAAAGTTCCGTTAAAAATCTTATGTCGGCAGTGTTCTGAATTTACTTGTGAAAATCCGAAGACTTCCGAGTCGGTCAGTTTTCTGTTTAGTTTCTTAGAAAGGTTATTCAGATAATCTACTTCTTCCTGGCTTAAGGATAAACCTTCTTTTATATTGTAAGCAGCAATGTCGTCAATTTCCAGAATAGGTTCCGGCGGGATATTTATGGTATAAATTTCCTGATTGAGTTGTTTGTATTTTTGTGAAAGCATCGGATCAAAATCGGAAAAATCAGCATTTACTTTTTGAAATTCTTCGATTCTGATAATTCCCTCAATTGCCATATTCTGAGTAATTTCTACGGCATTAGTGCTCCATGGAGTAACCATTGCGGCACGTGGTCCAACAAAAAAAGCATCTAATGATGCCTCAGGGTTGTTTATAATGGTATTTGGATTTTCATTTGTGCAGGCAAAAAGCCAGTTTAATTTTGAAATGTCTTGCGTTGAAAGTTCTTTTTGCGTTTGAACAGCAAAAACAGTGTTGCTTTGGTTTCCAAAGAAGTGAATCATCGTTATGTAGTTAGTGTTGTGGTTTTGTTCGCACAAATTTAGTTTAAAAAACTATTATTTACAAAGTATTTGTCGAAGGTGAGATGTAAAATGTTTTTTGTGAGAAGTATCAGAACTGGATATTTGGAATAATTAAAAAATTTAAAGATTTTGAGAGAACCATTTTTCATATCCTATTTTTACAACATTTTACATTTTACAAAAAACATTTTACATTATGGTATTGTTATCTTTATCTTCTGAGTTTATAGTCTATTTACTAATTTCGTATTTTTGCGTTTTTAAAAGCGATAATTATGTCATTTGATAAAGATAAAATATTAGCATTCTGTAATCAGTTCTCAAAAAACACTTTGATAAGTACTTTGGATATGGAATTTATAGACGCAGGAGAAGGTTTTTTAGTAGCTAAAATGCCAGTTAATTCAAAAGTACATCAGCCCATGGGTTTATTGCACGGAGGAGCGTCTGTAGCACTTGCGGAAAGTGTGGGAAGTGCTGCTTCGATGTTGTTTATTAATCCGGAAACAGAAGAGGTGAGGGGTATTGAAATTTCTGCCAATCATTTAAAAAGCAAAAGAGAAGGTGTGGTTTACGGAACCGCCCGAATCATTCATAAAGGAAGATCGATTCATTTATGGGAAATAAAAATTACGGATGAAAATGATAATCTGATTTCGCTTTGTAAGCTTACCAATATGGTTTTACCAATTAAAAAATAAATCATTATGGATGATTTTTTTACTAAAGTAAGGACACAATACGAGCAACAGCTGCCTTTTGTTATTTATAACAAACCGAATAATAAAAAATTGGTCGGTCTTTTTCAGAAAAATGATCATTTATATTTTGCAAATGACTTTACAGAGACCGGTTTTGTTATGGCGCCATTTGACAGTAACGAAAGTGCGGTTTTGTTTCCGGAGGAATATTCGGAAATTATTATTACAAAGTTTAAGAAGCGCAAGATAGAGTCGGATGTGGTACTGAACAGGAAGGAAAATACTGTTGTAAAGGCAATGCATGAAACTTTAGTAAATAAAGCTATTCAGGAAATTGAGGCAGGTTATTTTAATAAAGTGGTTTTGTCTCGTCAGGAGATAGTCAAAATTTCGAATTTTGATCTGATTCGGTTTATTGATAGATTACTGAATATTTATCCTTCTGCTTTTACATATTGTTGGTTTCATCCTAAAGTAGGTTTGTGGATGGGGGCAACTCCGGAACAGTTATTAAAGGCTAAAGAAAATACTTTTAAAACGGTTTCTCTTGCCGGAACACAAAGATATACAGACACAGAAAATGTAGTCTGGGAAAATAAAGAAAAAGAGGAACAGCAGTTTGTAACGGATTTTATTTTGGATAATCTAAAGAAATTTACAACGGAAATTTCTGTTTCCAGCCCTTATACTGCGCGGGCAGGGAGTTTACTGCATTTAAAAACAGATATTCAAGGGGTATTAAGTTTGGTTTTTCCATTAAAACAGGTTTTGGCTGTGCTGCATCCGACCCCTGCGGTGTGTGGAGTGCCAAAACTGCTTGCTAAAGATTTTATACTGGTAAATGAAGGTTATAATCGTTCGTTCTATGCCGGTTTCATTGGGGAGCTAAATAAGAATTTTGTCAATAAAAAAAGAAATACGGATTTGTATGTCAATTTGAGATGCATGTCGATAAAGGAAAATCGGGCAACTTTATTTGTCGGAGGCGGAATTAATAAGGGAAGTATTCCTGAAAAGGAATGGACAGAAACAGTCAATAAAACGATGACCATGAAAAAAATAATTAATTAAAGTATAAACATGAAGTTAGATATATTAGTATTTGGAGCGCATCCGGATGATGCTGAATTAGGGTGTGGAGCTACTATAGCAAAGGAAATAGCATTAGGCAAGAAAGTAGGTATTGTGGATCTGACAAGAGGGGAATTGGGAACTCGTGGTTCTGCAGAGATCAGAGATCAGGAAGCTACTGCTGCCGGGAAAATTCTGGGGGTTGCTGTCAGAGAGAATTTAGCTTTTAGAGATGGTTTTTTTCTGAATGATGAGAAACATCAAATGGAGATTATTAAAATGATTCGGAAATATCAGCCGGAAATTATCCTGTGTAATGCTGTTGATGATCGTCATATTGATCACGGTAAGGGAAGTAAGTTAGTTTCTGATTCTTGTTTTTTATCGGGACTGATAAAAATAGAAACGCAGTTAGAGAGTCAAAACCAAGCACCATGGCGCCCGAAACAGGTGTACCACTATATTCAGTGGAAAAATATCGAACCGGATTTTGTAGTGGATGTTACTGGGTATATTGAAACGAAAGTACAGGCTATTATGGCTTACGAATCTCAGTTTTATAAAGCGGATACAAATGAACCAATTACTCCGATTGCTACAAAAAACTTTTTGGATAGTATCTATTATCGCTCTCAGGATCTGGGAAGATTGATAGGTACAGATCATGCTGAAGGATTTACTACAGAAAGGTATTTGGCTGTCAATAGTTTAGATAATTTATTGTAAATTTCTTTAAATTTTTTTTGCAATAATCAATATTTGATCTATATTTGCACTCGTTAAACAAATGGTGGTTGTAGCTCAGCTGGTTAGAGCATCGGTTTGTGGTACCGAGGGTCGTGGGTTCGAACCCCATCATCCACCCAGAAGGCAAAAGCTCCGAAGAAATTCGGAGCTTTTTTTGTTTTTAATAGTCTTTAACTTTCGTTAATGTTATCATCTATTTAGACCTAACCTGTTTTTAAAACAGGTTAGGTCTGTTTTTGGACAAGCTAGCTCTTTGTGCTAGCTCAGTTTTATCTGATGGGAATAGAAGTTTTAGATTAAAATATAAATATTCAATTTTATGATTTAAAAAAAAATAAAATGAAAAATATTTTTTTAAGTTTAGTAGTATTATTTTCTATATCTGTTTATTCACAAACAGGTCAACCCCGTTTAGCTAAAGAAGCATCTATAGACAATGTCTGGATTGAAATTTCGTCTTCTAATTTTATCAACAATATTCGTGAAATGAAAAAACTGCTCAATGGTAAAAGTGAGCTTTGTGCAGTAATAAAAGCGGATGCTTATGGACATGGAATTAAAGAATTACTTCCTTTTTTGATTCAGGAAAATATACAATATATCGCTTTTGGCGGTAATGAGGAAGCTCAAAAAATCCGTTCTGGAGGTTATACAGGAAAGTTAATGAGAATCCGCGCAGCAACTTATGAAGAAATAAAAGATGCGTTGGAGTATGAAGTGGAAGAACTGACAGGAAATCTGGAAACTGCTGTTTATATGGATCAATTGGCAGCAGAAAGAAACAAAAAAATAAAAGTACATTTGGCTTTAAATTCTACGGGAATGAGCAGAAACGGGATAGAACTTTCTACTGAAACAGGAAAACGAAATACGAAAAAAATAACGGAACTGAAAAATCTTCATATTGTGGGTGTAATGTCTCATTTTCCGGTAGAGGATAAAGAAGAGGTAAAAAAAGGGCTGAAATCTTTTGAGCAGGATATAAAGTGGTTTTTCGCCTATACCAAATTAGAAAGAGACTCGGTAAAACTCCATGTAGCTAATTCTTATGCAACGATAGAGGTTCCTGAAACACATTTGGATATGGTGCGGGTAGGAGGAGCTCTGTATGGAGATATGAGTCCTGAAATTCCTCGTTTTAAAGGGTTAATGACTCTTAAGTCTAAAGTAGCACAGGTAAATGAATATCCTAAAGGAAATACAGTAGGCTATGACAAGACGTATACGTTAATGCGGGATTCCCGCTTAGCGAATATACCTATAGGATATTCTGACGGATATAGACGGGTATTTTCTAATAAAGGAAATGTACTCATTAACGGACATCGGATACCTGGGGTAGGAAAAGTGTCTATGAATACGCTTATGGTCGATGTTACGGATTTTCCGGATGTAAATACTTCGGATGAAGTGGTATTGTTTGGTAAACAGGGAAAGGAAGAAATTACTCAGAATGAAATAGAAGAGATTAACGGTGCTTTATTGGGAGATTTGTCTACCGTCTGGGGGAAAATTAATCCTAGAGTGGTTAAATAAAAATAGTTCGGACGAGTGGGGGAACAAAAAAATATCTTTTGGAAATATATTTTATTTGTTTTCTTTTGGATTATTTTTTATCTTATGCCGGAATTTATAAATACTCCATTTCAAAAACAGCATCCTACAGCATCCGAACGATTGAAAGCGACGGGTAAAACTAAAAAAAACAACCGAAAAGAGACAGATTAAATTTGTCTAATTACATAAAAATCAGATAAATATCTGCAATAATACTATTATGAGAATAAATTTTTTTACTACAACAACCTTATTTGTTACTTTAATATTAAATATCTACAATGCCAACGCTCAGGAAACGGAAGGCATTATTTCAGTACAAGATTCAGCACCGTCTTCTAAATGGTATTTTCAAAATATTAATTTTATGAAAAGCGGTGATACACGCTTCGGTCCTTCTAAAACGGGGAATTTATATCTTGAATACGAGTTTTTTGGAAGAAAAAGCTTTGTTGATTTTTACGGATATATTGATTTTCCTAAGTTTTTTGGTTCTTCTACTGAGGGTTTTAAGGGTATCTGGGATGGGGGATCTCCTGTTTTCATGGAATTACAACCAAGATTTTCCCTGAATTCTATTCTGAATAAAGACTTAAGCTTATTATTTTTTAAGGAATGGTATATTTCTACTAATTATTTGGGGGACTGGGGTAAGAAGAGTAAATTCGGAAGAGCCAACAATTTATTTATAGGGGTTGGTACTGATATTAATACGCACTCCAAGCTTGTGTTATCTGCTAATTTTTATGTTAGAAAGGTATGGGAAAACTACGGGTCTCCTAACGAGAACAGCTGGGATGGCTTCCGTATCAAGGTTAAATCTTTTTATCCTATAGGTAAGGTTTTAAAGGGTGATCTTATGTATGTGGGATACGGTGATTATGATTTTGGTTCTAAGCTTGGCGACTATGATAACAGAACTTCTTCTTCTATCGTAATTTCTCAGGCACTTGACCTTTCATATAAACATTTTCATTTTACTGCTATGGGAAGGTATTTCAGAAATGGCGGTCAGTTTGAATACGGAGATATTCCTTTTAATACTCGCTCAAATAACGGATGGGGGTATTACCTTATAGCAGGAGCAAGATTCTAAAATATTTAATTTCTTCCTATAATAAGCTTATGGCTTATACATACTTATTTATTTAAACTTTTTTAGGAGGAGACAACAAAGCTGGCGCAAGCATCTTGCTTTAGGGTATTATTTTTGTCTTGTCTTGAAATAAGTTTACACTTCTATTTATACTTATTTCAAGACAAGACAATTTATGTTTTTAAATCACAACTGTCAGATTAGATTTGAGCTAGTACATCTCATACATTACCTCTATCGCTTATAAATTTTTGTTTCTTAATTTCCTCAAATCTTTCTTTCAGTAAAGGAATAAACGCAACAGCATTAAAATCTTGAAATCGGTCTTTATATTTTAAGATAATTTCTTCAAAATAATTAAAAATATCATCACAAAGTACTTCTCTGGTTTCTTCTTCCGATAATTCTTCGAACTTATCTAAAGCAATCATTTGGTCTATTATAAGCTTATTATCCTTTTTTATATATCTAGCAAATGATTTCAAATTACCTTCCTCAATATTTTTTAGGTGAAAAAACCTAATAATAGTACCAAGCGCTATATGGCTATATTTTTGATCAAGATTTGTTAATTGACTAGAAATGGACTCTTGCCAAGGATAGTCATTTAACCCGTTGGCTATATAACGTAATATCCTTTGATTTACAGTTGCTTTCTCTGCAGTTTTCCCTCCTTGTGAATCATAAGTAATTTTTAAAAAAATTCCCATAATATATTTATCCTTAAATGTTAATGATGTGTTTTATTACCAGGTGGTAATTTTTTGTGTTTTTGTTCATAATCTTCTATTTTTTGTGTTTCAATTGATCGATCTGTTTGCTTTGTGTTCCCAATAGTCTTTGGGTCAACTTCCTTTCTCAAACCAGCAGTAGTTACGTTTCCTTTTGCATCTAATATAGGTTTTCCATTAGCATCAATTGCAACAGAAGTAGCCCTTGATTTATTAATTCTTGCTTCGTCCAATCTTGTTTGAGAATATCTTCTAGTAGGATTTTGAGTCTCCCCAATTTTATAAATATCCCCCTCATTTAACCTTGTATAAGAGGTTGGGTTTAAACTCCCTTTTTCATAAACAGGATACCAACCATCAGTATCAGCAACAAGGTCATAAACATCTAACCCAAACAAGTCAATCCAAACATTAGTATCTTTTACATAACCATACAAATTCGGATTATTCCCTGCTAATCCTATTGGATCTTGGGATATATATCCACCTGTATCAGGATTATAATACCTAAACCTATTATAGTAAAGATCAACTTCAGTATCCTCATATTGTCCCTGATATCTAAAAGGGATAAATTCTTTTGTTCCTTTTAGATTCTGAACTTTTCCATAAATATCCAGTTCACATTCCCAGACAAGTTCTCCTTTTTCGTTATAAGCCTGATAAGGTGTTCCCAGATAATCTGAAAGGATAGAGTAGGTGTTTTCTCCAACTATTTTAGCGCTTGGTGTAAAGCTTCCTTCTTCATAGATCCAGGTGGCTAAGTTTTCTATAGGTTCTTCACTGCTATAGCTTAACTGTCCTTTTATGTCTATTTCCAGATTAGGTTTCTCTGTGCTGTTATATTGCCATTCGTGTAAAAGAACGTTGCCATCCCAAAGATAGCGATTTATTTTATTTTCTATACTTTTTGCTGTTCTTCTTCCCAGAGCATCATATTCAAATTCTACTTTTTTGCCGTCGGGTCCGGTTACTGATTTTAGCATACCGTTACCCTGCCACTGATAGCCCCAGTCTCCTGTTTGCCAACGCCATTTGTGCTCTTTTCCCTGTTCGAGAATCAACACTCTGTTGCCTGCCGGTGAGGTTCGTGTAGTTTTTAAAATAAGATTACCTTCTTCATCATAGATATAACGGTATTGTTCGTCTTGTATCAGTTTTCCTCCATCTGTATATTTTCGGTCCGTTCGTTCTTTTGTTTTATATAAATTTCCAACAGCATCCGGCATTTTATAGATTTGGTTGAGTCTGCCGTAATTAGCAGAAAGTAAATTTCCTTCTTTATCATAATCAAAGGAAGTTGCTCTGCCGGTTTGATCGTTTATAATTTGTTTTAAACGATCTCCGGGAGCCCAGATATATCTTTTTTTACTGCCTTCTGCATTTTTCCCCTGTATAACATGTTGCGTTACTTTTCCGGTGTTGTCTCGTTCTAGTTTTGAGCTAATATCTCCGGTGGTATATCGGGCTAATTCCAGCCCAAAGACATCTCGTTCAAATCGTGCCTGCCAGCCTTCTTTTGTGTTTATTTCCTGTAGAAATCCCTGATCGTTATACTGACTTTGTACGTCTGCTCCCAAGCTACTTTGCAGCTGTATTCTGTTACCATCTGTATCATAGGTGCTTTTTACAGAATATCCGTTCTGAATTTCTTCAATGACTCTTCCGGCTTTATCTCTTACTAATTTAATAGTTGAGGTTTCGTTAGCAGCTTCTTCCAGCATGCCGTCCGGAGTATAGGAAAAGTACTCTTTGCTTTGGTCGTAATGTTCGGCTATACTAATATTTCCTATGGCATCATATTGATAATTGGTCCAACGTTCATCGGGACGCAACACTTTAGTTACCAGACCATCGGCATTTCGGATATATTGTTTTTGTAAACCATCAAAACCCCATTCGCCTATAATTTGTCCTAAAGGGTCTCTGGTAAAACGATATACTTCTTCTGCTTCGTTTTTTATGCCTTTTAACTGTTCTTCTGTGTCATAAGCAAAAATTATTTTTTTACCGTCTTGTGTTCGGCTTTTTAAGTTGCCTAAGCCCCAGTATTCAAATTCTACTTCCTGATGGTTGTCTTTTGCTTTTATGATATTACCTGCTGCATCATATTCCAGATAATGATGATTTCCATCTGCCTCTATTAATTCGGTTAGATTTCCTGCTGTATCATATTTGTACAGTGTTGTTGCTTTATTGGGAAGTATTTCCTGTGTAACTCTGCCCATAAAGTCATATCTCCATTGTACGGTGCTTTTATCAGGCAGTATTGCCTGTGTTAGATTGTATTGTTTATCCCAGATTAATTGTGTTTTCCTTTTTTTATGATCTTCTATTGTTGTAAGCTGTCCTTCTTCATACTGATAGGAAGCGGTTGTATTGTCCGGAAAGGTTCTACCAATCAGTTTTCCTTGGTCATCATATTTCCATTTAAAATTGCTTCCGCCTGCAGAGCGGTAGTTTTCAATCTGATTCTTGTTGGTATACACTAAAGAAGTACTGTTCTCATTAGCATCAATGATTTTTACTAAATTCCCCTGTTGATCATAATAGTATTTAGTACTGTTGCCTTCTGGAGTAATAACTACTGCTAATTCTTTTTCTTCATTATAAGTTTGTCTGGTAACACCTCCTTTAGCATCAATAATGGTATGAATTAAAAAATTCTCATCATAATGATATTCAGTGGTGTGTCCTAGGGAATTAGTGGCAAATGTTTTTCCTTCTTCATAGCGGACCCAGTATTCTAAAATACCTTCGTCTCCCCAGGTATGGATACATTTAGCATCGTCTCCTTTTCCTTGATATTCCCAGTAAAAATTTAAGCCGCTTTGATTGGTTAAGCGGATTAACAAATGTCCATCATAATAAAATTTCTTATGCGCTTTTCCATTCTCATTAGAAACTTCAGTTAAGTTGCCTAGTTCATCTTGTTTATAAGAGACTAGTGTATAAACCCCCTCTGGTTTTTCAAGATCTATCTGACTGATATAACCTTTTTTGTTTTTTATAACATTTAATTTTCGTTGAGAACTATCTATAATATGCAGAAGATCTCCTTCATGATCATAATGAAGTTTTACTGTATGATTATAATTGTCTTCTATTCTTGATATGGGATAAAAATTTCTTTGTAGGTTTTCATTTATGAAACGATATGTTAATCCATTTTTATCTGTAAAAGCATATCCGTTTTCATCTTTAAACCATAAGATTTTTTCTGATCGATGGTAAAATTCTTCTCCTGTTAATAGTGGAGGAAGTATTGTTTCTCTACCTTCCGGCAATCGTAAAGCGACAAAATCTTCTTCTAACTTGGTATAACCAATATTATAACTGTGATGCCAATTATATCCTAATGTTGTTTTTATTTCTGCATCACTATAATAGGTACGAACCCAATTGATTGGAATGGGTCCGGGTAAAGAAAAATCTTCATTTTCGGCAAATACTCTTCCGGTCGCAGCATCTACTGGTTCTCCAAAAAGTATACAGTCTATTTTCTGTTGTATTTTAGCAAGTTTCTGTTGTATTTTATCGAGAAAAGGAAATTTAGTTGTTAGGAATTTATTTAATTTTGCCATTAGAGCACTTCCTCCGAATTTCTTCCAGGCTTTTGCTAGCCCTTTTATTCCTAACTTCATTAAATTACCAAAAAGATCTATTGTAGGAGGTCCTCCTACAAGAACTTCATTTTTTCCATGATTGAAATTTGTCAGTAAAACAGAAGTAGGAAGAACAAATGAAGTTTTAGGTTTAGCAAATTTTTTAGGTTTAGGTGGTTCTATCCAGCCAAAAGCATTGCAGGACAATACGGGATGGTACTTGGTGGAAAAAGGAGTACCATCTGCCAAAACCTTACTACTTCCCATAAACATTTCAGCATCAGACATTGGAGTAACAGTAGGTAAAGCATGAAAAATAATACCGGGTAAATGAATTAGTGGTGTACCTGCATTAGCAATCCATCGTCCGTTTGCTTTTACAGAGGGACGCATCATTGTAACAACTGTTTTGAGTACCGATGTTATGGAACTGTCATTTTCGGAGGGTGGGGGAGTACTGTCTGATATTGCTGCAAAAATAAAGGCAACCAGGTCAAATACGATTGCTACTGTAGGCACAGGACATACAGGCAACGGCCAAGGAAAGACGACAGGATGGATATCTATTCCAAATGCTAAATCTCCAAATTTTCCAACAGGCATTCCGGGCATAGATGGAAAAATAGAGGCTGCTAATTTAGCCTGTAACTTGTCTGAAGCAGATTTAGCTTCTCCTATTAGTGAAAGAAAGCCTCCTTCTTTAATTCTTGAGGCTATTTTAGAAGGTATATTTGATGGTGCTATTATTGACATTAGTTCTTTATTTAAGTAATTAGGACTTATTTAATATGTTCCGGATGATGGAAGTCGTTTTTCTTTAATAAGGATTTCCAGTCTTTTCCAATCCATTCGGTTAAATGATCACTTAATGTTTTTATCTCTGCTGTTGTTTTCTGTTCTTTTGCTATATTGTAAGCAATATCTGCAGAGACCAGATAGGTAGATTGTCTTCTTATATCTTCCGGTAGATAGGTTCCTGCCTGTATCGAAAGTAAGGCGTGATCCCATGCTTTGTTAAGATCTTCTTCTAAGTAGATAGAAGCGATTAAACGATACCCTTCCATAATAAAATAGACATCATTGTTTTCCAATGCATTGTCCACCAGTAACTGATAGCTTTCTAATGCTTTTTTCTGTTCTTTTATACTTAATAACAGTGCTGCTTTGAGTAGAATAGCAGAGCGCCATAACAGATACGATTGTTCCGGTTGTGCTTTTTTTAGTGTTATTGATAATGCTATTGCTTTTTCAATATATTGAAGGGATTTGGTATGTTTGGCAATTGTAAAATAAGAATTGGCAGCAATAAAATAAGCAGTGGACTGTATACCAACATCTTTTATTTTATCAGAAATAGAAAACATAATTTTAATGGCGGCTTGTAATGCAGTTTCATTATTTTTAGCAGCAATAGCCATTACATTTAATATCTGTTCATTAAACTGAGCAGTGGGGTCATGTGGTTTACCTGTTTTTCCATCTTTTTTAATAGCATTTTTAATGGCTTCAACCATTTGAAGAGAAGGGCTTAGTTCAATGACTTTGTTGCTGTTTTTTGCTTTAACGGAATTTAATTTCCGTTCTGATGCAATATCCATAGTAACAAAGCGAATTCCTTTGGGCAATCCTTTTGCTAATTGATTGTTAAACCATGTGGCTAAACCTCTTTGATGTAGCGCTAAAGGAAAATAGAGTATAAAGTTTTCTTCTTCCAGATTAAGTTCTTTTCTCAAACGGGAGAATTCCAACCAAAGATTTTCTGCAGTAGCATGCTGACTCATGTCCGGTTCATATGTTTCCGGTAAAATACCTGCTTGTTTTAGAGCTCCTGTCAGATTGTATTTTGGGTCTTCTGATTCTTCAAACCATGATAGATATTCTCTCCAGAGGTTATGTTCAAATTCCTGAGTATCTGTAAATACAGACTCAAAGCGGAAAAATAAATCTTTGAACACACCAATAGGAGACTGTTCTATCTGCATGAACTTATCAGTAATGTCAATATCTTGATATTCAGATACCCATATTACCATTTTCCAGTTCTTATTTTCTATTTTTCTCCACTCATCTCTTAGTTTGTAAAACTCATGAGCAATAGATGCCTGTGCCATAATTAAGAATTTATTTTTACAATCCCTGTTGAGGTTATTGTTGTATCTCCATCAGAATTAGTGACTATTTCACCTCCATTGCAACTTAATGTGGTCGCTCCTACAATTGTTGTTTCCGGACTTCCCATAGAAGATGTTTCAACGCCTGATATTCCTACATTTTGTCCGTTGAGATATATTCCGGGAGGAGCATCGTCTCCTCCAACGGTAATCGCTATTGTGTTTTCTCCTACATTCAGAATGATTGAGCTTATTGCTGTTAAAACTATATTCCCTTCTGAATCAGCCATAATAACAGCTTTTCCATCACCTATATTTATGGTTTTACTTAAGTCTGCATTTAACAGTGCATTTCCGGACCCGTCAAAAAACAGATTAGCAGGACCTTTATCTGTTAGATTTACAGATCCATCCAAATCGTTTAATACCAGTTTATTTCCGGAACGGGTTTGAATGGCTTTCTGATGGTTGTCTTTCATTCCGTTTCCGGGTTTTGCATTTCCGTTAAAGTTCATTCCGGATACATAGGCGGCATCGGGGTCATTCCCTGCAAAACATACGCGTACTTCTTCACCTACTTCGGGAAGGAAAATCATCCCTTTTCCGCCACCGGCATAGGAGGTTTGTACCCGAAGCCAGTCACTAATATTTTCTCCTGAACGTTCACTCCAGAAGTATTGTACTTTTATACGTCCTATTTCTTCAGGGTCATTATTGTCTATTATTATGGCAGGCTGATCGTAAGCAAAACCGCGAGTGGTTGGATCGGTATACGGAGGGTTGATACAGTCTACCGGAATTCCTTCCAGTTTATTGCTGAAATCTCCGGAACTAAGGCTGTAAAAACTACATTTAGTTACTATAATAGTATGGGTAACGGTTTTGTTCTGAATAGTTATAATTTGTCCAATGTTGATGGGTTGTTGTGTTGTTGCGGTATAGGTAACCATCTGAGCGGCTTTTCCGGCAGTGGCTAATTTGCTCATACGTTCGGCATCTTCCTGGTTTTTGGCTAACGGACTATAGTTGTGAAACGGAATGTCTTCTGTTAGTTTTCGTCTATATTGTGAGCTTTGTGCGTCTATAGCACTTTTCATTAGATCATCACTAAAACTGGCGGGTGTAACTTCTAGTTCTGATTTTACCTGAGCTGCTTTGGTGTAATCGTAACCAGATATTCCGGATTTGTTGCTGACCAGTTGGGCTTTCATTCCAAAATCTCTGAGGTGTACGCCGTTTATTAAAATTGTTTTGGACTCTTTTAGTTTTCCAAACTGTA
>NZ_JBZEES010000010.1:0-101499 GCF_058310215.1 Flavobacterium sp. AK-301
TGTTACGGATAATGGTAAACGATCGATCCAATTAGCCCCTATTTCACGTTCCACTATTTTCACCACGCCATCCTCTACAGTATACGGCATAACAATGTAATTTCCTTCACTGATTTCAAAAGGCACTTCGCACCTATAGGTATACTTATTTTTAGCAATGGTAATATCAGTCAGAAAAACACCATTTAACTCAAACAATCCAATACGTGTAGTAGCGTCTGAAGAAGGTAAATACACCTGAAAAGACGCTTCTACTTCTACCTGAAAAAGATTGTCCTGCGCTGTTTTCAGCTGTAAATGTTTTAATACGGTTGCTATTTTTAAATTAGCTCTTACTGCTTCCAAAACAGTAATAGGTAACTTATCAATTAAATGGGATCCTAACGGACGCACAATAACTTGTTTCTTTCCATCTTTTTCTATATACGGTTGGATAATATATTTCCCTTTTGCTATATTTTTGGGTATTTGACAGGTATAATGTTTACCTTCTCGGGAAAGTGTAATATCAGCATAAAAAACATCATTATTACTAAACAAGCCTATTTTTACCTGTTCTTGATTTTTTGAAACCTCTGCCTGAACCTGAAACACTTCATCTACTACTACTTCATAAAGATAATCTGTTCCTGTTTGTATAGTTAAATGGTCTTCTAACTCTTCATTTCTGTTATCTTTTATTGTGATGCGATATTCAATAATAAGATCAGAATATATCTGTGAATTTAACATGTTCAAAGATGAACCCGGATAACTAGCATTAGTCATTTTACAAATAAGAGTTACTCCGTCATAAACCTTTCCGGCAACAAACTTACCATTAGCAATCTGTTTCAACTCTATTGGTGTTCCCGATTCGGTATACCAACTATATACTGTTGTATTACCCTTAATCGAATATTCATTACTTAAATCAATCTCTTTTCCGGCATCTATAAACCCTCCTTCAATACTGTTTTGAGGGGCATAGTTAAACTGACGAAGTGAGGAAGACGAACTTTCTATATTATATAAATCCGAAAACATAAAATAATTCTGTAAACAATCTAGATCAGTTAATTGTACGTTCTTAGAAATATCCAAACGCGTTAACTGATTATATGGACAATCTAAAAATTTTAAATTTACGTTTTTAGAAACATCCAAACTCGTTAATTTATTATCACTACAAAGCAAACCTGTTAAACTTACATTATTTGAAACATCCAAACTTGTCAACTGATTAATATTACAATTCAAATTGATTAATTTTACATTCTTAGAAACATCCAAACTGGTTATCAAATTAGCATTACAATCCAAAAGCCTTAAATTTAGATTATTAGAAAAATCCAAATTTGTTAACTGATTATCCCAACAATCTAAAGTAGTTAATTGCGCATTCTTAGAAACATCTAAACTTGTTATTGAATTAGATCCACAATCTAATTCAACTAATTTTACATTTTTAGAAACGTCCAAATTCGTTAACTGATTAAATCCACAATTCAATTCAACTAATTCTACATTTTCAGAAACGTCCAAATCCATTAACTGATTATACCAACAAGACAAATATTCTAAATCAGGAGCTCGCGAAACATCCAATGATATTAGTTGATTAGAATAACAACTCAAAGCATTTAAATTGGTTGCTCCGGAAACATTCAAAGATGTTAACAGATTATTATCACATCGTAAATTGGTTAAGTTCACATTATTAGAAACATCTAAACTCGTTAACTGATTTGAAGAGCAATATAATGCTTCTAAAAAAATAAATTTACCGGCATCTAATGTTCCATATACTTTATTACCATCATAATCACCGATTATATCTAATTTTATTAATCGTTTGGGAGATGATGTATTCCAAGTACAAACGGAAGAGGCGTTGTTTGGATTTATTAGTTTGGCAACCCATGCTTCGGAAGTGTTCCAATATAATGTATCTGCTATAGTCAAACCTAATCTATGCAGATTTAACTGTCCTAATTGATTTGTCGGCTGACGAAGAAAAACACGTAATCCTTCTTTATCGTCTTCATGATACGTTTGTGCCTGCGCACTACCACACAGAAAAAACACAAATAAAACAAATAGTAAATTATTTTTCATAAAAAATAAATTAAATTAAACATAATTGAATTAACTAAAATTAAAGCGATTACTTTAACTATGAAAAGAAGTAGTATTATTATATAATTAAGATTCTAAAAGTTAATCTAAACAATATGTTATAGATCAGAAGAAATGTAAAGTATTCAGTTTCCTGTACTCAGTATTCAGTGATCAGTATTCAGTACTCAGTGATCAGTATTCAGTATTCAGTGATCAGTATTCAGTACTCAGTATTCAGTATTCAGTATTCAGTGATCAGTATTCAGTAATCAGTACTCAGTATTCAAACTAGTGTAGTACCTTTCTGTTAAAAACATAAAGCTGAAAACTATCAATTAAAAACTATAAAAAAAGTCCGGTATTCGAAAGTTCTTCGAATACCGGACAAACTATAAATAACACTTATCTTGATTTTATTCTAAAACAAGAAGTGTATGTTTTTTAATTCTTTATTATTTTATGACTGGTCACTCCTTTTGAAGTATAGGCTTTTAAAACATGAACGCCTTTTTGAAGATTGCCAACGGATATCCCCTGATTCGGTTGGTTTTCTTGTTTTACTAAATGCCCGTTTAGATTATAAATCTCTACTTTTTCAATCTTATCTGACGCATTGATATAGATAATATCCATTACGGGATTGGGATAAATCGTAAGTGTTGCTGTCTCTATACTTTCTTCAGACTCCGAAACAATTACTTTGGATTCGGGTTGCCATATATCTCCTTCTGTTACACATAATGGTAAACGATCAATCAAATAAGATCCCGGCTTACGTTCTGTTATTTTTACGGTTCCGTTTTCTATAGTATACGGCATAATAATAAACTCTCCTTCGTTAATTTCAAAAGGCACTTCACATCTGTAGACATACTTGTTCTTTGCTACGGTAATATCAGCCAGAAAAACACCGTTTAACTCAAACAACCCAATGCTTGTTGCTGTTTCTGAGGAAGGAACATATACTTCAAAAGGTTCTTCTACTGCTACCTGAAAGAAATTATCCTGAGCTGTTTTCAACTGTAAATGTTTTAACATGGTTGCTGTTCTAAAATCAAAACCTTTTTCTCCTAAAACGGTAATCGGTAACTTATCAATCAGATGGGATCCTTCGGGACGGACAGCAATTACTTTCTCCCCTTCTTTTTCTATATACGGCTGAATAATATATTTCCCTTTTGGAATACCAACAGGGATTTGACAGGTATAATTACTTCCTTCTCCGGAAAGTGTAATGTCTGTATAAAAAACACCGTTGTTACTAAATAGCCCTATTTTTATCTGTTCCTGATCTTCTGAAACTGCCGCCCGAACATGAAAAACTTCATCTATTGCTATCTCATAAAGATAATCTGTTGCTGTTTTCAATACTAGATGTTCTTTTAATGACAGTACAGTATTTACCGTAACATAATAATCAATAGTAAGGTCGAGATATCCGGCATTAGTCATTTTACAAACAAGTGTTAGCCCGGCATAAACTCCTCCAACAATAAACCTACCTCCGGCACTCTGTTCTAACTCTATCGGCTTCCCTGATTGTGTATACCATTTGTAAACCGTTGTATTACCTTTAAAATCATGTTGACTGCTTAAATCAATTTCCTGTCCTACATCTACAAAGCCTCCTTCAAAACTTTTCTGAGGAGCATAATGAAACTGCTGAAGCGAAGAGCGTGGACTTTCAATAGCAAACAGATCTGAAAACATAAAATTGTTATAAGAGCACTTTAACTCTGTTAAGTTTACATTATTAGAAAGATCTAACGAGGTTAACTGATTAGAAAAACAACGTAAAATACTTAAATTCAAATTCCTAGAGAGATCCAATGACGTTAATTGATTCGAATAACATCGCAAATTCACTAAATTGACCGCTCCTGAAACGTCCAATGAGGTTAGCTGATTAGATCGACAATTCAAAGTAGTTAATTTTCTATTTCCGGAAACATCCAGCGAGGTTAATTGATTAAAATGACAGTGGACATTGGATAAGTTTGCATTTTTAGAAAAATCTAAAGAGGTTAACAAATTAGACCCGCAATCTAAGTACCTTAAGGCTACATTATCAGAAAGATCCAATGAGGTTAACTGATTAGAAAAACACTTTAAAATCACTAAATTAGCAGCGCGCGAAACGTTCAACGATGTTAGCTGATTAGAATGACAATTCAAAGTGGTTAATTTTCTATTCCCGGAAACATCTAAAGAGGTTAACCGATTACCATAACACTCTAAAATGGTTAGCTTCGCATTCCCGGAAACATCTATAAATGTCAACTGATTGTTATAACAATATAACTCTTTTAAAAAAATAAATTTACCGGCATCTAATGTTCCGTATAACTTACTGACTCCATCAGAACCAGCTATGTTTAACTTTATTAAACGCTTGGAAGACACTTTTTTATTCCACATACAATAATCGGACAATTTAGCAACCCATGCTTCTGAGGTATACCAACCTAAAGTATCCGTCTCTACTAAACCTAATCTATGCAGATTTAACTGTCCTGATTGATTCGTTGGCTGACGAAGAAAAATACGCAATCCCTCTTTATCGTCTTCATGATATGCTTGCGCCTGTACACTACCATACAGCAAAAACACAAAAAACACAAATAATAAATTATTTCTCATAAAACATGATTTAAATTAAGTTTATTAAGTCAATTTCACAAAAATAAGTTTTATATTTTTATTTTAACTAATTAAAATAAGTAAATTTAACTAAAAATACAACAAACACACTTATACAATACAGATATTGAAGCTATAATGGAAAATATGTTATAATAATGAAAAATTACAAATTATAAATAAACCAAATATTATTATTTATTTACAATAATATCGTAAAAATAAAAACAACAATACTATTAAAAAAACATCTATTACCAATAAATAAAGACTCTGCTTATAAAATTTTGAAAACCCCGAAAGAATCCAGGCAAATAAAATTTACAATAAAAAAATCCGGCATTCGATTGGTTATCATCGAATACCGGACAAACTATAAATAACATTTATCTTGATTTTTTTTCTAAAACAAGGTGTTCTGTTTTTTTAATTCTTTATTATTTTATGACTGGTCACTCCACCGGAAGTATAGGCTTTTAAAACATGAATGCCTTTTTGAAGATTGTCAACGGATATTCCTTGATTCGGTTGATTTTCTTGTTTCACTAAATGTCCGTTCAGATTATAAATTTCCACTTTTTCAATTTTATCTGGTGCATTGATATAGATAATATCCGTTACCGGATTAGGATAGATCGTAAGCACTGCTGCTTCTGCAACTTCTTCTTGTGCCAAAGCCAACTTATACCCCCATATATCTCCTTCTATTACGGATAACGGCAAACGATCAATAAAATAAGATCCCACTTCTCGTTCTGCTATTTTCACAACTCCATCCTCTACGGTATACGGCATAACAATATAATTTGCTTCAACAATTTCAGAAGGAACTTCGCATGTATAGGTATACTTATTTTTAGCAATGGTTATATCGGTTAGAAAAACACCGTCTAAACCAAACAACCCAATTCTGGTAGTATTATCTGAAGAGGGAGCATATAGCTGAAAAGGTTCTTCTATTTCTACCTGAAAAAGATTGTCCTGCGCGGTTTTAAGCTGTAAATGCTTTAATATGGTTGCTACTTTTAAATCAGCTCCTTCTGCTCCTAAAACTGTAATCGGCAACTTATCAATTAAATGAGATCCTTCGGGACGTGTAATAATTTCTTTTTCTCCGTCTTTTTCTATATACGGCTGGATAACATATTTTCCTTTTGTGATATTTTCTGGTATTTTACAGCTATAATCCTTCCCTTCTCCGGAAAGCGTAATATTAGCATAAAAAACATCACTATTATCAAACAAACCTATCTTTACCTGTTTCTGATTTTTTGAAACTGCTGCCTGAACCTGAAAATCTACACCAACTGCTACTTCATAAAGATACTCTGTTGGTGTCTGTATAACTAAATGTTCTTTTAATTCCTCTTTTATGTTACCCTGTACAGTTATACGATATCCTATAACAATATCAGGATATCCGACATTGACCATTTTACAAATAAGAGCCACTCCATCATACCCTTTTCCGGCAATAAACTTACCATTAACAGCATGTTCCATCTTGATTGGTATTCCTGATTCTGTATACCATTTATACAACGTTGTGTTGCCGTTAATAGAGTATTCTTTACTTAAATCGATTTCCTCTTCAGCAGTTATAAACCCTCCTTCAATAACCTTTTGAGGCGCATAGTCAAACTGACGAAGTAAAGAAGATGAACTTTTCATATCAGAAAAATCTGAAAACATAAAATAATTATCAACGCACTTTAATGTCGTTAATTTTGTATTATTAGAAACATCCAAACTCGTTAACTGATTAGAAACACAAGACAGACTGGCCAAGTTTACATTATTTGAAACATTCAAATCTGTTAACTGATTAGAATTACAATTCAAAGTAGTTAAGCTCTCATTCTTAGATACACCTAATGATGTTAACTGATTTGAACCACAATTCAAATAAGTTAATTTTATATTATTAGAAACATCTAATGACGTTAACTTATTAAAAGAACAATACAAATTGGTTAAGCTTATATTATTAGAAACATCTAAACTCGTTAACTGATTTGAACGACAATCCAAACTCGTTAATTTTATACTACTAGAAACATCTAAACTTGTTAATTGATTAGACTTACAATCCAAAGTTTCCAAATTTAGACCACTAGAAATATCCAAACTCATCAACTGATTAGAACTACAATTCAAACTCCTTAATTTTATATTACTAAAAAGATCTAATGACGTTAACTTATTATTATAACAATTCAAAGTTGCTAAATTTAGATTACCAGAAACATCTAAACTCGTTAATTGATTAGAACGACAATCCAAACTCGTTAATTTTATATTATTAAAAAAATCCAAATTCGTTAATTGATTAGAACGACAATCCAAAGTTGTTAAATTTGCATTATTAAAAACATCTAATGATGTTAACTGATTTGAATAGCATTGCAAATTCACTAAACTAACAGCTCCGGAAACATTCAATGATGTTAACTGATTTGAATAACAATTCAAAGTAGTTAAGTTCACATTCTTAGATACATCCAATGATGTTAACTGATTTGAATAACAATTCAAACTCGTTAATTTTATATTACTAAAAAGATCTAATGACGTTAACTTATTATTATTACAATGCAAAGTTCCTAAATTTAGATTACCAGAAATATCTAAACTCGTTAATTGATTAGAACGACAATCCAAACTCGTTAAATTTATATTATTAAAAACATTCAATGACATTAACTGGTTAGAATCGCAATCCAAATACTTTAAATTTACATTCTTAAACACATCCAAAACCGTTAAGCTATTATTATAACAATATAATCCTTCTAGAAAAAGAAATTTACCAGCATCTAATGTTCCACTTACACCGGCAGAAGATACCGCTAGTTTTATTAATCGTTTGGGAGATGCTGTATTCCAGGTACAACGATTTGATAGTTTCGTAACCCATGCTTCCGAGGTATTCCAGTTTAAGGTATCTGCTGTAACTAAACCTACCCTATGCAGATTCAGCTGTCCCGACTGACTCGATGGCTGACGAAGAAAAACACGCAATCCTTCTTTATCATCTTCATGATACGTTTGTGCCTGTACACTACCGTACAGCAAAAACAAAACAAAAACAAATAGTAAATTATTTCTCATAAATATTAATTTTAATTAAATACATTAAGTTAATTTAACTAAAATAAGTATTAATTTTTTATTATACAAGAAATATAAATAATTAATTTAACAGTTAAATATGAGGTAATTCGATTTTAGTCACAGTATTCAAAATAACTCTGCGTTTCTGCTTTGCGAGCCTTGCATAAGTCTTTGTGTACATTGGGGTTAAAACGTTAGACTGTTTTTATACGGAAGGTCTTTTTTGATTCGGCTTTTTTCTTGTTTTTCTAAAAAGGAATATAATCCCGTTTTTAAAAACATATAGTACTATCAACAGAACAAACAGTAGTACTGTGGTAAAGAGTATTTCAAATATTTTTGCCGACAGACTCGACACAATTATATCTTGTGCTACAAAAAAATTAAGCACTGACAGTACTACTGAAATACAAAAAATAATAAATAGATTTCTTTTATGTTTCATTTCAACTGAATATATATCTTCCAGACCATAAATACTTTTACAAAAGTATTCTTTTTTTCATTTCTTCTACAATATTGAAAGCAGCAGGACAAATGGCTACGTTTTTTAGCGTTAGATCGGCTATTTGCTGAAACTTCTTTCTGTCGGTATGCGGAAATTCTCTGCATGCTTTTGGGCGTACGTCATAGATCATGCAATAGTTTTGATGATCCAGAAAGGTACAGGGAACATTTTGCAACACATAATCATTGTCTTCATCTACTCTCAGATACTGCTCAATGAACTGCTGTGGCTTCTGACGGAGGTATTTTGCGATCCTTTCAATGTCGGCAGAAGTAAATAAAGGACCTGTTGTTTTACAACAATTAGCACAGGTTAAGCAATCGGTACGTCTGAACTCTGCATCGTGTAACTCCTGCATTACATAATCGATATTTTTGGGCGCTTTCTTTTTAAGCTTATCAAAATACTTTTTGTTCTCGTTATGCTTATCTTTGGCAAGTTTTGGGAGTTGCTTCAGTATTTCATCCATATACTATTTATTAGTGTGCTCTGTTCTGAATTATGAAAAAACACTTTGCAAATTTACATAAAATAAGCTTTATTATCTGAAACCAAATTTCATATAATGTATACAATTAACCTTTTTTAATTCAAATTCAACATGAAAGATCTTTTTGGGAAAGCCATTTTAGATTATCAGACCAACAATAAACCGGAGGATATTATAACGGAAACTTCTATTTCTGAAGCGGATGAAATGTCTGTTGCTTATCTGTTCCGCTCTTTTAAAGAAATGCCGGGAATAGAACAAAAAGCACTACTGTCTGCTAAAGGAAAAACACTTGATGTGGGTTGTGGTGCGGGAAGTCACAGTCTTTATTTACAGAATGAAAGACAAATGGACATTACTTCTATTGATATATCTGCAAACGCAATTGAAGCTTGTAAACTCAGAGGCTTGAAAAAAGCTGCTGTTCAGGATGTAATGCAAATGGATGCTGAACGCTCTGAAAACAAATTTGATACAATCTTGTTATTGATGAATGGCGCGGGAATGTGTGGCAGACTGAAAAACATATCTGGTTTTCTGGAAAAACTAAAATCACTTTTACTACGGGGAGGACAGATATTACTGGATTCGTCTGATATTATCTATATGTTTGATGAGGATGGGGATGGTGGAAAATGGATCCCTACGGACACGGATTATTATGGGGAGGTAATCTTTAATATCAGCTATAAAAATCAAAAGGAAGATCCGTTTAACTGGATGTATATTGATTATAATACTTTACAGAATGCGGCGCATTCTACGGGTTTTACCTGCGAATTATTACTGGAAGGCGAGCATTATGACTATCTCGCCCGATTAAGCTTTTAAACGAACGATTAAGGTATATTCAAATATTTATGGGTCTGTAATGATATTCTCCATTTTGGATTATTCATTACATACTCAACAATTAATGGTGTCATTTCTTCTCTTTTACTCCATTCGGGCTGTAAAAACAAAACGGCTTTCCCGTTTACTTTTGCAGCTTGTTCTTCGGCAAAAATAAAATCATGTTTATTAAATACGATTACTTTTAACTCGTGTGCATTATCATAAACAACCTGTGTGGGTAATTTATTCTTCTTTGGGGAAAGACAAATCCAGTCCCATGTACCGGACAATTCGTAAGCTCCTGATGTTTCTATATGAACCCGCAGGTTTTTTTCTTTTAATTTTTGTGTTAATGGCGCCATATCCCACATTAACGGTTCTCCTCCTGTTACTACAACTGTATCTGCAAGGGAACTTGCATTCTCAACGATCTTTTCAATAGCTGTTGGCGGATGCAGTTCTGCATCCCAGCTTTCTTTAACATCGCACCAGTGACATCCCACATCACATCCTCCTATTCTAATGAAATAGGCAGCTGTTCCGGTATGAAAACCTTCTCCCTGAATAGTATAAAATTCCTCCATTAAAGGCAGCATCTGTCCTTTTTCAACTAATGCACTAAACTCTTGCTTCATGATCGTTCTAAATATATAAGTCTGCAAAGATACTTCAATAAATTATTTTTATATTGTCTAAAGACAGTAATTCTCTGTTCTGTAAAAACAAATGACGGATAGAGCTGGCTCCATCCGTCATATATATTCGGTAAATTGATCTTTTTATTAGCGTAATGCTTTTAAGGAATCAATTACATATTTATCATTTGGATCAAGCGCTAATGCTTTTTCAAAATTTTCAATTGCTTTTGCTTTATCTGAGATACCGTAATAAGCACCAATATAGGAATAAGCTTCTACAAGGTTTACTTTTGCTTTTGCTAACTCATCAGCTCCTTTTTCGGTTACTACTTTTATGTATTCTTCATAATGTGTGACCATTAATTGTCTTGATTCGCTTGTATCTAGTAATCTGTTTACACGTGCTCTGTATAAATGGGCATCCTGAGTGGTTGGTGAGGCATCAAT
Organism: Flavobacterium sp. AK-301; assembly: GCF_058310215.1. Taxonomy (NCBI): domain Bacteria; kingdom Pseudomonadati; phylum Bacteroidota; class Flavobacteriia; order Flavobacteriales; family Flavobacteriaceae; genus Flavobacterium; species Flavobacterium sp. AK-301. The sequence continues at coordinate 10,772 of NZ_JBZEES010000010.1, forward strand.
AACTTTTGAAAATGCTACGTCTGCTTTTTCTAATAATGTTTTATCCGGTTCTCCTTGTCCTCCTGTCTGACTTGCGTATTCAAAATAAAGGGCATATCCTAAATAGAAATTATCATATAGGAAATTCTGAGATTTTGGATTTAAAACGGCAACTTCAAATATTTTTGATGCTTCTGCGTATTTTTTTTCTTTAAATAATTTTAAACCAACGCCATTTAACTCATTGGTAACTTCTATATCAATATCTGCTGCTTTTTGAATATCTGCCGCTGCCAGATTGAATAACTCAGTATTAATCTTCCCTTCTTCTTTGCTTGCCTGAGCTATTTTAGCTAAACCTAAGTAAAGGTAATCTTTACCGATAATACGTTTTGGTTCTACTTTTCCAATGAAATCCTGCAGTGCTTTAATACTGGCATCATAGTTTCCGTTCTCATAAGCTGAATATCCTAAATAACGTAGAATTCTAGGATTCACTTTATCCATCTGAGCCATTTTATTTGCTTCAACTTCTAAAGCTTTATAATCTTTGGACAGGATCAGGAAGTCAGCATAACGCATGCGGGAATCTAAAGAGAAATCGGTTAACGTCATGTATTTTGAATAATACTCTAATGCTTTTTTCGTATATTCATCATACTTTTTTCTGTCATGGTTTGCCCATAAATAATAGGTTTCTGCCAACTCTCTGTAAACGGGTCCGTAATTTGGGTTTTTAGCCTGAATAGAGTTGAAATCTTTTACAGCTTCCGGAAACGCTCTTGCATTTTTAGTAATTACTGCCATCTGAATCTGAGCTCTTAAAGCAGTGTTATCTACATCCAGAGCATTACGATAGGCTACATAAGCTTCATTATTATTTTTTGCTTTGTGGTAAGCATCACCTATTGCAATGAATACATCAACATCATTAGCATTAATCGATTTTGCTTTATTTAAACTGGCAACTGCTTTTTGATAGTTTGGATTATCAGAGTCCGTATAGGCTTCTCCAATATACATATACTCTAAATAATCTCTCTTTTTTAAATCTTTAATTGCTAAATTAAAATTTGTTTCTGCTGCTGCTGTGTTATTATTATTTAAATCGAGTTGACCTAAACCAATATAATTCCAGTTTGCATTGCTTTTAACGGCAATACCTTTTTGAAAGATCGCTTTTGCGGAATCGGGCTGATTCAGAATTAAATAAATATCTCCCAGAAAAAAATAATTTTTCCCGTCGTCTGCTTTATTCTGAATTAATCCTTTTAATATGGTTTTTGCTTTTTCATATTGTTCGGCATCTATGGCTTTTTTGGCTTGGTCTAAATCCTGACCGTAACTTACAGTTCCAAAAACCAATGCTACTAAACTCAAAATCATAGTTTTTTTCATGGTGGTTATTAAATTTATTATTTAGTTTTCTTTTTGTTTTCTATTTCTGTTCTAATCAGTATTTCTCTTCCCGGGGTTCTAACGGGATATAATCCTGATTTTAAAATAATTCTCTGACCTCTGTCTCCTGCAATGAAGGATGCAAAACCCATGCCTAAACCTGCTGTTCCCTGATAATTTAATAAATACAGTTCTCTCTTTAACGGATAAAAACCATTGGCTATATTGGTTTGACTGGGTTTATAATAATTATCATTTCCTGTTGCTCCTTTTACTCCGAGAACTTTAATATCTTTTACCATCTCTGTGGAAACTGTGGAAGGCTGTAGAATCCAGTTTACACCTACTACTCCGATCGCATCTTTATTATTAAAGATATATTTTATAACGTCATCATTGGTTTTAAAGGAATAAATTCCTTCTACGGGTTTTTCACGTAAAGTTCCTGCAATTTCATTCATATATCTATAGGTACTTGAATTTGCATTATCAAAAACCAGTTTAGTAATACTTTTTGATCCTTTGCCCTGCATAAAGTGAATCACTTCTTCTAAATCAATAACGGAGTCTGTGGCTCTTTGATTTACAATTAAAGCGATAGCATCTGTTGCAAATGGAGTAATGCGGGGTGTTATTTTTTTACTCCGGAAAACCTGAGATTCAGATTCTGTTAGTTTTCTTGGCAAAATTGCTATTCTGACGGAATCATTTAATAAAAGTCGGACTGCTTCTGCTTCCGGTTTATTCACTAAAGTGATCTTTGCATCATATTCATTTTGAAATACGGCAAGCTGGTCTTCTATAATAGGTCCAAAAGTTTCGTCTACTACTATTGTAGCAGATCCTTTAATAATAGTTTCTTTTTCTCCTTTTTCAGCCTCTTTTTTGTCTTTACAGGAAATAGCCAAAATGCTTAAGGTAATAATTCCTATAAATATCAATCTGTTTTTAAAGCTATTTATCATGATTATTCTATTTGAATATTAATAGGCAATGAATATCGAACTCTTACCGGATGTCCATCTTGAATCCCCGGTTTCCATTTTGGAGAACTCTCTAACACTCTTTTAGCCTCTTTTCCTGCTTTTCCTCCTCTGCTACTATCTCTGACAACTTGAATATCTGTTAATGAACCGTCTTTTTCAACAATAAAATTAACAATTACTTTTACAGTACCATCTATAGCATCTGTTCTGAAACTTCTCTTAATGTATTGGTAAAAATCAGGCATTCCTCCGGGAAAATCTGCTTTAACTTCAATACCTACATTTGAATATACTGTTTCTTCTGGTATTGTAGATTCAACTCTGACATTATTATAATCCTGATCTTCAATAAAACCTTCTTCATTTTCCTTGTCTTCTTCAACATCGCTCAAAGATATACTATTATCCGGTACTGCTCCTGAATCATTCAGTTTTGAAAGATATACTTCTAAAATTTCTTTAAGTGACTGACTTTCTGACTGCTGATCTTTTGAAAAAAAAGAGGTTAATAAAGCGGCAACAACAGCACTAATAAATATTCTCGTGGTTACACTCTCCATAAATTAATTATTTCTATCCTGAAAAAGTCTTATAAACCTTAAAAAGGAATAGACTATAAGTACGATCCCAAACAATGTTCGTTGTGTACTTGATAAAGCTAAAGGGAAATCTTTCCAGAAAATAACGATGAGTCCTAAAGCAAAATAAAGTAAAAAAAACAAAATTCCTATAACGACAAGAAATCGCTTTTGGGGCGATTTCTTATCTTTTCTATATCTATCAGAGTTAGACACTGTTTATTCTCAGTATTAATTCACTTGAATATTAATCGGTAATGAATATCGAACTCTCACGGGACGACCGTTCTGAACACCCGGTTTCCATTTTGGAGATCTTTCTAATACTCTTTTAGCCTCTTTTCCTGCTTTTCCTCCTCTACTGATATCTCTGGCAACCTGAATATCTGTTAATGAACCGTCTTTTTCGACAATAAAACTAACAATTATTTTCACTGCTCCATCCATATCATCGGTTCTGAAACTTTTCTGGATGTACTGATAAAATTTTTGCATTCCACCAGGGAAATCTGCTTTAACTTCGATCCCTGCATTTGAATAAATACCTGTATCTTCTGTTACTTTAGATTCTTTTGGTCCTTCTCCTACTGGTTTGTCAATAACGATGTCTCCATCGTCTGAACCTTTAATTGTTTTAGAACCCGGATTTGCATCTTTCAGTTCTTCTACTTTTGGTGGTTCTTCATCACGTACTTTTTCTTTTTCTACCACTTTAGGAGGCGGGAATCTTACTTCATCCACTGTACTCTTAGGTGGTTCCGGCGGCGGCGGCGGTGGTAAAACCTTATCTTCCTCCGGTGGAGGGGTTAAATCAACCATTGTTATTTCTACATCAATTGGTTTCTTTTCGTCTTCTTTTTCTTGTCCTGAAATAAGTCTTAAAAGAAGAGGAGTACTCAATAATAACGCGAATATAACAGCACCGATTGCCAATGCTTTTGTCATTGTTTTTGGGTTCTCCGCACGCAACTCATAGGCTCCGTACTTTTTATTACGACCCTCAAAAACCAAATCAAGCCATTGTTTTTTAAATATGTCTAATTTCATTTTTCTGTGCTTTCTTAATTAAGTTTTGAGGAGAGATTAATACAACCCTTCACTTTCTAACAATTTAATTTCATCCGGAGTAATATCTACAATTGCATAAGAAGGTACTTTTGTAATTGCCATTTCGTCCAGTACGTCAACCAAATTCCTATAACTTGATTTGTCACTTGGTTTAATAATTACTATTAATCCTTTTTCAGAATTCCCGGTTGCCTGAGGAACAGACTTCACACGTTCTAATAATTCTTTACGAACACCATCTTTACCGTATTTATCTTTTGTAGGACCTGAGATTGGTTCTGCTAAACGTCCCATATACCATTCTAACTGATTGTCTTTACCTAACAAAATTGTCAATGTACGGTTATCAGCTACTTCTATTACATCGTCTTTCTTTTCCTTATTTTTATCCGGCATTGCTAAACTCATCGACTGAGGTTTTGACAAAGAAGTGGTTAACATAAAGAAAGTGATTAGTAAGAAAGCTAAATCCACCATTGCTGTTAAATCAACACTGCCTCCTTTTTTCTTACTTCTAACCTTGCCTCCTTTTTTCTTATCTTCTCCGCCAGTATCTAATTGTGCCATTTTTACGGTTTTAAATTCTTATTAAAAATCATCACTTCTTAAACTTGTTACCAAGTTAAATTTATTGATTTTCTGATCCTGAAGGATATCAATCACTTTCTTGATCTCTGGATACTCTTCTTTAGCATCACCTTTAATAGCTACATTAAGATGTATGTTAGCCAATTCTTTTGTTGCTATACGAGCATTTAAAATCCATTCTCTCAACTGGTTGTTCGTAGAATCTGCTGGAATACCTTTTTGAATTCCTTCTTTATTTCTTTCTGAACTGTTTAATGCAATCAGATTCTTTAAATCACCTAGGGGAACACCAAACTCATCGATCAGAGCAAATCTGTTTGCTTCTTCTGGGGTAAAAGTAACTTTGTACTTTTCTCCCATTAGTTCAAGTGTTCTTTTTCTAACTTCTGTTCCTGTAACACCAAAAAAGTATTTTCCTTCTCCTACTGTAATTGTGGCTAAATCAGATTCAGGCAATTTTGTCTGAACTGTAGATGCCGGCATATCAACTGGTAAAGGTTCCGGAACTCTCGCTGTAGATGACATAATGAAAAATGAAAGCAATAAGAACGACACATCACACATTGCAGTCATATCAATAGCTGCACTCTTTTTGGATACTTTTACTTTCGCCATTAACTTTTATTTTTATTAATTAAGTTGCTGTAAGGTTTGTTTATAATAAACACCTTGCCCACTACTATTATACTGTTTACAAAAAATCTACTTAACGTTATGAACGTTTGTGTAAACGCTTGTAAGTTTCAGCGATAGAAAAACCTGCTTCGTCAATTGAGTAAGTAAGTTTATCAATTTTTGTAGTAAAAAAGTTATAAGACACAATTGCTAATGTTGAAGTAGCAATACCTGTTGCAGTATTAATCAAAGCTTCAGAAATACCATTTGCTAATGCTGCTGAATCGGGAGTACCTGCACTTGATAAAGCAGAGAACGCTTTAATCATACCTGTTACTGTACCTAATAAACCTACTAATGTACCGATAGAAACTAATGTTGATAATACCACTAAGTTTTTCTCTAACATTGGCATCTCAAGAGATGTTGCTTCTTCTATTTCTTTTTGGATAGCTTCTGATGCTTCTTCAGCATTTAACCCATCACGTTCTGCTTGTCTATATTTTTCTAAACCTGCTCTAATTACATTAGCAACTGATCCTTTTTGTTTATCACATAATGCCATAGCTTCGTCAATGTTTCCACCTACAATCTGCTTTTGTACATTTTCAACAAAAAGAGCTACATTTCCTACTCCTGCTGATTTGCTAATCACAAAATAACGCTCAATAGAAAATACTACTACCATAAGAAGTAATCCCATTAACACTGGTACAACATAACCTCCCATATAAACCATTCCTAAATAGTTTCCTGGAATTGGGTGTCCTGCTGCATCAAAGTTTGATGAATCTCCCATTACGAATCTCCAAACAAGAAATCCCACAATAAAACAGGCTACAATACTTAATCCTGCAAAAATACCTGACCCTTTAGAACCATTTTCTTTTTTCGCTATTGCTGCGTTTGATGCGTTTGCCATTTTTTTAATTTTAGTTTTTTTTAATTTTTAATTTTTTTAAGTTGCAATACCTATGTAAAACGTATAAACACCTCACATAAGAATGACAAATTTATATTTTTAGTAGATATAAAAAAATAAAAAATTACTTTTTATTGTTTATTAACAATAAATTATAAAATTATTAACCCTCGAATATAGTAAAAACACATACAAAGCCAGTATACATCACTATTTCCTATAAAATTTACTCTATAACTATTATACTCTTATTCTATTCGGGAAGAAGAAGAATAAATAAGAAAATACATAATTTTAATAGTATAAAATTAGAAAAACAAGAATCTACTTACACAAAAAAAGTGCACTAAAAACGCAACTTTCTGTCTGATTTCACTAATCTGAGAGAAAACTATAGTATTTTCGCATTAAATTTTTTTGAATTACAATATCAATATATTTAAAAGTATCTATTTATTATGGCAAACAAAACAGCGTTTACTGAAAGTATAATTAAAGGATATCAAACAAAGGGTGATGCTATAATTTTAGGAACGGCAATGCTTAATGGGGAAACAATCCCTGAAGCGCATATAAGTATTCCTTTAAAAACACTTAATCGTCACGGACTTATTGCCGGTGCTACGGGTACCGGAAAAACAAAAACATTGCAGGTATTGTCAGAACAACTTTCTGAAAACGGAATACCGGTTCTAATGATGGATATTAAAGGGGATTTAAGTGGTGTTGCGGAACCGGGAGTGGAAACCGATTTTATTACTGAACGTCATAAGAAACTAAATCTACCTTATTCAACTAAGGGTTTTCCTGTTGAATTAATGACTCTTTCTGAACAGGACGGAGTGAGATTGCGAGCTACTGTTTCGGAATTTGGACCTGTGCTATTTTCAAGAATTCTGGATCTGAACGACACGCAGTCAGGAATTATATCTATTATTTTCAAATATTGTGAGGATAATAAAATGCCTTTACTGGATCTGAAAGATATTAAGAAAGTTATTCAGTACGTTACGGAGGAAGGAAAGGAAGAAATAGAGAGGGAGTACGGACGTGTTTCAACGGCTTCAACGGGTTCTATTCTAAGAAAAATAATTGAACTGGAACAACAGGGTGCTGATCTGTTCTTTGGGGAATTATCTTTTGACATTGATGATCTGATGCGAATTGATAAAAATGGAAATGGATACCTTAATATTATCCGACTTACTGATATTCAGGATAAGCCAAAACTATTTTCTACTTTTATGCTTTGCCTGCTAACGGAAATCTACAATACTTTACCGGAACAGGGAGACAGCGGAAAACCGGAACTGATAATTTTTATTGATGAAGCGCATCTGATCTTTAATCAGGCAAGTAAGGCTTTATTAAATCAAATCGAGAATATTGTAAAACTAATCCGTTCGAAAGGTGTGGGTGTTTATTTTGTTACACAAAATCCTACTGATGTACCTAATGGGGTATTAAGTCAGTTAGGTTTAAAAATACAGCACGCTTTGAGAGCTTTTACTGCAAATGATAGAAAAGCAATCAAAATGACCGCGGAAAACTACCCTACTTCTGAATTTTATAAAACGGATGAAGTTCTGACTTCACTGGGAACGGGGGAGGCTCTGGTTACTGCACTGAATGAGAAAGGAATTCCAACTCCATTAGCGGTTACTATGGTAAGGGCGCCTATGAGCAGAATGGATATACTGAATCAATCTGAGATCGATTCTATTAATGCTAATTCTAAATTAGTACGAAAATATAAGGAAACTCTGGACAGAGAGAGTGCTCATGAAATCCTGAGTAAAAAAATCGAACTTATCGAGGAGGAAAACCGAAAGGAACAGGAGAAAAAAGCTTTGGAAAAGGAAAATAAAGCCAGCAGAACAACTTCTTCAAGGGGAGGAAGCAGCTCTACTGAAAAAGCGGTTATTAAAGTGCTTACCAGCGCTACTTTTATTAAAGGCTTTATGGGAGTAATCACTACTCTTTTCAGCAAGAAAAAATAGTTTTGTGAAATTGTGAAATGTTATTTGTAAAAAGTAAAATGTGAGGGGTGCCCGCAGGGCGGGGTGGTTTTTAATTTATAGTTGCCACAACTGTGTTAAAACGCACCTCTACGCATATCTAATATCGTAAAGTTAAAGTAATACCTACAAGGTCGAAAAAGACCTTGCAGGAGGATCATATATAATAATATCTTGACTCTTATCTCTTTCTTCTAAATATCTAACATCATAAAGTAAAGTATATCTAACAGGTTAAAAAAACGGGTTAGGATAACCGTATATTATAATCTCTTTCTTCTTGACTCTTTTCTCTAAAATGAACTCTGAATTTATAATTTACTGAGGATCATTTTCTCTACTTCTTCGCTATCCCAGATGGTCTCAATATTTTCTAAATCCATGATCTCATCCATGATCTCTTTTTGCTGGTCTCCTATTACTAGTGCTTCGGAATAGGGACGATGGGTAAAGGTAACTCTACTGTATAAAGGAAGCCATTTCTGAGGATGTTTATCGGAAAATCTTTTTTCTATTTTTTTACGCAGTAAAAATGTATTATCTGCTGTTTTTGAGCTCATTTCCATAAAATTGCGATAGGAAAGTTCTGCTATGGCATCTGCATTTGGTTTTCTTTCTTTTTGATATTCTTTAAAAACGGTACTCCAGTCATCTCCGAATTTTTTCATTAAATCATACAAAACGGTAATATCTTCGAATCCGGCATTCATTCCCTGACCGTAAAAAGGAACAATCGCATGGGCTGCATCTCCTATTAAGGCTACTTTATCTTCATAGGTCCACGGGTAACATTTCATGGTTACCAAAGTACTAACCGGATTTCTGAAAAAATCTTCTGTTAATGTTGGCATTATTTCTTCTGTATCAGGAAAATGTTCCCGAAAAAAGGTTTCTACTCTATTTCTGTCCGTTAAAACAGCAAATGAATTTTCTCCTTCAAAAGGCATAAACAATGTACTGGTAAAACTTCCGTCAAGGTTGGGCATTGCCATTAACATATAATCTCCTCTTGGCCAGATATGTAGTGAGTTTTTATTCAGTTTACAGGTTCCGTCCGGATTTGCAGGAATATACAGTTCTTTGTATCCAATATTTAAAAACTCCTGAGTGTAATTAAATCGGTTTTGTCGCTGCATACGATGTCTTATTCTTGAAAAAGCACCGTCTGCTCCAAAAACTATATCGAATTTTAATTCTTTCCATTCTCCTTTTTCGGTTTCTCCCACATGGAGGGTTGCGTCTGCTAGTGTAATATCCCATATTTTTGTATTAAAGAAAAACTCTACTCCTGCATTTTCTGCCAGTGAGATCATCTTTTTATTTAATGTGCCTCTGGAAATAGAATAAATACTTTCTCCTTCTTGACCATAATACTGAAAGGTAAGGGATTTGTCTTTTAGATGAATTGCTCTTTTTTCCATTGGGACTGCAATGGCTCTTACTTCATCTCCGATTCCTGCTTCATCTAATGCTTTCCACCCTCGATGGGACATTGCTAAATTTATTGATCTACCGGAAAATTCTATATTTCTAATATCGGGACTTCTATCATATACGGATACTTTATGTCCTGCCTTTTTTAAATAAATGGCAAGTAACGTACCTACTAAACCTGAACCAACAACTGCTATATTATGTATTTTCTGCATATCCTTTTTTATTAAAAACCGATTGTAAATTTAATTAATTTATGGTTGCTTTTTCATTAATCTACTGTTACTTTTCGGACTAATTCAACATAATAAAAAAGAGGCTGTCCGGAAAACATTTCCCGGACAGCCTCTTTTTAAAAAAATAATGTTTTCCTATTTCAAAAACTGAATCTTCGCTCCTACTTCCATTTGATTTGCTTTTGCAAACATACCACACATATGAAATAACATTCTCGCTCCTACATTTCCATCCCAGTCATCGTTTTCTCCGGGAGCAACTTCTACCAGATCAAATCCTATAATCTCTTTACCGCTCTCGGCTAATCTGGATAACAGATAGGCTGCCTGCTCAAAGGAAAAACCTCCGGGAACGGGTGTACCGGTATTAGGGCAATACCAGGAATACATTCCGTCAATATCAAAGCTTACGCATACTTTATGTGGTAAAGAGGAAATGATCTCTTCACATTGCTGCTTCCAGGTTACTCCGTTATAGCTTTCGGCTTTCAGATCCATATCTGTATATACGTCTACTCGATTAACTTGTTTTTTTACTACGGCTACTTCTTGTTCGCAGAAATCACGAATACCTACTTGTACCAGTTTGCTTACTTGTGGTAATTGTAATGCATTATACATAATGGAGGCATGGGAATAGGTAAATCCTTCGTAGGCTATTCTTAAATCCATATGTGCGTCTAAGTGCAGAATACCAAAACTATCATGTTGTGCTGCGAGTGCTTCATAATACCCTAAGGGACTGCTATGATCTCCTCCGAGAAGAGCTACTTTTTTTCCTTTTTTAGTCCAGTATAAAACGCGTTCTTTTAATTGTTCTTTTAACTCTGCACCTACTGCATTGATAGCATCCAAATCTTTCTTTAAAGAGGGATTATCTTCTATTTTCTCTCCTCTTTCAAGGGCTTCGATAATGGGCTGTGCTAATAGTTTATATTTCTCGCTGTTATCTGCCCATTGTGCGGTTTGTTCATTTAAATCTAAATAGATTCCCAGTTTCCATAATTCGGGAAACTCCTGATGATGTAAATCTACCTGAAAGGAAGCTTCTAATATAGCTTCGGGTCCTTGTGAGGCTCCTGCTCCGTAACTTACGGTTACTTCCCACGGAACGGGAATAATAATGATCTCACTTTCATCGGCTGTGAAGGGTAATCCAAAGATGCTTTCATCGGCTAAACCGGGCTGACTTGGATCAAAACTATCTATTTTTTCTAATTTGGTCATTTATTTTTGATTGTTAGATTATTCGACTATGGAACAATGTTATCGTAAGAGCTTATTTAATTCTTAGACAGACTCTTGTTATTTTGTGCAAATTTACATCTATTTCTACAGAAACATAATTCCTTGTTTTAATATCTGCCCGAATTCATATACATCTTCATAGGAACAATATAATGGTACGGGTGCTAACCGAATCACATTGGGTTCTCTCCAGTCAACGATTACTCCACTTTTCATCAAATAATCAAACAGACTTTTTCCCTGTCCATGTAACAGAACGGATAACTGTGAGGCTTTTTCTAATGGCTCTTCGGGTGTAATAATTTCAAATGTGCTGTTAACTTGTCCGGCAATATCTTTTAAAACAAACTCTAAAAAGGAAGTGATCTTATCTCTTTTTTCTATTAATGAACTCATCCCTATTTCGTCAAACATTTCTACGGAAGCAAGATAAGGTGCTAGTGATAAAACAGACGGATTACTCACCTGCCAGCCTTCGGCTCCGCAAATGGGATCAAATTTAGGCTCCATCAGAAAGCGTCTTTGTTTGTTATGTCCCCACCATCCTGCAAAACGAGGAATATCGGTATCGGTATGATGTATTTCATGTACAAAAATACCGGATGCATTTCCGGGTCCTGAATTCATATATTTATAACTGCACCAGGTGGCAAAGTCTACTCCCCAGTCATGTAATTCGAGTTTCACGTTTCCGGCAGCATGTGCCAAATCCCAGCCTACATAAGCTCCAACATCGTGCCCGGCTCTGGTTATGGTTTTCATATCAAATACCTGTCCGGTGTAATAATTAACTCCTCCTATCAGAATTAATGCTAATTCGTCACCTATTTCTGCTATTTTGGCTAATACATCTTCTGTACGAATAGTATGTTCTCCTTTTCTTATTTCTATTTCTACGATAGCTTCTTTAGGGTCTAATTTATGGAAATGAACCTGACTTTGTATCAGATACTGATCGCTCGGAAAGGCTTTTGCTTCGCAGAGAATCTTATACTTTTTTGGTGTCGGACGATAAAAGGAAACCATTAATAAATGTAAGTTAACCGTCAGGGTATTCATTACGGTTACTTCACTTGGCTTTGCTCCTACAATCCTACTTAGGGGCGCTGCAAAACGTTCCTGATAATTCCACCAGGGTTTATCAGCATAGAAATGACCTTCGACGGCTAATTTTGCCCAGTCTTCCATTATTTCATCTACATACTTTTTAGCCCGGACGGGTTGTAATCCTAATGAATTTCCGGTAAAGTAAATTACCTGCTTTCCATTAATCTGCGGAAACAGAAACTCTTCTCTATATTTATGTAGTTTATCTTGCCGGTCAAGCTGCTGTGCAAATTCTCTTGTGTTTTGAAATATCATTTTTGCCGATCTATGATTGTCTTGTAAATTTAAGGAAAATGTTTTATGTGAAATATGAGAAATCAAATGTTTTATGAAAGAGATCGTTATCAGTTTGAAACTCTAATCGTTTCGACTTATTATCTTTATTTTTAAAACATAAATTAAATATTTGTAATCATAAACTTAAAAAAAATATTTAAATTTGTAGACTTACGTCAATATTTATTTATTTATGAAAAATTATATTAGTGCGCTGATTATTGCTATTGCTGTAATTACATCAGCTTTTTTCTTTTCTTATGTTTATCAAACCCGAAATCAAAGTAATGATACAATAAGCGTTACCGGACTGGGTAAAAAGGATTTTGTTTCTGATTTAATTGTCTGGAACGGTTCTTTTTCTAAAAAAAATCTGGTCTTAAAAGAGGCTTATACTGAACTGGAAAATGACAGAACGGTTATCAAAGATTATTTGATTGCTAAAGGAATCGCTGAAAATGAGATTGTTTTTTCTGCTGTTTCGATCAATAAGGAGTTTGATTATCATTACAACGAGAAAAGCGGTATTCGCGATCAGACTTTTACCGGTTTTTCATTAACTCAGGGTGTGCAAATCGAATCGAAAGAGGTGGATAAAATTGAGAATATATCCAGAGAGATTTCTGAACTGATCGACTCGGGTATTGAATTTTATTCTAATCCACCGGAGTATTATTATACAAAACTTGCTGAACTTAAAATACAAATGATCGCTGAGGCTACTAAAGATGCTAACGCAAGAGCAGAGAGCATTGCCGAAAATGCTAACGCTAAAATAAACAGACTGAAAAAATCTGATATGGGTGTTTTCCAAATTACTGCTCAAAACTCATCTGAGGAGTATTCCTGGGGTGGTTCTTTTAATACCAATTCTAAAAAGAAAACAGCTACAATTACGGTAAAACTGGTTTATCAAGTTAAGTGATAGTTGATAGTTGATAGTTGATAGTTGATAGTTGATAGTTGAAATATACAATTTACGATATTAGATATATACTAGAGGTACGTTTTAACGCATCTTTACTGAAACAAAAAGCCTCAACGATGTTGAGGCTTTTTTACTTTATAACTAACTGTTTTGTGTAATTACTCCGGTTTCATCAATAAGGCTAGATTTCGTTGTAAAACGGTGTTTTCTTCTTCGAGATTTGCTATTAACTGTTCCTGAGCTACGGTTTTCTTTACTAATTCTGATAGTGAATTCATTTTTACTAATTGAGATTCGGAATCTTTATCTTTTTCTAAAAACAACTTGTCCAGAAATGCCATTTCACTTGCGGGATGTATTTTTAAACACATTTCGGACAGATAACGAATCTGTGAGGTGATCTCCGAATCTTCCAGAGAAGACAAATCGGAAATACTGTTTAGAAAACTAATGGTAAGGGTGGATAAATGATAATAACTATCTAACTCCATTGTAATGGTTCTCGGAGCATTACTCTGATTTCCTTTTAGTGTATTACAATAATGATCTGCACATTGTAAAGCTTCAAGGTTAATTAATTTTTTGATTGTACTCATAATGTGAAATTTTAGGTAAAAATAAGACCCGTATAGCTTAGCAGTCCTACGCTTTCACAAACGCTGGGGCGTTTCCGCTACCCACCACATACCATACGGGAAAATCATTTGTTGTGTTCATAATGTGAAATTTAGGAAGTACGAAGATAAAAAAATTGTCGACAGTAGAGGGTATAAATGTATATTAAAACATGTTTTTATTTATTATTTGCAAGGTTTTTAATTAAAATGCAGATGTGTATTAAATGTAAATCACAGATTAATACCTAACAGATTTAAAAAAAACCTACCGTCTAGACATATCTCTAAAAAGTGTCCATTCCTGCCTAATTGTAGTGAATTTTTGGTTTCTCCTTCTAATACTAGAATTTGCAGCTCTAAACATTCTAGTTCTCCTTCTGAAAAACAGCTTCCGGACTCCGTTTCTTCTTCTGTTGTATAGACAATTTGCATGATAAAGAGCTTTACAATAGTTTCAAGAATCATTAAAGACAGTTAGTTTGTGTACTGCTTATCTCCTCTCCATTTAATATCCTCATTGTAGATTTTATCCTTACAACCTTCACAATAAATAGTATCCTGATAATGGATATTATAATTTTTTACATCCGCAACCCATTTACAAGGATCCTGTTTGTCTCTCCAATACACAATAGAAATGATTTTATCATTAAAACAATCATCTTCCATTATATTACTGGAAAATCCTCCCGGATCTTCTGCTTTATCTATAAAATAGCTGGTACAACGGGTTTTTTCATAAAAACGATAACTACAAGCTTCAAAATTTAGTGGTAAACTGCATAAATCAATATGATTGACTTTAAAATATGTTACCATTTCCTGCATTAATAACTTATCGCCTTTTATGGAATGATTTACTAAATAAGTTTGGATATATATATATATATATCCTCCTCTTTTACTACTATAAGTAGAAGTTGTTTTACCACTTAATTTAGGTAAATAAATAAATTCCAGTTCTTTTTGTTGACACGAAAGAAATAGAAAAACAATAAATAGTATACTTAGTTTTTTCATTATTTTTGAGTTAAGCGTTCCTGTAAGCCTTCTTTGAAATGCTCTATAACTATTCCCATTGCTTATCTCCTCTCCATTTAATTTTCTCATTATAGATTTTATCCTTACAACCTTCACAATAAATAGTATCCTGATAATGGATATTATAATTTTTTACATCCGCAATCCATTTACAAGGATCCTGCTCATCTCTCCAATATACAATATCAATGATTCCATCATCCAAACAATCATTATATATTGATTCTTTAGAATAGCTTCCCGGACCTTCGGCATGTTCTATAAAATATTTTGTACAACGGGTTTTCTCATAAAAACTATAAGCATATGCTTCAAAATTTAGTGGTAATTCACATAAATCAAACCTGTTTTTTTTATAATAATCTATAATCTTCTGTGTTAATAATTTCCGGTCTTTATAAGTATTATCAACTAAACTCGTCTCTCTATATATATATATATCCCCCCCTCTTTTACTACTATAAGTAGAGGTTTTTTTACCGCTTAACTTTGGTAAATAAATAAATTCCAGTTCTTTTTGTTGACACGAAAGAAATAGAAAAACAATCAATAGTATACTTATTTTTTTCATTATTTTTGAGTTAAGCGTTCCTGTAATCCTTCTTTAAGGCTACCTGTAAAGGTTTTTTCAAAAGTCATTTTAGTTAAAAAAGGTTTATACCCTCTAAGGTGTTGTAGTATAAACCAGGATCGAAAACCGGCAATGTTATAAAAACCTTTATCCAAATTCATATCGGACAGATTCAGTCCAAAATGATCCCAAAGGGTAACCTGATATATTGCAGTATAGTTTTCACCGGAAAATTGTATCGTTTTTAAAATCACTTCAGTTGCCCAAATATCGTTTAAAGCCAACGTTCTTCCTTCCAGTAAATTATTATCCCGGGTATAAGGATATAATGGATTTGTAAAAATAGCCTCTTCTCCTGCTTTATCTTTTTTCCCAGTAACTTTATTTTTTCTTCTTCTTTTTGCCGGATCAAAAAAATCAGCTTCTATATCTTCTATTTTTTGAGCATCAGTAAAATAGTCTTTTATTTTCTGGGCTATATAGTTTTCTACCTGAATACAGTAGCGCTGAGTACTGGGATTACCCTTTATCGACTGTGTTAGTTTTTCATTTTCATAGATCCCTCCTTCATTATTTTGAAACTTTGTAATCATTTCATCCAGTACCGGAGATAATTCTCCCCATACCAGAACGCCTTTTAAGGCTCTAAAATTCGCAAATAAAACTGCATCGGAATCCTCTGCATTGAATCGCATCAGCTTCCCTAAATTAAGGATTAATTCCCGATCATAAAAAGCAGGATGTACAAAACCAGGTAATGGTTCTGTATTTGAAAAAAGAGCATGCTTTTGAACATCAAAACCGTTTTCTTCATATTCTTTTTTATATTTATTAACTATTGCAGTAGAAAAAACGATTTTATCGGGCATTCTGAACCCCTGCCCGTAACTCATATCTTCGGCAATATCGGTACCTTCTTCATTTAATCCGGGCATTTTATAACGATCAATAACAACCGGAAGAGATATTGTTATTCCTTTACAATTTAAACTGACCGAATCAATCGGTTTGATAAAATAAGCATAGAGCTTCATTTCTCTATAGGCTACAGAAATAGCAATATTCTCTCTGCTTTCTTTTACTGGAGAATAATCGACAGGGATTTCATAAATCTTTCCGCCTATTTTCATTTCCCATTTGAGACGTTTTATTTCTCCTTTTGTTGCTTTTCTGTTAAAGGAGGCTTTAAACCAATATTTTGTTCCGGGGATCGGTTTCTCTACTTTTTCATACTTATCATTAAAAGGACCTTCCAGCCTTGTAACCAGAACGGCATCTTCATCTATTTTATCGGGATCAAATTCTCCAAACTTTACTCCTCCGTTTTTCCCCCGTATGATAATTTCCTGAGCTGATGTTATTGTATAGCTACCTTTAGTAGCCCGAATAATGATTTCGCCTGCCTTCTTTTCGGATAATCCAAATATATTTCGCGTAATAGTCCCATATTCCATTTATTATATTTTAACTTTATCTATTGCAAAATAAGAATTTATTTTAAATATACTTCTAATATTGCACTTTACTTTTAGATAAAAAAGTATAAGAAAATAATATTAATTCCTGCTTTCCTTCAAGTAAAAGCAAACGTTTATAGTATCGTAAAATCAAATCTCTAATTTCATGAAAGAGTGTATCCGTTTCTGACTAACGTCATAATTATTATTTAATGTAGCTTTTTAAAAATAAAAGTCCCATTTCTATTACTAGAAACGGGACTTTATATATTGGGTTTTCTTATCTGGATTAGATGATTAACATCGCATCTCCGTAAGAATAGAATTTATATTGTTCTTTTATGGCTTCTTCATATGCCTTTTTCATTAAATCATGTCCACAGAAAGCGGAGATCATCATTAATAAAGTCGATTTTGGCGTATGGAAGTTGGTTATCATACAGTTTGCAATACTGAAATCGTATGGAGGGAAGATAAATTTATTGGTCCATCCTTCAAACGGGTTTAAGGTTGCTTGTGATGATACGGAACTCTCAAGGGCACGCATTGAGGTTGTTCCTACGGCACAGACACGTTTTTTCTGTACCTTACCTTCGTTTACAATATCGCAGGCTTCTTGGGTAATCTTTAGCTCTTCGGAATCCATCTTGTGTTTTGACAAATCTTCTACCTCAACTGGGTTAAAGGTTCCGAGACCTACGTGCAGTGTTACTTCGGCAAAATGTACTCCTTTTATTTCGAGTCTTTTTAAAAGATGTTTTGAAAAGTGTAATCCTGCTGTTGGTGCTGCTACTGCTCCTTCTTCTTTTGCGTAGATGGTTTGGTAACGTTCTGCATCTTCGGGTGTTACTTCTCTGTTAATATATTTTGGGATTGGAGTTTCTCCAAGCTCTGTCAGTTTTTTTCTGAATTCTTCATAGGATCCGTCATACAAAAAACGTAGGGTTCTACCTCGTGAGGTGGTGTTGTCTATTACTTCTGCTACTAATGAATCGTCATCACCAAAGTATAGTTTGTTTCCTATTCTGATCTTTCTTGCCGGATCTACTAATACATCCCAAAGTCTTTGTTCTGCATTTAGCTCTCTTAACAGGAATACTTCGATTCTTGCTCCTGTTTTTTCTTTGTTTCCGTATAAACGTGCCGGGAATACTTTCGTATTATTTAAAACCATCACGTCTCCTTCATCAAAATAATCAATAACATCTTTAAACATTTTGTGTTCGATTGTCTGTTTCTTACGATCAATAACCATCAAACGCGCCTCATCTCTATTCTCTGCCGGAAATTCTGCAAGTAATTCTTTTGGTAAATTAAACTGGAATTGTGATAATTTCATATTTGCTTTTTCTGTTTTATTAAATAATAAATCGGTATTCTGCTTCTTGAATAAAAAAACAAAGATTTATATCTTTTTCTGTATTTTTTATTCAGAATGCAAATATACTATCATCAGATAGGCGAAGTCAAGTGTTTTGCCTTATTTCTTTTCTATAACGGATATGCTATCAAAAAGTTATCGTTTTTAAAGAGTCTTTATAACGCTATAGCTCTTGTGTAATATGGAATCCGAGTTTTGTGAGATCATTCCAAAAATCAGGATATGATTTTGAAACTACTTCTGCTTCTTCTATGATTATGGGTGTTTTTATGGCTAATGGAGCAAAAGCCATTGCCATTCTGTGATCATTATAGGTTGGGATTGCTATATTTGGACGAATAACGGGAGTGGCTTTTAAGGTCAGACTGTCATTGGTTACGGTTATATCTGCACCGAGTTTTGTAAGTTCTGTTTGTAGTGCTTCGAGTCTGTCTGTTTCTTTTATTTTCAGGGTATGTAATCCTGTTAAATGACATTCTATCCCAAGTCCGAAACAGGTAACTGCTATGGTCTGAGCAATATCAGGAGTATCATTCAGTTGATAGTTGATGGTTGATGGTTGATGGCTGTTGATGGTTGGTTGGCGTTTTAACAGAATGGTATTTTCTTCAAAAATGGTTTCTACTCCCAGATGTTTATAAATTTCGACTAAAGCGGAATCTCCTTGTAAACTGTTTTGTTTATAGCTTGATAATCGAATTTCTGCATTTTCTGAAAGGGCAACAATACTGTAAAAATAAGACGCGGAACTCCAGTCGGATTCCACAGTTATGGTTTTGCTTTCTACTTGTTGTTTTGGTAATACTACGATTTTATTATCGCTGAATGTGGTTTCTATTCCTAGTTCGTTCAGTAAACTTAATGTCATATTAATATAGGGAACGGAGGTAATGGTTCCTTCGAGTGCTAACTCGAGTCCGTTATCTAATCTGGCAGCTATGAGAAGCAATGCGGATATATACTGGCTACTTACGTCTGCTGATAATGTGACTTTATTTAAAGTAATCTTCTTCCCTTCAATCTGTATTGGTGGAAATCCTTCGTTTTCCAGATAGATTATTTTCACCCCCAACTGACGCAGGGCATCTACCAAAATTTGTATAGGACGTTGTTTCATTCTCGCGGAACCGGTAAGGGTTACGGTTCTGTCTTGTCGGGTGGCAAAGAATGCTGTAAGGAATCGCATCGCTGTTCCGGCATGGTGAATGTCGATAACGGAGTCCTGAGTCGCAAGAGCCATCTGCATCACCTCACTGTCATCGGAGTTTGAGGTATTCTCTAAACTAATATTGGGAAACAAAGCCTGTAACAATAACAAACGATTGGTTTCGCTTTTTGAACCGGTTATATTAATTGAAGAATTGAGAATTGAGAACTGAGAATTAAGAATGGCTTTCATTTCGATTAGTTGATAGTTTTTAATTGATAGTTGATAGTTTTGTAAAATGTGATTTGTAAGAGGTTATTTGTGGCTTCGCTAACTTTGAAACTCTATAACTGTTGATCGTTTTAATTGATAGTTGATAGTTCTCCGGTTTATCTTTTAACCACAAAAAAGCGCAAAGATTTATTTCCCGCAAAGACGCAGAGCCGCAAAGTTTTTGAAATATCCTATATCTACTATCGTAAATCATCTCAATACTATTTCTACTATTTCAGCTTTTCATTATTATGATGACGGTCATGGTCTCTTTTGGATTTCAGATCCATCTTTTTATCAAAAGCCTTTTGAAGATCAATTCCTGTCTGATTTGCTAAACACAAAACCACAAAAACAACATCTGCCAGTTCTTCACCCAAATCTTTATTTTTATCACTTTCTTTTTCGCTCTGCTCTCCGTAACGTCGGGCAATAATACGGGCTACTTCTCCTACTTCTTCTGTAAGTTGTGCCATATTCGTTAATTCATTGAAATATCGAACTCCGTGTTCTTTAATCCATTTATCTACTTCTTGTTGTGCGTTTTGTATATTCATTTTATATTTTTTTAAGAACAATTTTCTCTGTCTGTTTTTCAAGCATTCTCTGATAAAAATCTTTTAAAGCCGGATAACCTTCTGCTCTGACAATTATATTATTAATATCCTGACTCATTACAACTTGAATATTTTTTCCTGAATTAACAACATTGTATTTAAATATACTCGTATTATCTTCTAATTGCATTACAAACAGCTCCGGAACAGATTCTACTTCATAACCTTCAGGTATCTGGATATTTATGGTATATTTCTCCTGATGGGGATAAACAAAATCTACGGGATATTCTCTATTGTCCTGTTTAAACGGATTTTCGGTTGTTACAGAAAACAACAAAGGTGAAAAATAAATTTTATCTCCGAGTATTTCGCCGTGTTTATTATCTCTAAAAGAATATGTTTCTACAACAGGCTTTGATATATCCACAGCATTGTCCACAATATACTTCTCTATTTCGATATGGTTTAATTTTTTCTCAAGTTGCTCTAAATAGCTATCTTCATTCACTCCGGTATATTTTTTCCTGAACAAAAAGGCATTATGATCTGTATATTGTGTTCTTAACTTTCCTTCAATTACTCCGCTTTCTAAAATCGCATAATTCATTATAGTGTTTTCTTTAGCATTACTCTTAGGCATAAGGTCGATTTCTACTGATGTTCCTTCCGGCCTTATCAATCTCCCAATCCAGTTAAGTGCTCTAACGGGTAATATATTCGGAGCACTGTATTTGTCCGTTGCGTCTAAAAGTATATAACCATTATTCTGTTCGACTGCTGCAATTACATAATTAAAACTGGTTCTACTGGGAAATAAAGAAATCCCATTGGATCTGGTACTTACAATCACCGGATCTGCTACAATACCGGCATATCTTAACATCGCTGTCAGCATCAGATTAATTTCGGCACTGTTTCCGGTTCTGCTTGTATAGGCTTTTCTTACTCCGTCATTACACGAATATCCATAATAATTATTCCAGTTCATTCTTGATTTAACATAATTGAAAATCAATGTTATTTTTTCTTCTCTATTATTTATTCCTGACAGCAACTCATCAATATCTTTCTCAAAGTATCCGGTTCTTTTTAATTCGGATCCAAAATCACTGTTGTTATTAATTGATTTAGCAACCTCATCCCAAGTGGTAGAATAAGACTTAAATTCACTATCAGGGAATCGTGTCATAGATAACTCATTCTGAAGACTGGCTCTATAATTATTTATATTATTAACATACGATTCTCCTTTTAATGCGGGTATATTCTTTAATGTATATATTGAACTCGTTTCGTTAAATTCTAATATTCCTGAAACTAAACGAGATCCTGAATCAGCCGTCAAACCACCTATTTTCGCAGATACTCTGCTGGAATAATTTTGCTTTTTTATTTTTTTCTCTGTTTGAATTTTTGGAGAGAAAAACCCTCTTGACCGCGTATTATAAACATAATATTCCGGAACAACTGTTTTATATTCTGAATAATCAACCGGAATACCATACTGAAACTTCCATTCCGGTAATGTTGCCGGATTAGGGGATTTTATAGTATACTGGTATTCAATAACAGAACCCTCTTTTACATTAGGCATTGTGATTTTCTTTTGTTCCCAATATTTATTTATAGATTGTGTAAACTCTCCTTCATTTTTTAATTTTGTTTTTTCAATTTTACCATCTACTAGATTATAGGTAAATGCTTTTGAAAAAGTAACGACTTCTTTTGGTGTGCCAAAAATATAATAATTGACTTCTCTATTTGCCCAGCCATATCCTTCTTTGGTATAAATTTTAATCTTCATCTCTACTTCGGTAACTACAGTAAATCCTTTTTCTGTACTATAATCAAAGTAGGTTTTTCCTCTACTAAATAGTATTGCTGCGGATGCTTCAGGATCTTTAGAGTGTTTTTGTTCTAAAAGTTCCTCAATAGTAACTTTTCCTAATTCCTGCTTCTGAGCAAAAAGATCACTAAATATAAATATATTTAGTAAAGTTAATAATAATGTAATTTTTCTCATAAGTAATAATTAGTTTTTTGTCAATATTAATTTTGTGCTGTCATAACGAACAATCTGTTCTCTGAATAATCGGTAATCATTATACTCACTACTCGCATATAAACCTTCTTTCATTAATATGGAGCGTTTATAGAGTATTGTATTATCTTCATTCCTACTAAACTCCAGTTTATAATCTCCATATTTGTTGCTTAACGCTACATTTTCCGGTATCATTTCGACATCAAATCCTTCGGGTAAAGTTATAATCACCTCATCTATATCGTAAAACCCTCTCTTTACCTCGAAAGAACTACTACGCTTTCTATATCTCTTAGGAACACTTGTATTTAAATTAAATGCATTTGCTACAAAAATTAATTTATCTCCTATTTTATCAGCGTAATTCACCGCAGAAAATCCAATTTCTTCTGTAAAAACAATTCCTTCTTTATCATTGTTTAATTTAAAATCATCTATCTTAAGATTATTGACATTATCAAAATAATATTTATAATATTCAATCCGATCTGTAGGTGATAATCTTTCTTTTGTTACTCTCTCATCATACTGAGAACCATTGGTAATAATAGATAGTCTGGCTTTAATATCTCCTTTTTCAGTAATTGAATAACGCCCTTTTGTTTCTTGTTTATTTACTTCTCCAATAAATGCTTTTGTAGTAACTATTTTGCTGTCATTCGGTTTTATCATCAGAACATCTCTGTTATCGGTAAATATTCCCTGAAACCCAAAAGGCTGGGTCTGGCTTGTGCATTCCAGCCATATTATATCTTCTCCATTCGGGATTGCCAAAATTGCATGGTTCCCCTGCATAGCAACAAAATCCGACTGGATATTTCTACTTGGTTCTCCACTATATACTAAAGTGTAATAGGAGGGTACCCCTACTACTTCTAATAAAGCTTTTGTATAATTTGTCAATGCCTTGCAATCTCCGTAACCCAAACGATCAACGTCTTTCGCTAACATTGGTTTCCATCCTCCAATGCCTATCTGAATACTTACATAACGTGTTTTATCTTGTACATACTGATAGATTATTTTTGCTTTTTTGACAGGATCTTTTTCTATACCTACGAGGTCTTTAATTTTATTTTGTGTTTCAATACTTAATTGGTCTGTACCGACTAATAAATTCTGGTAACACCAGTCTCCAAACTCTATCCATGTTTTTGCTTCTCCATTAACTCCTTCTAAATGAAATTTATTGAAAGTAATCATTAAATGAGGTGCGGTTTTATAGAAAGACGGGCTATATTCTTCTTTTTTTATAGCGGCTACATTCTCTATGCTATAACTTAACTTTCCTTCTTGTTCTTCTTTTTTTATTACATAATCGGATAGATTTACCTCTTTTTTTCGTAAACCCAAATCAGAAAGATAATTAAGATTAAAGATGTTTTTTTCTACACTTACAAAATACCCTTCTAAAGGGCGCCAATACGGTAAAAAAGCAGTATTAGAAGTTTCTATCTCACTTTCATATATAACTGTAAAAGGATATGCTATTGGAGTATAATCCAGATAGAGAATCCTGTCATTGGAAAAAACCGAGAAACCATCTACCAAACTGGTGTCTTTGAAATCTTTTTTGGTAATTTTTTTGATCTCTATTCCTGAAGCATTATAAATCACAGCTCCAATTTTTTTCACCTTATAGTTTGGGCTATACCTCTCGAAAGCGCTAATATGAATAATTCCTTTTTCATTTAAAACAGTTACTATTCTTCTGTTTTTTACAATAAGATTCTTCTGTGAGGAAAGATTGACATCGATCTGATTCAATCGAATAACAGCACTTGCATTCTCTTTAAGTTTGGAAGGGATTAAAGCAACTGATACATCTAATTTCTGGGCTTTTACTGATGAAAATTGGCAGAATAAAAAAAATAAAAAAACTCTTAAAGGCATGTTAAAACAATTTCGCCAAAAGTAGAGTATTTTCTTATATTTCCAAACTTTAGTCTCTCTTTTTACTGTCAATAATTATTGTAACAGGTCCGTCATTCAGAAGGCTTACCTTCATGTCTGCTCCAAACTCTCCGGTTTGTACCGATTTCCCCAGTTCTTTTTCAAATTGCCTGATGAATTGCTGATAGATTGGAATAGCTGTATCGGGCTTAGCAGCCTTGATATAGGAAGGTCGATTTCCTTTTTTTGTACTTGCCTGAAGTGTAAACTGACTTACTATTATTACTTCTCCGTCAATATCCTGAACGGAAAGATTCATTATATCCTGATCGTCTCCAAAAATTCGCATCTTCACAATTTTTGCAGCTAACCAGTCTATGTCTTCCTGAGTATCAGCTTCTTCAACTCCAACAAGAACTAACAACCCTTGTTTTATTTCACTTACTTTTTTGCCTTCAATGGTTACTAAGGCTTCGCTTACTCTCTGGATAACGGATTTCATAATGGGTATTTACTATTCTTGTTCGTCGGCTCGTTCTTCTCCATAAATATCAACCCGGTAATGTTCGTCATCACCTTCTAATATCTGGATATAACTTCTATAACGAGACCAAGCTATTTTGTCTCTTTCTAATGCTTCTTTTACTGCGCAATGGGGTTCGTCTTTATGTAAACAGTTGTTAAACTTACACTGATCTTTTAATTTGAAAAATTCAGGGAAATAATTACTTATTTCTTGTTTTTCCATATCAACAATTCCAAAACCTTTGATACCGGGGGTATCTATGATTCTGGCATCAAAAGATAAATCGTACATTTCTGCAAATGTCGTAGTGTGTTGCCCCTGTTTACTCTGTTCTGAAATCACTGTTGTTTTTAAATTCAGCGAGGGCTCCATTGCATTAACCAAGGTGGATTTGCCTACTCCTGAATGTCCTGAAAACATACTGACCTTACCAATCATCATTTTCTTTAACTCCTCTACTCCTGTTCCTTCTGTGGAAGATACTCTGAGGCATTTATATCCTATCTGAGAATAGGTATACTGTAAATACAGTTGTTCTTCTAATGTGGCTTCGTCAAAGGAATCTATTTTATTAAAAATCAAAACGGCTTCTATTCCGTAGGCTTCTGCTGTAACTAAAAAACGATCAATAAAACTGGTCATCGTAGGCGGATTATTAATCGTAATTAATAAAAAGACCTGATCAATATTAGAAGCAATAATATGCATCTGTTTTGACAGATTTACCGATTTTCTTACAATATAATTTTTCCTGTCATGGATGTGGTGAATCAGTCCTGTTGTTGTATCTGAGGTTTCTTCGAGATCAAAATCTACTATATCTCCTACTGCTATGGGATTGGTACTTTTAATTCCTTTCATACGGAATTTCCCTTTCATGCGACATTCCATAAAGGTGCCATCCTCAGCTTTTACTGTGTACCAACTTCCTGTAGATTTATATACGATTCCTGTCATACCGCAAAGATAATCAGATTTTTTTGGTTTAATAAAAAAGAAAGGGGCTATCTATTAATAGACAACCCCTTTTTTAAATACAAAAAGTTCTTTTTAATATTTATATGCAATTCCTTTTTTAATCGCCTGAGATCCTCCAATACTATTTGAACTCGCTCCAACTGTTGTTTTATCATCAGTCATTAAAACAAAAGGACAGCCTAGTTTTGCTGCTTCCATTTTTAATTTTTTCTCGGCTTTTTTATCTCCGGTATTTCCGGTCTGGAAATTAATCAAACCAGTTTTTCCTCTAACTTCTCCAGCTTTTTTCAAACCTGATGAATAACTCTTATCTTCAAGAATTACAACCTTTTCCCAATCTTTTTCTGATTTGATTTGAATTTTATCGCTTACCTCCTGAACACGACCACTCTTACCATAAGTAATCTTTTCAACAGCATATTTTCCAATTGTATTTTCGGCATCTTCATTAGCGTATTTAAATACAATTGTATACTCTTCAACTTTTACAACATTCCCATTAACTACCTCTCCATTATGTTTAATAATAACATCGGATTGTGCTTTTAATGTACTGAAACTAAAAGCTAAAACAAGCAATAAAATAATTTTTTTCATTTGTTAGAATTTAAAATTTAAAAACGCAATAGTACGAAAAAAATTACAAATAAAACATACTATTAAAAAAACACCTCTATAAAATCTAAAAGATTTATAAAGGTGTTTTGTGTTTTATAACGTAAAAAAATATTCAAGAAACAGGACAAATCCTATTTTAATCATTATTATAAACGAATTTATCCTGTTTTTATGATTTTTATCCGTTAATTATTTTTTCCTGATGGTTAATGGATTCCTGATGGATCGCTTTGAACATTCTTAGAATAAATTCTTCACTTAATCCTTTTTCATCTCCTTCTAACACCATTTTCCCAAGAATCTCATTCCAACGTTTGTTTTGTAAAACGGCTACGTTATTCTCTTTCTTTAATGCTCCGATCTGATCTGCTACTTTCATTCTCTCAGCCAGAATATTCAGTATTTTACTGTCTGCATCGTCAATTTTGATTCTTAATCCTGCCATTTTCTGATTGTAATCTCCTTCGCTTTCTGTTTCTTTACGAATAATCAGACTTTTAATGATCTGTTTTAAAGCAGTTGGTGTTACTTGTTGTGCTGCATCACTCCACGCATTATCCGGATCAATATGGGTTTCGATTATCAAACCGTCATAATTCAGATCTAATGCTTGTTGTGATACTTCCTGAATCATATCTCTTTGTCCGGTAATATGTGACGGATCACAGATTAATGGTAAATCAGGGAATTTATTCTGTAATTCAATAGCAACCTGCCACTCCGGAATATTTCTGTATTTTGTTTTTTCGTAAGTTGAGAAACCTCTGTGGATAACTCCCAGTTTTTTGATATTAGCATTGTATAAACGTTCTACTCCGCCTAACCATAAAGACAAATCAGGATTTACCGGATTTTTAACCAATACTATTTTATCTGTTCCTTGTAAAGCATCTGCAATCTCCTGCACTGCAAAAGGGTTAACGGTTGTTCTGGCTCCTATCCACAATACATCTATATCATGTTCTAAAGCTAATTTCACATGGGCGGCATTTGCCACTTCTGTTCCCATTAATAATCCGGTTTGAGCTTTTGCTTTCTGTAACCATTTTAATCCGATTTCTCCAACTCCTTCAAATCCTCCGGGACGTGTTCTCGGTTTCCAGATACCTGCTCTGAAAACGCTTACTTTTGAATCTTTTAATTCGTTTGCAATTGCTAATACCTGCTCTTCTGTCTCGGCACTACATGGTCCTGCGATCACTAATGGGTGAGGCAAATTGAAATCTTCTAACCATGTTCTCATTTCTTTACTGTTTTTCATAACTAATAATTTACTTCTTGATTTGTATTCCTTTTAATATTTCTTTTATTCTGTTTACGCCTTCCATCTCTTGATAAATGGCTTCATAATTATCGTCTTCTAATAATTGTTTGAATTGGGTAAGATTACTAATGTATTCTTCTAAACTCTGAACAACTTGTTCTTTATTCTGCTGAAAGATGGGTGTCCACATTGCCGGTGAACTTTTAGCAAGACGCACTGTACTTTCAAATCCACTACCTGCCATATCAAAAATATCTCTTTCGTTTTTCTCTTTATCGATGACTGTTTTCCCTAACATAAAGGAGCTGATATGCGACAAATGAGACACATAAGCTATATGTTTATCGTGTGCTTTGGGGTCCATATACCGAATACGCATCCCAATATCAAAAAACAACTGTAAAGCTTTTTCCTGAATCAAAAATGCTGTTTTTTCTACTTCACAGATAATATTGGTTTTTCCCTGAAAAAGACCTTTTATGGCGGCTGATGGTCCGGAAAATTCTGTTCCGGCTATTGGATGTGTTGCTATAAAATTTCGTCGTCTCGGATGATCTGTTATTGCATCACAAATTGGTTTTTTTGTAGATCCTACTTCAAAAACAATGGCTTCATCTGAGATCAAATCCAGAACTTGTGGTACTATTTTTAAAGCTATGTTTACCGGAACTGCTACAATAACCCAGTCTGCTTTTTTCAAATCATCAAAACCGGCAATCTCATCTATAACTCCTAATTTCTTTGCTTCTTGCAAATGATCTTCATTCTGATCAATTCCAAACACGATTGCCTCAGGATGCAAAGTCTTTATATCTAAAGCTAATGACCCTCCTATCAGTCCTATTCCTACTATAAATACGTTCACTTTAATTTTTTTTATTCAGCCTCTAAAACCGACTGATTGCTTCCTTAATTTTTTCTTCTTTTATACATAATGAAAATCGGATATATCCTTCTCCGTTACTTCCAAATATGGTTCCGGGTGTTATAAACAAATCTTTTGTATATAATATCTCATCGATAAAATCTTCTGCTGATTTTACTCCTTCGGGTAATTTTGCCCAAACAAAAAGACCAACGCTTTCTTTATCATAGGTGCATCCCAATTTATCTGCTAACTGAAACATCAGGTCTCTTCTCTTTTTATAGATTACGTTTAAGGCTTCAAACCAGTCTTTTTTACTTTTTAAAGCTTCGACTGCTCCTTTCTGAATACCGTAGAACATTCCACTGTCCATATTACTTTTTACTTTAAGTACGGCATCGATCGCTTTTGCATTTCCTAAAACCATTCCTACACGCCAGCCTGCCATGTTGAATGTTTTACTCAGAGAATTCAGTTCCAGGGCTACTTCTTTTGCTCCTTCTACTTGTAATAAGCTGATTGGATTATCATTTAGAACGAAACTATACGGATTATCATTTACTAATAATATGCTGTGCTTTTTTGCAAAAGCAATTAGTTTTTCAAATAAAGGAATAGTTCCATTCGCTCCTGTCGGCATATGCGGATAGCCTATCCACATCATTTTTACTTTTGATAAATCCTGTTTTTCTAAGGCTTCAAAATCCGGCTGCCAGTTATTTTCTTCTGTTAAATTATAATACAGAGGTATTGCTCCTACTAGTTTTGTCACAGATGTATAGGTTGGATAACCGGGATTAGGAATCAGAACGGCATCTCCTTCATTTAAAAAAGCCATCGAAATATGCATGATTCCTTCTTTGGATCCCATTAACGGCAATATTTCTGTATTGGGATCTACTGTAACATTAAAGTTCGTTTTATAAAAATGGGCAATTCCTTCGCGTAACACCGGCAATCCCTGATAACTCTGATACTGGTGTGCTGTCTCGTCTTCCATTGCATTCTGAATGGCGCTAATTACTGCTTTTGACGGAGCGAGATCCGGACTCCCAATACCCATGTTGATCACAGGCTTTCCTTCTGAAAGTAGTTGTCTTACTTCTCTCAGTTTTTTTGAAAAGTAGTATTCTTCTACTGTATTCAAACGTTGTGCTGCTTCTATCATATTACATTGCATTTTTATATTCTCCTAATACTTTAAATTCTTCTGCCATTATTTCCAGTAATGATTTTGCTTTTGCATAATCTTTATAGGTATCAAATGTTACATCTACAAAAAAGGCATATTTCCAGGGTGTTTCTATTTTTGGTAAAGATTGAATTTTAGTTAAATTCAATCGGCAATCACTCATAACATTTAATACGGTCGCCAAACTTCCTCTTTTATGATCTAGTGAAAATTTTAAAGAGGCTTTATTAATTTCTTCGTGTGATAGTACTGAGTTTTGCTTTTTAACAATCACAAAACGGGTCATATTATTTCTTATCGTCTGAATATCGGGAGCGATTATTTCCAGATTGTACATCACGGAAGCAACTTTACCTGCAATTGCTCCGATTCCTTTTAATTGGTTTTGCTCTATTCTTCTGGCTGTTTCTGCTGTATCTACATCTTCAACCATTTTAATATGAGGATACTGAGCAAAAAAATCGGCACACTGTAATAATGCCATCGGATGGGAATGCACTTCTTTAATATCCTGAATGGTCTGACCTTTTAAAGTCATCAAATTTTGTGAAATATCTAAATAATACTCTCCTATAATATGCAGATTATTTCTGTCAATCAAAGCATAGTTTGGAATGATAGACCCTGCTATAGAATTCTCCAATGCCATAATCCCCTGATCGGATTTATCTTCCATCATGTTTTTAACTAATGCATTAAATGAAAGACATTCTTCTACAATAACATCCTGATTGAAATACTCAAGGGCTACCTGATGATGAAAAGAGCCTTTAATACCCTGAATTGCGATTTTTGTGTTCATATATGAGCAAAAAAAAATCCCGATTTTCATCGGGATTTTATATTAGATTTATTTAATTACATTTTTAGATTAAATAACAATACGACAATCCCTTTCTTCTTTCCAGAAAAAATAAAATGAATTGCTAAAATAAAAACTGTTATTTAACATTGACTTGTTCTTTTATTGATTAACGTCAGGAGCAAATTTATAGAATAAAAACATAGGTTCAACAAAAAAATTAAAAAAAGTAGAAAATTAACTGATTTTTAAGTTTTAAAAATAAAATAGATACTTATTTAGATCTCTTATAAACATTCTTATCTATTAAATTTTGTAAATAAACCCAACAGCTAGACAAGAAAAGAATCAATAACATTATTTTTTTATGAAAAATAATCTTCTTTTTCAATTTTTTTCGTTATTGAAGATATTAAATTAACTTTCAACACCTATATTGATTACAATCTAAAAAAGATAATTCTCTTTTTTTTAATTAAAAAAAATTAAAAAATAATGTAAAAAATCAATATATATATATATTTAATCTTAAAACACAGCCAATTACACACAAAAACCTTAGATAACCATACAAAACCAATACATTTGCATAATTTTAAAAAATAAAAATGGAAATAAAGAGAATAACCTTATTATTGATATTACTGATTGTTGGAACAAAGTGTTTTTCACAAATTAAAATCGGAAATACAACTACTCCTAATGAACCTGAAACCCAATTAGACATCTACAGTAAAGGAGGTAAAGTCATGAAATTAGTAGACATTAATAATACAGAAATACTTACAATATTAGATAATGGTAATATTGGAATTTCTAACCAAAATCCAACTAATAGATTAGATATTAATGGAAATATTTCTATTAAAGGTAAAACCTATGTAAGCAAAACAACAGCTAAGCCTACAGCAGATGTGTCTCCGGTTGTAATTGATAATAGTACTGGAGAATTAATGTCTCTTGCACCATCTTCGTCTGGAAATAATAAGCATTTTTCCATTATAACTTATAAATTGGAAAATGTAGAGGGCGACTGGGTAGGAAATTTTGATACAAAAATACCGGTGAGCGAATATTCTGTAATAGTAACCTCAGCAACTTTTAACCTTCAAAATATTTATCCTAGTCATATAGATACTTCAAAGCCTCATTTTAATCCAGTAGAATATTATGCTTATGTACCTACTAGCTCCTCAACCTGGAGTCTTTACGCTGATTATGCTGGAGGTGCTCCTGCTAAAAACAGCAATGGTAGCTGGACTATCACCGCATTAGTAATCTCTAAAGCTTTTTCACAAGTAATTCCTTCAACAACATATAATCTTGGAGGAAAAAATACTGGTAATGCAAGTACTAAACCAAGTCAATTATAAATTAATTACTATTTTTAAATAGGAGCGTTTTAAAACCTAGTTCGTAATTTATTATTACTTTTGTCTAAAATCATCTATTATGTCAATAGAAGTCACTAATATCACTAAAAGCTACGGTAAGCAAAAAGCATTAGACAGCATTTCTTTTTCTATCAGAAAAGGAGAAATTGTAGGGTTTTTAGGTCCAAATGGTGCAGGAAAATCTACTTTAATGAAAATCCTTACTACTTATATTAGTGCTGATGAGGGACAGGCTTCTGTAAATAGCAGTGACGTAAGTACACAGCAACTTGCGGTACAAAAATCCGTTGGTTATTTACCGGAACATAATCCTCTTTATCTTGATCTGTATGTGAGAGAATATTTGGGTTTTAATGCTGATGTTTATAACGTTTCTAAATCCCGTATTCAGGAGGTTATTGAACTAACGGGATTAACTCCGGAAGCACACAAAAAAATAGGAGAACTTTCTAAGGGATATCGTCAGCGTGTGGGATTGGCAAATGCTTTACTACACAATCCGGAAGTATTAATTCTGGATGAGCCTACAACGGGTTTAGATCCGAATCAACTGGTAGAGATAAGACAATTGATTAAGAATGCGGGTAAGGATAAAACGGTTTTTTTATCTACGCATATTATGCAGGAGGTTGAGGCAATTTGTGATCGTGTAATTATTATTAATCACGGTAAAATTGTTACGGATAAAAAACTGAATTCTCTGATAACAGAGAAGGAACAGGTTATTGAAGTGGAATTTGATTATCGGGTTGAGGAAAAACTAATTTCCGGTATATCAAATATAACGGGGTATGTCAACACGCATGATTTTGTCTGGGAACTGACTTTTGCTTCTGATAAGGATATGCGTCCTGTTGTATTCGATTTTGCTCACGAAAACGGACTGAAAACACTACAGCTTAATCAAAAAAACAAAAATCTTGAGGCTCTTTTCAGAGAGATAACTAAGGGATAGTGCTCAGTATTCAGTAATTCAGTATACAGTTCTCAGTATTCAGTTTAATAAGACTACGGAAATGTAAAAGTCCATTCTATTAGTAAATTTAAAAATATCAAAGTGTATTTTTTACTGATAGAATATATCTTAAATCTCTGTCGTTTAAAAAATAGAAAACTAGCCTCCTTTTTTGTAAACTGAATACTGAAACTGTAAACTAATTCTCCTCTTTCTTCTTGATTCTTGATTCTTGGTTCTTTCTTCTAATTTTAGAATAATTCTGAAGCGATTTTTTTTACACTTTCTGCTTTGCCCATGGAGTAGAAATGTAATATGGGAATGCCTGCTTTTATTAATTCTTTTCCTTGTTGCAAACACCATTCAATGCCTATTTCTTTTATATTTTTATCTTCACTTTTTACAATGCTCATAATTAATTCATCGGGTAGGTCTACTTTGAAACGATGTGGAATCAGATTTAGCTGTTTTTTTGTTGCAATAGGTTTTAACCCGGGAATGATAGGTACTGTAATTCCTTCTTTTCTGCATTTTGCAACAAAATCAAAGTATTTCTGGTTATCAAAAAACATCTGGGTTACAATATAGGTGGCTCCATTTTTTATTTTTTGTTTCAAATAATAAATATCACTGTCTAAACTTGGTGCTTCCATGTGTTTTTCGGGATAACCTGCTACTCCTATACAAAAATTAGTTTCTGATAGATTTTGCAAATCACCGTCCAGATAAATTCCTTTGTTCAGATTATCAATCTGGGTTACTAATTCAGTTGCATAGCAATTCCCATCTTTTTCGGCTTTAAAATAGGTCTCACTTTTTACAGCGTCTCCTCTTAATGCTACTACGTTTTCAATACCTAAAAAATCGAGATCAATCAGAAAATTCTCGGTATCTTCTTTTGTAAAACCACCACACAGAATATGAGGAATAGCATCTACTTGATATTTATTCTGAATAGCGGAACAGATACCAACTGTTCCAGGGCGTTTTTTTACGACTTTTTTCTCTAATAATCCATTCGATAATTCTTTATAAACATATTCCTCTCTGTGGTAGGTCACATCTATAAAAGGAGGTTTAAACTCCATTAACGGATCTATTCCATCAAAAATAGATTGTATCGTCTGCCCTTTTAATGGGGGTAATATTTCAAATGAGAATAATGTTTTTCCTTGTGCGTTTTCTATATGTTCGGTAACTTTCATTTTTTTATATTATTTTATTAATCTGCAATATTTGGATTCAGCCACTTTTGAGCGGTTTCGAAAGGAATATTTCTCCTTTTGGCATAATCTGTTACCTGATCTTCTTTTATTTTTCCTAATCCGAAATATTTACTCTGAGGATTTCCAAAATAATAACCGGATACGGAGGAAGCAGGCCACATTGCCAGACTTTCCGTCAAAATAATTCCTGTTTCTTGTTCTACATTTAATAGTTTCCAGATCGTACTTTTTTCTAAATGATCGGGACAGGCAGGATAACCGGGGGCGGGTCGGATTCCTTCGTAACTTTCTTTAATTAAAGCCTCATTCGTCAGAACCTCATCAGAAGCATAACCCCATATTTCTTTTCTGATCTTTTTATGTAAATATTCAGCAAAGGCTTCTGCTAAACGATCTGCTAATGCTTTAATCATTATCGAATTGTAATCATCCTGATTTTTTTCAAATTCTGCTGCTTTTTCGTCTACTCCAAATCCTGTGGTAACACAAAAAGCGCCCATATAATCTGTTTTCTTCGTTTCTTTAGGCAAAATAAAATCTGCTAATGCAATATTGGGAGCTCCTTTTGTCTTCTGAGACTGTTGTCGTAATGTCAAAAAAGTAGCAAGTTTCTTTCCTTCTTCATCTGAAATAACAATATCATCATCATTGACCTGATTTGCAGGGAAAATACCATATATCCCTTTTGCTTCCAGCCATTTTTCTTTTATAATGGCATCCAACATTTTTTTAGCATCGTTAAATAATATTACTGCTTGTTCTCCTACTACTTCGTCTTTTAATATATTAGGATATTTTCCATGTAAATCCCAGGTTTTAAAGAAAGGTGTCCAGTCAATATAATCTATCAGAAGATCTAGATTGATCTCTATTTTTTGGGTTCCGATAAAATTAGGTTTTACAGGGGCATAATTCTCCCAGTCTAATTTTAATTTATTGGCTCTTGCTTGTTCTATATTCAGAAAGTTCTTATCTCTGGATCTGTTCAGATATCCTTCTCTTAAAGTATCATATTCCAGTCTTACTGATTTTGAGTATTCTAATTTTGAAGCAGGATGTAATAAGTTTCCTGCAACTGTTACAGCTCTGGAAGCATCATTTACGTGAACTACTGTTTCTTTATATTCCGGCGCTATTTTCACAGCTGTATGTGCTCTGGAAGTCGTGGCTCCGCCAATCATAATAGGGATTTTAATATTCAGCTTATCCATTTCTTTTGCTAAATAAACCATCTCATCTAATGAAGGTGTTATTAAACCGCTTAATCCGATAATATCTACATTTT
Organism: Flavobacterium sp. AK-301; assembly: GCF_058310215.1. NCBI lineage: Bacteria > Pseudomonadati > Bacteroidota > Flavobacteriia > Flavobacteriales > Flavobacteriaceae > Flavobacterium > Flavobacterium sp. AK-301. The sequence continues at coordinate 46,242 of NZ_JBZEES010000010.1, forward strand.
CTTTAATTGCTATTTCAATAATTTTTTCAGGGGCTACCATAACACCTAAGTCAATAATCTCAAAATTATTACAGCCTAAAACTACTGCTACAATATTTTTACCTATATCATGAACATCTCCTTTTACGGTTGCCATTAAAACTTTTCCCGCCGACTGTGCCACGCCTCCTTTTTGGGCTTCGATAAAAGGTAAAAGATAGGCTACTGCTTTTTTCATTACACGGGCAGATTTAACTACCTGCGGTAAAAACATTTTTCCGCTTCCAAACAAATCTCCTACAACATTCATCCCGTTCATAAGATGAATCTCAATTACTTCAATTGGATTACGGACGCTTAGTCTTGCTTCTTCAACATCTATTTCTATAAATTCATCAAGTCCTTTTACTAAGGAATGAGACAATCTCTCTTCTACGGGTAAAAACCTCCATTCCTGCGCCTGTTTTTCTGTTACTTTATTTTCTCCTTTAAAGCTTTCTGCAAAATCTAAAAGACGTTCGGTAGCATCATCACGTCTGTCCAGTAAAACATCTTCTACATGTTCTAGTAAATCTTTTGGAATCTGATCGTAGATTTCGAGCATTTCAGGATTTACAATCCCCATTGACATACCGTTCTGAATGGCATAATATAAAAACACGGAATGCATCGCTTCTCTTACTCTGTCATTCCCTCTGAAAGAGAAAGAAACATTACTGACTCCTCCACTTATATTAACATAAGGCAGATTTTCTCTGATCCATTTTGTCGCTCTGAAAAAATCAATTGCATTTTGACGATGTTCTTCCATTCCTGTTGCAACAGGGAAAATATTAGGGTCAAAAATAATATCTTCTGCGGGGAAGCCTACTTCATCAACCAGAATATCATAGGATCGTTTACATATCTCTATACGACGCTCATAATTATCTGCCTGACCTTCTTCGTCAAAGGCCATCACAATTACGGCTGCTCCATATCGTTTAATTAATTTTGCCTGATGAATAAAATTTGCTTCTCCTTCTTTTAAACTGATCGAGTTAACAACACTTTTTCCTTGTGTTATTTTTAGCCCTGCTTCTATAATCTCCCACTTGGAACTGTCGATCATCACCGGAACTCTTGAAATATCGGGTTCGGACGCAATTAAATTCAGGAAGGTTGTCATGGCATGGACACCGTCTAACATTCCTTCATCCATATTAATATCAATAATCTGAGCTCCTCCTTCTACTTGTGCTCTGGCAATATCCAGTGCTTCTGAATATTTTTCTTCTTTTATTAATCTCAGAAATTTTCTTGAACCGGTTACATTGGTTCGCTCTCCTACGTTAATAAAGTTACTTTCGGGTGTTATAATTAAAGGTTCTAGTCCTGATAGTTTTAAGGTTTTAGTCTTATTGGTTGTTGGTTGTTGGTTGTTGGTTGTTGGATCCAAGCTGTTACCTACTGGTTCTTGGCTATTGGTTGTTGGTTGTTGGTTGTTGGTTGTTGGATCCAAGCTGTTACCTACTGGTTCTTGGCTATTGGTTGTTGGACCCAAGCTGTTGCCTACTGGTTGTTGATCAACCGTAATTATTTTTTCAGATAGCATTTTTACAATTTTTTATAATAATTGATAAATCCATTCACAAGTCTCTTGCAAGACTGAATGACTTCTAAAATGTTATTAAAATCATTCTCATTGATATATTTTTGATCTAAAGCGATATAACATTGTGTTTCTACTTCAAATAAAGAGCCTCTGGCAATATGAAGGAAATATATGGTTTCTTTTGATGTTTGTCTGCCACATCCTTCTGCTATATTTGACGGAACTGAAACGGAACTTCTCCTTATCTGATTCGTTAATCCGTATAATTCTTCTTTTGGAAATACTTTTGAACGCTCATATATTAAATTCGTTAATTTTCTACTTTCTAACCACACTTCTAATTTTGTATATCCCATATTGGTTGTTGGTTGTTGGTTGCTGGTTGTTGGTTACTGGTTGTTGGTTACTGGTTGTTGGTTACTGGGTATTAGTTGCTGGTTGCTGGTTCTGAACTGGTACATTTCGATTATCGGTTATTAGCTTATTTCGCTTTCGTAAATAAAATTCTATAGCTTTATATTCTTGTGTGTTTTTCATCCTTTTATTTAAGATTATTCTATTCTCTAACAATCATTAACTCATCCTTCAACGACTAACAACCAAATACCAACAACTATCAACCAATACCCATCAACCAACCACCACTCTCCTCGGCTCATACTGTGCTGCTAATTCAGCAATTAATCGAATATGTTCGGGATTTGTCCCGCAACATCCTCCGATAATATTAATTAAATCGTCTTCTAAATATTCTTTGATAAAAACCTGCATTTGTTCGGGTGTTTCATCATACTGACCGAATGCATTGGGTAATCCTGCATTGGGATGTGCTGAAATATTCAGTGTTGTATTTCTGGATAATCTTTTGAGATACGGTTTTAACTGATCTGCACCCAAGGCACAATTGAATCCGATACTTAATAACGGAATATGTGAAATGGAAATTAAAAAAGCTTCAACGGTCTGCCCGGATAATGTTCTTCCGGAGGCATCTGTAATCGTTCCGCTCACCATGATCGGAATATCAATTTTTCTGTCTTCTTTGACTTCTTCAATAGCAAATAATGCGGCTTTTGCGTTTAGTGTATCAAATATGGTTTCTACTAACAAAAGATCGGAACCACCATCGATCAACGCCTCTACTTGTTGTTTATAGGCTGTTTTCAATTCATCGAAAGTAATGGCTCTGTAACCGGGATCGTTTACATCCGGTGACATGCTCGCTGTTTTATTAGTCGGTCCGACAGAACCTGCTACAAATCTTGGTTTGTCGGGATTCTGAAGTGTAAATTCATCTGCCACTTCCCGTGCCAGTTTAGCGGATTCATAATTCAGCTCATATACCAGATCTTCTAAATGATAATCTGCCATTGCAATGGTTGTTCCTGAAAAGGTATTGGTTTCAACAATATCTGCTCCTGCTTCAAAATACTGACGATGAATATCACGAATAGCCTGAGGCTGGGTAAGAGACAATAAATCATTATTCCCTTTTAATGAATGAGGGAAATCTTTAAAACGTTCTCCTCTAAAATCTTCTTCAGAGAAATTATAACGTTGTAGCATAGTTCCCATAGCTCCGTCAAGGATGAGAATTCTATCTTGTAAAATTTTAAAAATATCGGACATAGAATGATAAACTTTAATTATTATCGATATGTCATCAGGAAAGAAAAAGGGGTTCTCCTCAGTGGAGTATTCTTTTTGTTATCTATCCGATATTTCCGGAAATAATCCGAAATTATGGTAGAATGTAGCACCTTCTTTATGGATAAAGGGTTGCTAAGGCTTCACCGGGTCTAATCCCTCTGCCTTTCGTGATAACGATCAATATTTGAAATGAACACTGCAAATTAATGTATTTTTATGCTACTAAGCAAGTTTCTTTTGTTTTTATTATATCTGTTATTTTCAGAATATCCGTCAATACATTTCCTATTCAAAATGATATTTACTTTATGAGTTGGCATAACTAATGATTTTTTGTTGATTAAAAATGGGTCCGATTATTTTTGACAGTTGTTCGTATTCTATTAAAAAAGCATCATGTCCGTGAACTGATTTTATCTCATGATAAAAAACATTTGATTTTACGGTTTGTATTGCTTCAAATGTTTCTCTATTTTCATCTGCTGTAAACAACAAATCTGTATCTACAGTAACCAAATGGATTGAAGACTTTATGGTTTGTACGACTTCTTTAAAAGGACTTCTTCCTCTTGTTATATCAATTGTTTTCAGCAAATGATTCATCAATTGGTAAGACGGCAATTCAAATCGTTTTTTCAGTTTACTTCCATGATGAAGTAACCATTCTTCAATCGAAAACAAATTCTCCTCATCGTTAAAAGAACGATCAAATTCTTTTCTGAAAGACTGCGGCGTTCTGTATAACATCATCGCATTTAGTCGGGCATCATAAACAGGATTTGTTGAATTCTTTAAAATTTTATCCTGCACCAGACAGCTTGCAATGACCCAGTTTGATGCCTTCCAGTCCGTTGCAACGGGAATTAAATGTTGTATATAATTCGGTTGTAAAGCAGCCATTTCCCAGGCAATGCCTCCGCCTAAACTTCCTCCGATTAATGCATATATTTTTTTGACCTGTAAATGCTGTAATCCTGAAAGAAAAAGAGAGGCAACGTCTCTGGCTGTAAAATCCTGATAATTTTCAATTAAATGATCTGCATCTCCATCAAAACCATTTCCGGGAATATTAAAAGATAGCACTGTGAATCGGTTAGTATCAATTATCTTATTTTCTCCTATTAATTTTTTCCACCAGCCTTTTGGACCTGCTACTTCTGAATTTCCGGTCAGAGCATGATTTACAACCACTACTTCTGCTGTTCCCAGAGGTAAACCAAAAGACTGATAGAATAAAGGAATTTGTTTATACAACTGTCCTTTTTCATTTAGAAAATCCGAGATAATTAACTTTTCTAACTGCTTCATAATTTTAAATACTATTTTCTTCTATATTCTGATATCAACCGCTACTAAATTGTAATTCTGATTACGAATGCGGGTTTATTAATGTCAGAATTACTACATTATTATTTACCAAATTATTCTGTACGGGATAACGCTCTTCTACTAATTGAATCCATTTTTGCAACTGACCAGATGTCGCATCCGTTGTTGGTTTCACAACAATCTCTATTTTTTTAAAACAGGATCTTTTAACACCTGCTTTCTTCTGATATTCAAAAGCTTCTGTTTCTCCTGAAATCTCAACCTGAAGCCCTTTTAGTGTAATTTCCAGCTCTTTTGCTACTAATTGTGCTACGGCATTAATATATCCTGCAAATCCTGCTAATAGATATTCTAACGGATTAGGCTCTTCTATCTCCGATCTTCTTTCGTTTATTTTTACATCAAACTTTTGTGATTTTACAAGAAATTGTTCTTCTCCTGCGATATACCCAAATGTGTTTATTGTTTTTAAGTTCATGACTCTTTTATTGTTTTCCCTTTCCTTATGGTCTCAAAAACTGATTTTAAATCTGCTTTTAAATCTTCTATATCTTCTAATCCTACGGAAAGTCTGATTAAATCTTTTGTTACTCCTGTTGTTACCTGTTGTTCATCGCTTAATTGCTGATGTGTTGTGCTTCCCGGATGGATAATCAGGGATTTTGTATCTCCGATATTCGCTAATAAAGAGAATAGTTTGGTTTCATCTGCTATTTTCTTAGCTGCTTCAAAACCTCCTTTGGGTCCAAATGTGACTACTCCGCTTTGTCCTTTTGGTAAATATTTTTTTGCGAGACTACGGTATTTACTACTTTCCAATCCCGGATAATTTACCCATGCAACCTCATCCTGATCTTCTAGCCATTTTGCTAATGCGAGCGCATTTTCACTATGTTTTTTCACTCTTACTTCTAGTGTTTCGAGTCCCTGAATAATCTGAAAAGCATTGAAAGGACTTAATGCGGCTCCGTAATCCCGTAGACCTTCTATTCTTACTTTTGCAATAAATGCCGCATTCCCTAAAGCTTCATGATATACTAATCCGTGATATCCTTCTGAAGGCTCTGTAAATTCAGGAAACTTACCGTTACTCCAGTTAAAATTTCCGCTATCAATAATAACGCCTCCTAAGGAAGTTCCGTTTCCTGAAATATATTTGGTCAGTGAATGAATCACAATATCAGCTCCATGTTCAATAGGATTTAGTAAATACGGAGAAGCAACGGTATTATCTACAATAAAAGGAACCTTATACGCTTTGGCTGCTTCCGAAATACCTTTCAGATCAATTACATCTAATTTTGGATTCCCTAATGATTCTGCAAAAAACACTCTGGTATTTTCTTTGGCCGCTTTCGTAAAATTATCAGGATCAGATGCGTCTACAAATGTTGTTGTTATCCCTAATCTTGGTAAAGTAACATTCAGCAGATTGTAAGTTCCTCCATATAAACTACTTGAAGCTACTATGTGATCTCCTGTTTTTAACAGAACGAGTAAAGCAGTTGCAATGGCTGCGGTTCCGGAAGCGGTTACTACTGCGCCGATACCTCCTTCGAGTTTTGCCAGTCGTTGTTCCAGAACATCATTAGTCGGGTTATTTAATCGGGTATAAATATAACCGGGTTCTGCGAGTGAAAACAAATTTGCTGCATGTTCTGAATTATCAAACACATAGGAAGAAGTCTGATAAATAGGAACGGCTCTTGTTCCACCATTTTTAGTTACGTCATGTCCTGCATGTAAAGCGTTGGTTGAAAATTTTAATGTACTCATAATTTCTATTTTTTAGGTTAGGTTAAAATCGTTGTAAAATAAAAAAGCCCTTTTGGAATGATTACCAAAAGGACTTTAAGGATTAGTATAAAACTAAGAATTAAGTCGTTCGCTTTTGGCAATAGCAACATCGGATACACATGTGCAACCTATTCATATTCATCATTTTTGCTATTACGGTTTTCATTATTAATTATAATTTGGTGTTAAACAAAAAAAGCCTCTGCGGTTTGCAGAGGCTTTTGCTGTATATTTTAAAAATTTAAAATTTAGGCAATAGTGTCCTCTGCGGAATTTTCCACATCATCATACACATATTGCAAATAGTAAATTTCATTTTTTCTCTTATTTAGTTTAACAAACTTCCGAACTATTTTTGGATTTACCAAATTTATTTTTAATTTTTTATTATTGTTATGTTTGGTTGCTGGTATTTGGTTGTTCGTTGTTGGATCAAAAAAACTTATCGAATCGGCTCAAAAGTACCACTGCCCTGTGGTTTATGAAGCATGAAATGAATATAAAAATCCGAATTATCATAATCATACATTAATGCATTCCAACCTCTAAATTCTTTATCTATTCTTTCTAATCTCACTAATTTACCATTACCATATAACACCATTTTATAATTTTCTATAGGATACATATTACCAGTACATCCTATATTTAGATTATTAAAATTATTTAAAGCTGTTTGATAAGCTTCTTGTGAATTAAAATAAAGAGAAATAGCCATCTCTTTATCGGCTGTTTTAGTTTTACTAAAAAAAACATTTGTTTTTCCTTTCTGCAATAAATCCCACATCTCATTATAATACGCCACTACTTCCTGTTCCAGTTCTTTTTGATCTAGTTTAGACAAATCAACACTGTAGCGCCAACCCTCCAGTTCATATGGTAAATCATTAATTTCAATTTCCCATTGCTGTTCATAATACGGTACCGGTGCCGGTAGTGTATCAAAAGTAAAACTATACAGTTCTTCTCCTGTTTTATAATCCATACCATCTTGTCTATAGTATTCAAAATTGTAAAGACGCATTGCCCAACTAAGACCTCCATCATGAATATCCTTAGGGTCAATCTTATCTCTGGTAGGAAGCAATGGTAAAAATTTAATTTTTATAGTATGTTTTCCATTGGTTAATAAAAAAGGATTAATTTCAAAAGTAGCATTCATCCCCCCCCCTTCATAGTTTCTATCAATAGGAAAGTCATCTAAATACAATTCATAATTAGTAAAGGCATTAATTTGTAAATCATAGCCTCGTTTTAGTTCATTAGTGTACGGATACGGTTCCATAGGTTCGAGTATATAGGTTTGATTGTTATTTTGTCCACAACTACTTAGGCTCACGCCTACTAATAGAATAAAGAATATTTTTTTCATAATCATTTGGTTACTGGTATTTGGTTGTTCGTTGTTGGATCAAATTATCATCAAAAAACTTATCGAATGGGTTCAAAAGTAGCACTGCCTTGAGGCTTATGGAGCATAAATTTTAACGAAGTATAGGAATCATCATAATCATACAGTAAAGCACCCATTCCTTTTAGATAATCATCTGTTCTTTCCAGTTGCACTAATTTACCATTGCCATATACCACCATTTTATAGTGTTCTATAGGAAGCATATTACTAGTACATTTAGTGTTTAATTCATTATAGTTTTCTATCCCTGTTTGATAGGCTTCTTTAGAAGTTTGATAAAGATAAACCGACATTTCCTTATTTCTTTTATTTCTTTTTATTTGATAGTCTCCTGCTTTCCCTTGCTGTAATAAATCTCGCATCTCATTATAATATGCCACTACTTCTTTTTCCAGTTCTTTTTGATCTAGTTTAGACAAATCAACACTGTTGCGCCAGCCCTCCAGTTCATACGGTAAATCATTAATTTCAATTTCCCATTGCTGTTCATAATACGGTACCGGTGCCGGTAGTGTATCAAAAGTAAAATTATACAGTTCTTCTCCTGTTTTATATTTTATTCCTTCCTGTCGATAATATTCAAAATCATATAATCGCATTTTCCAACGAATTGCTCCATTATAAATATCCTTAGGTTCAACCTTATTTCTAGCATGAAGCAACGGTAAAAATTTAATTCTTATAGTATGTTTCCCATTAGTTAATAAAAAAGGGTTAATCTCATAAGTAGCACTAATCCCCCCCCCTCTATACCATTTTTCAATAGGAAAATCATCCAAATAGAGTTCAAAATTTGTAGTACTATTAATTTGTAAATGATAACCACGTTTTATATCATTTATGTAAGGATAAGGTTCCATAAGTTCAGGGTTATAGGTTTTTGTTTTATTTTGTCCGCAACTGTTTAGGCTAATACCTGCTATCAGTATAAATAGGATTTTTTTCATAATCATTTGGTTACTGGTATTTGGTTGTTCGTTGTTGGAACAAATTATCATCAAAAAAAACTTATCGAATCGGTTCAAAGGTGTCACTACCTTGTGGTTTATGAAGCATGAATTTTAACGAAGTATAGGAATCATCATAGTCATACAATAAAGCTCCCATTCCTTTAAAATAATCATCTATTCTTTCCAGATATACTAGTTTACCATTCCCACACACTACCATTTTATACTTTTCTATAGGAAGCATATTACCGAAGCATTTAGTATTTAATTCATTATAATTGTCTATATCTGATTGATAAGCCTCTTTAGGTATTTCATAAGTACAAATACTTAATTCTTTATTTCTTTTTTTCCTTTTTATCTGATATTCTCCTGTTTTCCCTTCATTCAATAAGTCCCGCATCATAGTATAATACGCCACTACTTCCTGTTCCAGTTCTTTTTGATCCAGTTGGGATAGATCAACACTATTGCTCCAACCTTCTAACTGATATGGTAAATCACTAATTTCAATTTCCCATTGCTGTTCATAATAGGGTACTGGTGCTGGCAACGAATCAAAAATAAAATTATAGAGTTGTTCTCCCGGTTTATAATCCATTCCTTCCTGTCTATAGTATTCAAAATTATAGAGACGCATTTTCCAGCTAATTTCTCCATCATGGATATCACTAGGCAGTACCATCGTTTCTGCTGGAACACGAGGAAACAGCTTAATTTTCACAATATGTTTCCCATTAGTTAACAAAAAAGGATTAATCTCAACGGTTGCCTGAAATCCTACTCCTCTATATTCCTTTCGTATAGGGATATCATCCAGATAGAGTTCAAAAAAAGTACGGGCATTTACTTGTAAATCATAACCTCGTTTTACATTGGTAGTATACGGATACGGTTCCATAGATTCAGGTTTATAGGTTTCTGTTTTATTTTGTCCACAACTATTTAGGCTACTGCCTGCTACTAGAATAAAAAATATTTTTTTCATAATCATTTGGTTGCTGGTATTTGGTTGTTCGTTGTTGGATCAAAAAAACTTATCGAATCGGTTCAAAAGTGTCACTTCCCTGAGGTTTATGAAGCATAAATTTTAACGAAGTATAGGAATCATCATAATCATACAGTAAAACACCCATCCCTTTAAAATAATCATCTGTTCTTTCCAGATATACTAATTTACCATTACCACACACTACCATTTTATACTTTTCTATAGGAAGCATATTATTGGTACATTTAGTGTTTAATTCATTATAATTTTCTATAGCGGTTTGATACGCTTCTTTAGTAGTTTGATAAACACAAATCGATACTTCTTTATCTCCTTTTTTAGTTTGATTAAAAAATTCATTTGTTTTCCCTTCATTTAATAGGTTTCGCATCATAGTATAATATTCCACTACTTCTTTTTCCAGTTCTTTTTGATCCAGTTGGGACAGATCAACACTATTACGCCAACCTTCCAGTTCATACGGTAAATCATCGATCTCAATTTCCCATTGTTGCTCATAATACGGTACCGGTGCCGGTAGCGAATCAAAAGTAAAACGATACAGTTCTTCCCCTATTTTATAGTCCATTCCTTCTTGTCTATAATATTCAAAATTATAAAGACGCATTTTCCATCTCAATTCCCCATCATAGATATCATCAGGCAATACCATCGTTTCTGCCGGAACACGTGGTAATAGCTTTATTTTTATAGTATGTTTTCCATTCGTTAATAAAAAAGGATTAATTTCAACAGTTGCCTGAAATCCTACTCCTCTATATTCCTTTCGTATAGGAATATCATCCAAATAGAGTTCAAAAAAAGTACGAGCATTTACTTGCAAGTCATAACCTCGTTTTATATTAGTAGTATAAGGGTATTCTTCCATAGGTTCGGGTTTATAAGTTTCTGTTTTATTTTGTCCACAACTGGTCAGGCTTATAATGCCTACTAGTAATATTGCTATTTTTTTCATAATAAATTGACTTTCCAGCTTTCCGGCTCTAAAATGGTAATTATTTTTGGTTTTTCTTCTTTTGGTATTGTAGTGTTATTTCTATTTGTAGCTTTTAGTTTTATATATAATTCAGCATTTAAACCCTCAAAGGTTACCATTCCGGGGCAGGTATTGGTACGTTTATCATAGGTTGCTGTTATACTAAAACCTGCTTCTGCTTTTGCACTAATGGTAGCATTAATTGGTTTTACTTCAGGAATATTTATAGACGCTTTGCCTTCGGCAATAAGTCCTATGGTAAACTTAAAATCTAATTGTATTTCGACGCCTCCCCAACCGTCAATGCTGTGATAGGTTACTAAGGGTAAATCCAGATTAGCTTCTCCGAAAGCAAAAAGATCAAGACGGTATTCCAGATTTACAGCTCCGAAGGTAAGGAGCTTTACATTATCTGCAATCGTGGTTAGACTTTTTACAATCGCTTTTAATGGAGGGACTTGCTCGGCAAAGAACAGCATATCCAGTGTTCCTTTTATTTTTACTAACGGATTAAACTGTGCTTTAAAGGTATACATTGAACCTATTACGGCATTGTTTGTTTTACTGGGCGCATAACACCCATGTACTCCAATACTAAAGGAGGGCTTGGACACTTCTATTCGTATCGGTAATTCTTCTGTTCTTCTGTGTTTGTAGCGTCCTGCCATAATCCCTGTTGCGGCATTTTGTTCTTCTCTTTCGGTTTCATCGGCAAAGGTCAGCTCTCTTAACGTTTCGTAAGCGTCCAATAAAAAGTTAATCGCATTCAGTATCGGAATTCCTTTGCCGGTATCAAAGCCATAGGTTTGTCCGTTTACTTTATATTGTGCTTCTATTCCCAGTTTATAACCGTTGGTATTGAATCCGCTTTTTCCTCTTTCGGCTTGATAGTTTCCGTTTTTTCTTCTGTTTTGATTGGGTTCGGTAACAAATTCACGATGTTGATAATTGGGAGTTTGCTTTACATATAAAGGTGTATCGGAATTGTATTTTAGATTAACCCACCATTCAAAATCAGGGTATACTTTTATTCTTACGGTTTGATCAGGATAAGCACAACTATTGATCGGAATAATATACGGCATCGCATGACCGGGATTCATAATCATATAGCGCACAATCCAGGCAATATTGGTTTGTTTTAAACTGGCAACAGTAGTAATGGCGTCTACACCATTTCCCAGCCATTGCTCTGCTCTGGAATCATAGGCTTTACTATACGGATATTTTACAAAAAACGCCATTACATTACCATTGATACTATAATCAATTCCTTCTGTTAGTTGCTGTTCGGTCAGAATTTCTTTTTTGGTTGTTTCTTTGTTTAGAATATATTCTTCAAACAACGAAGGGTGAATTGTTGCTACTTTAAATACGTTTTTTGTATGAGTATGTTGGTCGTCTTTGTTTTGTATACGACATCGTTTAGCAGACAGATTCTCTAAGGTTATGGTTACTTTTTTTGTTTTTTCATCGCCTGCAATAATACCAAAAACGGTTCGTGTGCTATCTACTATACCTTCATCTGTTTCTTCAAAAGCAGTAAACAATCGCTCTCCTTCCTGTACTTCTATAGCGGTATATTTGCAGGGAAACCCGCTTTTTGCCTTTAATAATTCGTCCCCTACCGTAACAAACATATTGTTGGTTTTTGTTTTCTGTTGTTCCAGAATATCGCTTTGGGTATCGTATTGGATATAAAAATGATGTTTGGTACTAATATTCCTTACTGCTGTTTTCCGATAGGTTTCTGCATGCTGCCGCGAGAAAAATTCGTTTCTTTCTCTCGGATCAATTCCCATATGAGGAGCAAGGTTTTCGTTAAAACGTTCTATTTTCGTGTATTCTGATCTTACTTCCAAATCATTCGGTGCTCTGAAAACATGGGTTCTTTCTTTGTTCTGCGTCTGTTTTAGTATCGCTTCAAGATCAAATGTTTCCGCTTTCACCGGAGAACTCTCCGGTTGCTCTGTAATCGGTTTGGTTTTTTCATTATAATACAAAGCGGTTTCTATTTCGGCATAGAATCCCTCAAGCTCTCCGAATTGGTGGTTTACTTTTCCTCTCCATTCTTCTTTCGTTACAATGGGAATTCGGGTAACGGATTGTAAAGTATCAGAGCTTTTTTCTACGGACTGATAATACGTAATAGTTTCGGATACAGGCTGATAGGTCTTTTCGGAATAAATCGTAACTGCAAATACGCCAAAAGTATGATACTCAACCAGACCGTCGGGCATTCTGTGACTTTTCAGATAGAGATGGATCGGAGTGCCGTATTGTATAATGGGAACGGCAGTCTGAATTTCTTCTTTCGGATATAGAGTATGTTCTTTTTTAGAAAAACCCATTTCGATTACCTGCGGATCATCGAGAAAGGTAACATAAATTCCTTTTGGATTATCAGTTGTAGTAAACTCGGGATACTCAAAAAAAGGTTCGAGCCAGTAGAGCTCTCCCAACGTATGACGGGCATGACCGGATACGGATACGGTTTGACTTGTAGCATATTCATACGGAGTGCCGTCTACCTCTTTTGACAATCGGGTTTCTCCCTGCCAGCCTATTTCATCCCATTGCTCTCCGTTCTTTTTTGCAAAAATCCAGTTGATCCTTTTAAATTTTCCTTCTTCGGGTTTTGGGTTTTTAATTTTTAGTCGTACGGTTGCGGTCACTCCCTTTTTTACAAACAGAATACTTACCTGTTTGCCGTCAATCCGGACATCGTTATGAAGTTCCGTTTCTCCAAATACGGGGTTTTCTAATGCTATTTCATAATTTTTGAACCCCATAGTTATTGGTTTACTGTAATTTCTATTCCTGTAAAACTCCCTTTTTCTTCAATCGTAGCGGGATTGACTAACGGATTAATCTGACTGTGAACGGCTGTATTTCCATTCTTAAAATTTTGTCGGATCGGTTCTGCCTGCTGTCCGTGATGCACTATACTGATACAATCTGCTCCTCCAATGGGACAGGAGGCTTTAGAAACTTCGGTTATCATTTTCCCGACATTCTGTATTCCGCTATTAACAGGTTCACTCCAGGCGGTAACGACCGCAATGCAGACACTGTTATTCTGTTTTGAACAACTGCCAAAGGAATTGTTTTCAAATGTTGCTCCTATGTCTCCGGTCGTTGCCGCCAGTTTTTTTTCTGTTTTATAATCGTTATGATACACCTTTGTATGGGTTAGTACCTGTAATATATCGGTTGTTGTACCAAAGTCACATTGACATTCTGCTCCGTGTACTAAATATTTCTTTCCCATAGGTTTTATTATTATAGTCCGAAAAGTTTTTCAAACCAGGTTTTATTTTCTTGTTCCAGATACTTAGCATATTCTGCTTTTTCTTTTTCTCGCCTAAGTATATTCTGTTCATCTATCGCATCATAATCTACAAATGCTTCTTTTTCTCTCAACAGATATATATCCGCCCGGATAATGACCTCTTTTTCTGTTTCTGATTTCACTTTTTCTACTGTCGCTGTGATGTCTTCTATTCTGAAAGTACGATAGTGTAGGTTATATTCTACATTCAGTTCATACTGCTCTTGTTTTGGTATCCCGTTTTCGAGTATCATTCTTTTTGCGGTGCCTTTAAAACAGACCAACACACCTTCAAAATTATTATTTTGCGATTCTATCGTCTGCTCTCCTTCAAAACACAGTAAAGTAGCATAATCACCGAGAGGAATCTCTAAAAAAGTTTCTCTTTTTAAGGTTTCGGAATAAGAACCATAAAGGAAATGGGTATATAAAGCTAAAAACAGATCGTTTTTAGCAAAACAATCCGTTAATTCCTCATCATCCTCAATTATCGCTTCTGTTTTTGACAAATACTCTTCTACAACGGCACCTGCATAATTTTTTTGAAGCACCGCCTTAGTTATTTGCCAACGTTCCCGGATCTCTTTGTAGTTTACTATTTCTTGTTTACCCGTTACATGCTCCGATACAATGATTATGGGATAAAAAACTTCTGAACACTGTACCGCAATCTCATCTACTACTTTGTCCGGCTGAAATCCATTGATAAAAAAGTACTTTTTATACAACTCAATCGTTTGTTTCTCCCTGTTATAAGAGGGTATTTTTACACGAATATCATAATCCGCCTGTGTTTTCTGCTGTGAAAACTGTATTCTTGTTCTGTAATATTTCGTATCAAATGAACTTAAATAAATAGAAAAATCTTTATCAAACCGTACTTTTTCAGTATCAATACTTTCTCTTTTCTCTTTGTCTTTTTTAACGGGATACTCCGGATCATCATTAAAATATACTTTATTTCTATACTTCATTATTCTTAAATGTATGCTATTTCCGGTTCTTTAATTCTATAAAATAAATCACAATTCTCTTTTTTCAAATATAGAAAATGTTTTAAAATAATGAACTAAAAATAATAATTTTAGTTAAAACAAACAGTTTGACTATCACTTTCTGTTATTTTATTGTATTTTTTTACGATTTGTATAAAAACAAAAATTACTGTTGTTCCGATCAAAAAGCAGTGACTTACAACTAAAAATCAGGCTTTTACTATATTATATATTTTACAAAAATTATCCTGGAATATAAAAACCCGGTTTTCTTTATGTTTTCTTTAATTTTAATTCTCTGTTTAAAAACGCACCATAATTATTTGAAAAATACAGATATAAAACACAGATTGAAAGATGGTCCAAAATAAACGTTAAGCTTTCTTTCTTATTCAAATTGGTTTTATACCTTTGTATATTCAAAATAAAAAGAGGAAAAATTTGTACTGATTGCAACCTCATTAAAAAATGCTAAAGCAGATTTTCTTCTTTAGACATTTTGTTTTTGTGATCGAATATTTCCTTAATTCAATTTAAAACAAATACAATTATGTCCTATTTATTTACCTCAGAATCCGTTAGCGAAGGGCACCCTGACAAGATAGCCGATCAAATATCAGACGCATTAATCGATAATTTTTTAGCTTTTGATCCCGAATCGAAAGTAGCATGTGAAACTTTAGTTACTACAGGTCAGGTAATCCTTGCCGGAGAAGTAAAATCTAAAATATATCTTGATGTACAACAAATTGCTCGTGATGTAATCCGAAAAATCGGGTATACAAAAAGCGAATACATGTTTGAAGCTAATTCCTGCGGAATACTGTCTGCCATACACGAACAGTCTCAAGATATTAATCAGGGTGTAGACCGAAACAGTAAAGAAGAACAAGGAGCAGGAGATCAGGGAATGATGTTCGGTTATGCAACGAACGAAACGGAAGATTTTATGCCACTGGCTTTAAATTTATCTCATAAATTGTTACAAGAACTAGCTGTTCTAAGACGTGAAAATAAAGAAATCACTTATTTACGTCCGGATGCAAAATCACAGGTAACACTGGAATACGATAATAACAATAAACCGGTTCGTATTGATGCAATAGTAATTTCGACACAACACGACGATTTTGACGAAGAAGCGGTAATGCTTGCCAAAATCAAAAAAGATCTGGTAGAGATTTTAATTCCGAGAATTATAGCTAAAAATCCTCCGTACGCTCATTTATTTAATGACACAATAAAATATCATATTAATCCAACCGGCAAATTTGTAATCGGAGGACCACATGGAGATACCGGATTAACCGGCAGAAAAATCATTGTAGATACTTATGGTGGTAAAGGGGCTCATGGTGGTGGTGCTTTTTCCGGAAAAGATCCGAGTAAAGTAGACCGAAGTGCTGCTTATGCGACAAGACATATTGCAAAAAACTTAGTTGCTGCAGGTGTTGCCGAAGAAATTTTAGTACAGGTAAGTTATGCCATCGGAGTTGCTAAACCAATGGGAATCTATATCAATACCTACGGAACAAGCAAAGTGGGTATAACAGACGGACAAATCGCAAAAAAAGTAGAAGAATTATTTGATATGCGCCCTTATTTCATTGAGGAACGTCTAAAACTACGTAACCCTATTTATAGTGAAACTGCTGCTTACGGGCATATGGGACGCAAACCGGAAACGGTTACTAAAACATTCTATTCTCCTGACGGAAAAGAAAAAAAAGTAACTGTTGAATTGTTTACCTGGGAAAAATTAGATTTTGTCGATAAAATAAAAACCGCATTCGGATTATAATTGATTTTTTTCTGTTTTTTTAGGAACAAATAAAATCTTTCTTGATAAGTATCAGAACATTGACTAATTTTACCATAATCAAAAACAGTAAACCTATAAAAACTATTTTACTATAATGCATATAGCAGTAGCAGGGAATATCGGAGCAGGAAAAACAACCTTAACACGTTTATTGGCAAAACATTATAAATGGGAACCTCACTTTGAAGACGTGGTTGATAATCCTTATCTGGATGATTTTTATCACCAAATGGAACGCTGGTCATTTAACCTTCAGATCTATTTCCTGAACAGTCGTTTTCGCCAGATATTACAGATTCGTCAAAGCGGTAAAAATATCATTCAGGACAGAACGATTTATGAAGACGCCCACATTTTCGCTCCCAACCTCCATTCTATGGGATTAATGGCTAACCGCGACTTTATAAACTATAAATCGCTGTTCGAGTTAATGGAAAGCCTGGTTGAAGCACCGGATTTACTAATTTATTTAAGGAGTTCTATTCCTAATCTGGTAAGCCAGATTCATACGCGGGGACGTGAATATGAGAACTCTATAAGTATTGATTATTTAAGCCGATTAAACGAAAGATATGAAGCCTGGATCGAAAGTTATGATAAAGGAAATTTACTAATCATAGATGTGGATAAGGTCAATTTTGTAGACAACCCGGAAGATTTAGGCAATATAATCAACCGAATTGATGCGGAGTTCAACGGACTTTTTTAATTGATAATTGATAGTCATTAATTGATAGTTTAGAGGTTTAAAGTTAGACTCTCTGTAAGCCATTAACTTTAAGCCTTAAAGAAGATTACCCTCCATTATCAATCACTTCATTTTAAAATATAAAAAAAGGATCCATTGTAATAAATTACAATGGATCCTTTTTTATTGTCTGTTTAAAGCCAACTTTAAACCTTAAACCTTTATCTTTTTTTAAACAAAACTTAGTATCGAATACTGAAAGTTTGTTTTTTAGCTGCATCTAATGCCTGAAAACGTTTCGCACATTCTT
This sequence comes from Flavobacterium sp. AK-301, assembly GCF_058310215.1. NCBI lineage: Bacteria > Pseudomonadati > Bacteroidota > Flavobacteriia > Flavobacteriales > Flavobacteriaceae > Flavobacterium > Flavobacterium sp. AK-301. The sequence goes on from NZ_JBZEES010000010.1 coordinate 64,089, forward strand.
CAATCATTTCTTTTGCTACTTTTACATCTCCCCAACCCTGAACATCTACTTTTTTGTTCTCAAGATCTTTATACACTTTAAAGAAATGTTCGATCTCTTCAATAAGGTGTGGATTCATATCTGAAATATCATTCAGTTTATTCATAATCGGATCAGAAACAGGTACACAAATGATTTTCTCATCTGGTCCTTTATCATCTGCCATTTTAAAAATCGCGATTGGTTTAACCTCTACAATACAACCCGGAACGGATGGCTCTGTAAACAGCACCAACACATCTAACGGGTCTCCGTCTAATGCTAATGTTTCCGGAATAAAACCGTAGTCTGCCGGATAAAACATTGCAGAATATAACATTCTGTCAAATCGTATTCTTTTTAACTCAAAATCATATTCATATTTATTTCTGCTTCCTCTTGGGATTTCGATTAACACATCGAAAGATTCTAATTTTACTGCGTCCATTTTACTTCTTCTATTATCTTTTCTAGTTTTAAAGGTTGCAAATGTATGAAAACAATATTTCGATTACAACTATATATGTTAGAGTCTTATATAATAAACACCTTAGAAATAAAAACCTAAAGAACCTTTAACACCAAACTTATTAGCATTTGGTGTATCCAGATAACTTCCTCTCCAGATAAAATCAATTCTGAAAACTTTAAAAATATTTCCTACACCTACATTATATTCCCAATATACATCCTCAGGAGCCACATATTTCAGTCCGGAAGCATTCAGCATTTTATTCTTATCAGAAACCGTTCCGTATATTCCTTTGACCCCCACAATCTCTCTTAAATTCAGATTTCTTAACCCCGGAATCCTGGATAAAATCATCCCGTTAAAATGATGTTCTATTCCAAGTGAAACGTAAGTGTCTGCTACAAACTCATAATAATCTAAAAGGCTGAAAGTATTCTTTATAATAAAATAAGACTGGTTACCGGGAACAGCTCCCATTAAACCTAATGGTACTTCTCCGTAAATCTTGCCTAATTCTAATGTAGTAAACAGTCTTCCAAGACCACCTATAACAATAGGTTGTCTATAATACAACTGTAATTTTTCATATTTAAAATCACTATCCAGAATACCTTTCATCCCCTGACTGTAACTAAAAAACAATCGGGTATAATTTTTATGCACTATCGTTCTTTCGACACCATATCCTATTGTTTTTCTTTTCGGAGTATATTCAACTCCAAAATTAACTTCAGACTGTTTTATCTCACTTGCAATCTTTGTCTGAGATAAATCTGTATAATAATCCAGACTAAAAAGATCAGATGATGCGGATTTCAGGGTTCTGTATGAAAAGCCCGTATGAAAGGTCAGATTCCTGATCGGTTCAATCTCAACAGAGAACACAGACATACTAATTGAGGTTAACTTACCATTATTTCCTGTAGAAAACAAAGCGGAGGACGCAAAACTTCGCCCGAGAACATCATTTGTTTCAGTAAGACTCGCTCCTATCTGTTCAACATCTCTTCTATGTCCGGCACTTAAAATAATTCTGTTTTTCTTATCTGCCAGCCATTTTCCGGAAAGTCCGTATTTAAACTGATTATCTTTAAATCCATAAGCGGTATATCCCTGCAATCTCCAGAGGTCATTCTGTCCAAAATAAGTTCTTCCTCCTACACGTAGCCTAAGTCCTTCTACTTCATTATAACCGAAAGTAGAAAGTAAAGGTCCATAATCTATAACTCCTTTTTGAATATAACCACTTCCTAAAATACTTACTAAATCATATAACTGCTTAAATTTCTTGACCGTCTTCAATGTATCCAGCATCTTATATATGCCTAACTCATCTTTGCTTAGTGTCTCAAACCTGTTTTCAGCCCAGAAATCATCACTTCTGTTATAAATATCTTTATCATAATAATTGACTTCTTCTTTATAGAACTTATCCGATTGTTTGATATTGAACTGATGATTCTGATACAAGGTAGTTCGTTTTCCGTAAATTCCTTTTGATTTTTCTTTTTTAGACAAACTGAAATCCGACATCATATAATCACGTGTCAGAAGAAATACAGAATCATTTAAAACATCAAATTCCTGTTCAATATAAATTTCTTTGACCCAGTTAATATTAGCACTTTTTGTTACTTCAAGATTAATCTTTTTAATTGCAAACGTGGTGTCATTTACCCAGAAATCTCCTTTAAAAGTCAACTCATTTTTTCGTCTCGGATAGTATACAATCTTGTAACAAAGCTTGTTATCTATATAAGCGGTATCTGCTAAAACATAATTATAAACATCAATTCCTGTTCTTGACAACGGACTCACAAAACTCTTATCAAAAAAATACAGATAATTATTATAGATATCATAATCAGCATACAGGTCTTTAATAAAAGCTGTTAACCGCTGATTATCACTAAAGCCGGAGTTTTTGATCCCTTTTGTAATTTCTTTTTTTCTTCCGGTTGTGTTATCACCATAGACTTCAAAAAGAGATTCATTAATAAATATTGGTAAATAAGTTTTTCCGGTAATTCTTGAAGTGTCTACTTTTTCAAAGATAAATTCCATACCTTTAAATATCTTACTCTTCATAAAGGCACTGTCAATAGTATTCATATCAAACTCAACCTTCTCATACTTCTCCATCTGATACTGATCGAACTGACGCAGACCATTTTTTCTTTTTCTTTCCCATATCTTTCTCAGAATATCTAAAGCCGGATTGTTTTTTTTAGAAGTTTTACCGGAATAAATAACCACTTCTTTCAGTTGTTCTCCTTCTTCTAGTATTACTTTCATATCATAAGTAACTGCTTTTTCCAGTTTAACTTCCTGAGAAGTATAACCTATAAAAGAAATTACCAGACTGGTCTGATTATCCTTAGATTCGACATAAAAGCGTCCGTCTTCATTAGTAATAACCCCTTCGCTTGTATTTTTAAAATATACGTTCGCAAAGGAAATAGGTCTATTATTCTGATCGATCACTACTCCGCTAACTTTAGTCTGAGCAACCACATTACTTGCTATTATCAATAATAGACAAATAGAATAAAATAGTTTCTTTTTCATAATACAAAAAACTTCATCCAAATTATTCGGATGAAGCTCAAATATAGTTTATATTTTTTTATTTTCTTATTTATACAAAACCTTTTTGACAGCCTTAATAACATCTTCAGAATTCGGCAACCATTCTTTTAATAAATTAGGAGAATATGGAGCCGGTGTATCGGCGGTTGTTATTCTCTGAATCGGCGCATCTAAGAAATCAAATGCTCTTTCCTGAACAATATAAGTAACCTCTGAAGCAACACTTCCAAAAGGCCATGCTTCTTCAAGAACGACTAACCTGTTTGTTTTCTTAACAGAATTTAAGATCGTTTCATGATCCATCGGACGAATCGTTCTTAAGTCAATAATTTCACAACTAATACCTTCTTTTGCTAACTGATCTGCTGCAATAAAAGCTTCTTTAATAATTTTACCAAAAGAAACAATCGTTACATCTGTACCTTCACGTTTAACATCTGCAACACCTAAAGGAATAATATATTCTTCTTCCGGCACTTCTCCTTTATCTCCATACATTTGCTCTGATTCCATAAAAATTACAGGATCATTATCACGAATAGCTGCTTTCAGCAAACCTTTAGCATCATATGGATTTGAAGGAACCACCACTTTTAATCCGGGAGTATTAGCAAACCAGTTCTCAAAAGCCTGAGAATGTGTTGCTCCTAACTGACCCGCAGAAGCTGTAGGCCCTCTGAATACGATCGGCATATTAAACTGCCCTGCTGTCATCTGACGCATTTTTGCAGCGTTATTAATAATCTGATCAATACCAACCAAGGAGAAATTGAAAGTCATAAATTCCACAATAGGTCTGTTCCCATTCATTGCAGAACCTACTGCAATACCTGAAAATCCAAGCTCAGCGATAGGTGTGTCAATTACTCTCTTAGCTCCGAACTCATCCAGCATCCCCTTTGAAGCTTTGTAAGCACCATTATATTCTGCGACCTCTTCGCCCATTAAATATATTGACTCATCACGACGCATCTCTTCACTCATTGCCTCACAAATCGCTTCTCTAAACTGTATTGTTCTCATATATAATTATTTTCTTTTAATCAATTTTATTCAAAGAGCAAAAATAAAAATTTTATACAACTTAAAAGCATAAACTAATTAAATTAAATAAACAATGTACAATAATCAGGAAAATAGCATTAAAAATCACTAAAAACAATGCTTAGCATAGGTCTTTACAGTAATGCTTAATTTTTTATTCTATTTTTTAGAGAAAATATATTTATTATGCACGCATAGTTTTTTATTCAAAAATAAATACTTACTTTCGTAAGCCTTATTAGAAACTTTATAACATAAATAAAATGAAAATATTAGTTTGCATCAGTCATGTTCCTGATACTACTTCAAAAATTAATTTTACAAATGGAGATTCAGAATTTGACACCAACGGCGTTCAGTTTGTCATTAACCCAAACGACGAATACGGTCTTACAAGAGCTATCTGGTTCAAAGAACAGCAACAAGCCACAGTTACCGTAGTAAACGTAGGTGGTCCGGACACAGAACCTACTTTGAGAAAAGCATTAGCAATCGGAGCAGACGAAGCAATTCGTGTCAACGCTACACCAACAGATGGTTTTTTTGTTGCAAAACAATTAGCCGAAGTAATTAAAAACGGCAACTACGATCTGGTTATAGCCGGTAAAGAATCACTGGATTATAACGGAGGAATGGTTCCGGGAATGATCGCAGGAATATTGGGATATAACTTCATCAATTCTTGTATCAACATTCAGGTTGACGGTACAAATGTTAAAGCTGCAAGAGAAATTGACGGTGGAAAAGAAACTATGAGCACCACATTACCAATAATCATTGGCGGACAAAAAGGTCTGGTTGAAGAAAAAGATCTGCGTATTCCAAATATGAGAGGTATTATGATGGCTAGACAAAAAGCACTGACTGTTTTAGAACCTGTAGGAGCTTCAAACAACACTAAATCTGTAAAGTTTGGAAAACCTGCACCAAAATCAGCTGTGAAATTAGTAAACGCCGATAATCTTGATGAATTAATTAACTTACTACATAACGAAGCAAAAGTAATTTAGATTATCTGAAAAGTAATTTATGTGGTTTTTTAAACTTTATTCAATCATTCAAAAAAATTAAATAGAATTATGTCAATACTTATATATGCAGAATCAACCGAAGGAAAATTCAAAAAAGTAGCTTTTGAATTAGCTTCTTATGCAAAAAAAATAGCGGAACAAACAGGAACAACTGTAACTGCACTTACTATTAATACAGGTGATGTATCTGCTCTGTCAAAATACGGAGTAGACAAAGTTTTAAAAGTAACGAATGACAAACTATCAACTTTTAATGCAAAAGCATATGCTGATGTAGTAAAACAGGCTGCTCAAAAGGAAAATTCTAAATTTATCTTATTATCATCCACAACAGATAGTTTATATCTTGCTCCTCTTGTAGCAGTATCTCTTGAAGCAGGTTATGCTTCAAATGTAGTAGCACTACCGGAAAGTGTATCTCCTTTTTTAGTAAAAAGAAATGCTTTTTCAAATAAAGCTTTTAACTTCACAGAGATTAGTACAGATATAAAAGTTCTTGCAATTGCTAAAAACTCTTATGGTATTTTCGAAAACAGTTCAACCGCAACAGAGGAAGATTTTACTCCTACATTAAACGATGCTGATTTCAATATAAAAATAGATTCAGTAGAAAAAACATCCGGTAAAGTAACCATCGCTGATGCTGAGATTGTTGTTTCAGGAGGCCGAGGATTAAAAGGTCCTGAAAATTGGGGTATGCTTGAAGAGCTTGCTTCTGTTCTAGGTGCTGCAACAGCATGTTCTAAACCGGTTTCTGACCTGGGATGGAGACCACATGACGAACACGTAGGACAAACGGGTAAACCGGTGGCTGCAAATCTTTATATTGCGATAGGTATCTCCGGAGCTATCCAACATATTGCCGGTATCAATGCTTCAAAAGTAAAAGTAGTTATCAATTCTGACCCGGAAGCACCTTTCTTTAAGGTAGCAGATTACGGCGTAGTTGGTGATGCTTTTGATATTGTTCCTAAGTTGACTCAAAAATTAAAAGAATTTAAAGCACAAAATTCATAATTTTTCATAAATTGTGCCTTCTAAAAAGGCTATCTAAACAAGATAGTAGTATCTTTGTTTAGATAGCTTTTTTATTTAACATAAAGCATTGATATTTATATCTTTAAATAAACATTAATTCTTTAATAAATCTAATTGATCTGTACAAAGTTTGTACACATAATGGCTTATGAGTTTAGTAAAATTAACAATAAAAGGGATTTCTTACAGTCAGACTCAGAATGGAGCTTACGCATTAATACTGAATGAAATTGACGGAGAGCGTAAACTACCAATTGTAATAGGTGCTTTTGAGGCGCAATCGATAGCTATTGCTTTAGAAAAAGAAATAAAACCTCCACGTCCGTTAACACATGATTTATTTAAAAATTTTGCCGATAGATTCGATATTGTCGTAAAACAAGTCATTATCCATAAACTGGTTGATGGCGTATTCTATTCAAGTATTATTTGCGAAAGAGATAAGATCGAAGAGATCATAGACGCCAGAACTTCTGATGCTATAGCTTTAGCATTACGGTTTAACGCACCTATATTTACCTATAAAAATATACTGGATAAAGCCGGAATTTATTTAAAAGTAAATCCACTGGAATCCGATAAAGAGAATGATGATGTACTTACTAATCCGGAAACTTTTGGCACAGAAGATGAAGAAATTACAAGCGGCATATATGAACAGTACAGCTTACAGGAACTAAACGAATTACTGGAAAATGCAGTCCAGAATGAAGACTACGAAAAAGCTGTTCAGATAAGAGACGAGATATCAAAAAGAGAATCCAAATAATCCGATAGTTAATAATTATTGGATAACACTTCTAAAGCTTCTTATATAATGTAAGAAGCTTTTTTTATCTTCGCACCATATTATAAGTTATTCACAAAATAACTTTATCCCAATTTATACAGAAAGATTATGAAGCAGTATTTAGATTTGGTTAAACATGTTTTTGAAAACGGAAATCAAAAAGGAGACAGAACCGGAACGGGAACAAAAAGTGTTTTTGGTTATCAGATGCGATTCGATCTAAATGAAGGCTTTCCAATGGTAACTACTAAAAAGCTACATTTAAAATCAATTATTTACGAACTGCTATGGTTCTTAAAAGGAGACACAAACATCTCTTATCTAAATGAAAACGGTGTAAAAATATGGAATGAATGGGCTAACGAAAATGGAGATCTTGGCCCTGTTTACGGTCATCAGTGGCGTAACTGGAACAGCGAGGAAATTGACCAGATTACGGAACTAATTGAAACCCTGAAAAGCAACCCAAATAGCAGAAGAATGTTGGTATCTGCATGGAATCCGTCCGTTTTACCGGATACCACTAAATCTTTTGCAGAAAATGTTGCCAACGGAAAAGCAGCTTTACCTCCTTGCCATGCTTTCTTCCAGTTTTATGTGGCTGACGGAAAACTATCCTGCCAATTGTATCAACGCAGTGCGGACATATTTCTTGGAGTTCCTTTTAATATTGCCTCTTATGCTCTGTTTACTTTGATGGTTGCTCAGGTTTGCGGATATCAACCAGGAGAATTTATTCACACTTTTGGGGATGCTCATATTTACAACAATCATTTTGAACAACTCGAATTACAGATCTCACGTGAGCCGAAACCTTTACCTAAAATGATCTTAAATCCTGAAATTAAAAATATTTTTGATTTTAAATTTGAAGATTTCACTTTAGAAGGGTATGATACACATCCGCATATTAAAGGAGTTGTTGCTGTTTAAAAATAGTATTCAGTATACAATTTTCAGTATACAGTATTTAAAAGAGTTCAAAGTTTAAGGTTTATAAAGTCCAATGTAAAAAGTCTGAAGGCTGTAGAAACGCAAAGTTTTTCTGAATACTGCAAACTGAGTACTAAGACTGATGACTTTTTACAGAAAACATTTCACATTTAAAAAAAATAGCCCGGTTTTCCTAATTACAGAAAACCGGAGCTACAATTATTACTATTGTACTGCTTTTAAAAACAAAAACTAATTTTTTATAATTTTATGACTGGATATTCCTTTATCTGTATACACTTTTAAAACATGTACCCCTTTTTGAAGACCTCCAACAGATATTCCCTGATCCGGGTGGTGTTCTTTTTTAACTAAATATCCGTTTAGATTATAAACTTCTACTTTTTCAATTTGATCCGGTGTGTCAATATAGATAACATCCATTACCGGATTAGGATAAATTGTAAGTCCTGTTGTTGCTCCTGCAACTTCTTTTTGTTCTGAAAAAGCAACTTTATTTTCCCATCCCCACATATCTCCTTCTGTTACAGACAATGGTAAACGATCTATAAAATGGGAACCCGCTGTGCGTTCTACTATTTTTACCTGTCCATTCTCCATGATATAAGGCATTATAATATAATTCCCTTCTGTTATTTCAAAAGGAACTTCGCACTTATAGGTATATTTATTTTTAGCAACAGTAATATCTGTTAGAAAAGCACCGTTTAATTCAAACAAACCAATACGGGTAGCCACCTCTGAAGAGGGAGCATTAACCATGAAGACTTCTTCTGTTTCTACCTGAAAAAAATTATCTTTAGTCGTTTTCAACTGTAAATGTTTCAATACCGTTGCTACTCTAGGCTCAAAATTGCTTACTCCTAAAACAGTAATCGGCAACTTATCGATCAAATGAGATCCTTCCGGACGGGTAACAATTTCTTTCTTTCCACCTTTTTCTCGATATGGCTGGATCATATAATTTCCTTTTAAAATATCTGAAGGGATCTGACAATTATAATTCCCCTCTTTTCCGGAGAGAGCTATAGCTCTATAAAAAATACCATTGGTACTAAACAACCCTATTTTCACTTCTTCCTGAGCTGATGCTACAGCAGCGCGAACATAAAAAAGATCTCCGGGTTTTACCTCATGAACATACTCTACTGCTGTTTGTAACGTTAAATGATTTTTTAACTCTCCTTTACTCTTCTGTATGGTAATACGGTATTCAACAATAAGATCGTGATATTTATTAGAACATGATACCGAATCCCATAGTTCTGACCCCGGGTAACTGGCATTGGTCATTTTACAAATCAGCGTTTCACCACTATAAACGGCATCCGCAACAAACTTACCGTTCCCTTTATCAGTTAACGTTATCGGAACTCCTGCTTCAGTATACCACTGAAATATGGTTGTATTGTCTTTAATACTATATTCACTGCTTAAATCAATTTCCTGTCCGGCAACAATATTCCCTCCTTCGATTCTATTTTGAGGACTATAGTGAAAAAGACTAAGCTTTGGCTCCCGAATTCCCATAGCAGATAAAGCAGAAAAAGTAAATCGATTATACTCTATTTGCAACTCATATACTTTTGTGTTATTGGAAACATCTACAAAACTTAAATCATTTTTTGAATAATCCAACCTTTGCAGATTTACATTCCTGGAAAGATCCAATGACTGTAATTCATTATTACCACACCACAAAAGGTCTAAATTAATATTCTTAGTAACATCTAATGATGTCAACTTATTATCACTACAGTATAGTCCTTTTAAATCGAGATTTCCAGAAACATCCAATGATTGCAATCCATTAATACCACACCATAAATCTTCTAATTTTAAATTATTGCTAACATCCAGTGACGTTAAATTATTAGCTTGACAACCTAACCTTTCCAAATTAATATTCCTGGAAAGATCCAAAGACGACAAACGGTTATAATTAAAATACAATACCTTCAAATTTACATTATTAGAAACATCTAAAGCTGTTATCCAATAGTTATAAGAACAATATAAACTTTCCAATTTTACATTCTTGGAAACATCCAATGTTGTTATATTATTAAAATTACACATTAAATACTCCAAATTAACATTCTTAGTAATATTCAATGACGCTATATTATTTTGATAACAATCTAAATACTTTAATTTCAGATTCTTAGAAACATCCAATGCTGTTATATTATTACGATCACAGCTTAAATGTTCCAAATTAATATTCTTAGTAACATCTAATGCTGTTAAATAATTAGAACTACAATATAACTTCTCCAAAAAAACAAATTTACCGGTATCTAATTTTCCCCAGAATTCATTACTATAACCATATAAATTTAATTCTTTTAATCGTTTAGGAGAATCTGTATTCCAGGTCAAAGTATTAGCAAATTTAACCTTAATTTTAGTAACCCATTCTTCTGAACGATACCAATCCAGTGTATCTGCCACAGTAAGGCTCGCACTGTGCAAATTCAGCTTTCCCTCTATATTAGTAGGTTGACGAAGAAAGACACGCAATCCTTCTTTATCATCTTCATGATAGGTCTGTCCCTGTATTGTTGTACACAATAACAATATAGAAAAACAAAATAGTATTTTTTTTCTCATAATAAAACAGTTTAAAATTAATATATTAATGAATTTTAACAAATATAAACAATACATATGCTATATAATAATTTTAAAAACAAAAAAATTAACAATATAGAAAATAAATACATAAATAATTATTACAATCCAAAAAACCACGACTAGAAACCTTTTTAGAATTATTATTTTCTACAATTCTTTTTTAGTATCTTTATTTTCTAAAATAATAACGGTATTTATGGAAAATAATCAGTTTGAATTATACGATTATGCACGCAGAAGAGTAAAACAGAAAAAACGTCTTTATTTTCATTTTATTCTTTTTCTGGTAGGCAGTGTATTTATGATTATCATAAATAAGTTTTTAAATATCGGGGCTCAGTATAACTGGTTTGTATGGGCAATAATTGCTTGGAGTTTTCTGTTTATTCTTCATTTTATAAAAGTTTTTATCACAGAGAGCTTTATGAATAAGAACTGGGAAAAACAACATATTGAAAAACTGGTTGCCCTGCAGGAGAAAAAATTACAGAAATTACAGAAAAAAGTTGAAGACGACTTTTCAAAAAACGCAAATACACCTATAGAATGATAATAATGATTGCTGCTGCTGCAGAAAATAATGCATTAGGTAAGGACAATACTCTTTTATGGCATCTGCCGGATGACTTTAAAAGATTTAAATCTTTAACTTCCGGGCATTACATTATTATGGGACGAAAAACATTTGAAAGTTTTCCAAAGCCTTTACCAAACAGAACTCATATTATCATCACCAGACAAAAAGAGTATCATGCAGAAAACTGTATAGTTACAGACAGTATAGAAAAAGCGATTGCCTCTGTTCCAAAAAATGAAGATACTTTTATTATTGGAGGTGGTGAAATATACAGTCTGGGATTAAAATGGACTGACAAAATTGAGTTAACCCGCGTTCATGCAACTCCTGACGGCGATGCTTTTTTCCCTGAGATCAATAAAAATGAATGGAAACTGGTAAAGGAAGAATTCCATCCGAAAGATAAAAAACATGCTCTCGAATTTACCTATCAAACCTTCTTAAGGAAAGAAAAAGAGATTTGAAAATTTGAAGATTTGAAAATCTGAAGATTATAAAGATTGTTCTATCTTTGCCCAAATTAAAAAAAATGTCAAAAACAATCACACCATATAAAGACTCTTCACTAGGCAAGAAAGAACAAGTAGCTCAAATGTTTGATACCATATCCGGAAAATACGATGGATTGAACAGAGTAATCTCTTTTGGTATTGATATTAAATGGCGCAAAAAAGTTTTAAAAATGGTCTCTAATACAAAACCTAAAACCGTTTTGGATATCGCAACAGGAACAGGCGATCTTGCTATATTACTATCAAAGACCAATGCAGAAAAGATTACCGGACTGGATATCTCTGCGGGAATGCTGGAAGTAGGTAAACAAAAAATAGCTGATAAAAATCTTTCTGACAGAATCGAAATGTTATTAGGAGACTCAGAAAATATCCCTTTTGAAGATAATTCATTTGATGCAGTTACAGTTGCATTTGGTGTTAGAAATTTTGAAACTCTTGAAAAAGGACTTGCCGAAATACTTCGGGTTCTGAGACCTAATGGTATTTTTGTTATTCTTGAAACTTCTGTTCCTGCAAAAACACCGTACAAACAATTCTATCATTTTTATACCACAAAAATATTACCTTTAATAGGAAAAGCTTTTTCAAAAGACAAATCAGCTTATGCTTATTTATCCGAATCCGCAAATATTTTTCCACATGGAGAAGCTTTGAACAATATTTTAAGAAAAATTGGGTTTATAGATGTTATAGCTAACCCACAGACATTTGGTGCAGCAACAATATACTCGGCATCTAAAAAATAGTATGAAAAAAATATTTATTTTTATTTTATTATCATTTGCCCTAAACGGATATGCTCAGTTTGGCAAAAAAACTTTTGGTAAAGACCCAATTATTAATCTTGAAAACTGGGACAAACAACGCGTGTACTGGGGCTATTACCTTGGTTTTAATGTTTATGATTTTAAATTTGATTACAAAAATGTAGGAGAAGATGTTTTGGTAAAACGAAGTACCGGTTTCAATGTTGGTCTTGTTGGCGATTTACGTCTTCAGGAATACATTAATCTCCGTTTTGAACCAGGTCTGTATTATACCCAAAGAGATCTAATGTTTCCTGATGCCCCTGTTAACCAACAATTAAGAGAAGTAAAATCGACTTATATTCATTTTCCTTTACTGGTAAAATTCTCATCTCTCCGTACAGGAAACATCCGCCCTTACATTGTTGGAGGTCTATCCACTTCCCTAAATTTATCCAGTAACGAAAATTCAAAAGATGATAATCTTGAAGAGCGTTTCAGAATGAAAACATGGACGTATAATTATGAACTTGGAGTTGGAATCGATCTGTATTTTGAATATTTCAAGTTCTCTCCTTCTATAAGAGGTGTATTCAGTCTTAATGACGAATTAGTTCCTGACAATGACCCAAACAGCCCCTGGACGGGCAATGTTAAATCTATGAAAACAAGAGGTATCTTTGTAAACTTTACTTTTCATTAATCTTTATATTAAATTTTGTTAGATTTTTGGATTATTTGATTTTTAGAAAGTTCGAATAATCCAAAAATCTAACCATTAATTAATAGATTTTCTTTTAAACTCGCTCAGAATAATTGCAGTAGCGGTAGCGACATTTAAACTTTCTGTTTGTTGCAAATCACCAAATCTTGGAATAGTCAGTCTCTTACTTATCATTTTTTCTATATCTGAAGAAATTCCGTTTGCCTCATTTCCCATCACAATAATTCCTTCCACAGGTAAAGCCTCACTATAAATAGCATCTCCATCCATAAAAGTTCCGAACACAGGAAGTTTTGTTTGTTTCAGATAAAACTCAAGATCTACATAATGTAATTCAACTCTGGAAACAGACCCCATTGTTGCCTGTACTACTTTTGGATTATAAAGGTCTACTGTCTGCTCTGAACAAATTATTTGCTTGATTCCGAACCAGTCACATAATCTTATAATAGTTCCTAAATTACCCGGATCTCGTATATCATCAAGAACAACAATCAATCCTTTATCTTCTATTTCTTTCTGCTTTGGAATTCTGAAAAGAGCCAGACAGTTATTCGGAGTAGTTAAAGCACTTATCTTTTTCAATACACTGTTTTCCGTCACAATTTTCTTTTGTGCAGGTACTTCTGTAAAAATATCCTCTGTAACAAATAACTGTTCTAAATCAAAGTTGGATTGTAACAATTCTTGAATTACTTTTATACCCTCAGCAATAAATAATTCATGTTGCTTTCTATACTTTTTTTGTTGTAAACTTGTTATTAATTTTATTTGGCTTTTACTAACCATGGAAATAATGTACTTTTAAATTAAATACTCTTAATCACTTGAAAAAGAATTTAGCAAAAATATCACTATTTATTCTAATTGGCACCATTATTTACTCCTGTAATAGTGTAAAAAGAGTACCCGAAGGAAAACATTTACTCACTAAAAATGTAGTTTCAGTAAATGGTAAAAAAATAAGCGATGAAAAAATAACGGATCAGATCTATCAACAGCCAAACTCTACAATAATGGGCTACAGACTTCGTCTGGGATTATATAATATCGCAAAACCAAATCCGGATTCTTCTTATAATGCCTGGCTTTACAAAAAACCGAACCGATATAGAAATCTTTCTTACCTTCTTTCAGAAAAACAAGTTGAAAGATTGGGACAGTCCTTTCTCGTTTCCGGTTTCAGTAATTTTCTTAAAAAAACAGGAGAACCACCTATCATTATAGATCAAACAAAAACAAAAAAATCAATCAACAGATTAAAAGCTCATTATTTTAATAACGGCTTTTTTAATGTTAGAACAAATTATACAATAGACACTACCAGTTTAAAAAAAGCACTGATTAACTATAAAATAGTAACTGGAGATCCCTATATTATTGATACCATAACGACAAATATCAGCACCCCTGCTCTTGACTCTATTTATCAAAAAATAAAATCAGCATCTCTTATCAAAGAAGGACAACAATACACTACTACTAATTTTGATCAGGAAAGAGATCGTATCACTACAAGTTTCAGAAACAGAGGAGCCTACTATTTTCAACAAAACTATATTTCGTACAATATTGACACTGTAGACACTAAACACAAAGCAAATATTGACCTAATCATTGCGGACCGGGCTGTAAGAGAAGGTGATTCTACCATGAAAAAACCTTTTAAACTATACAAAATAAGTAAAGTAAATATTTTTACAAACAATTCTTCAATAAAAAAATCTACAGATATTGCAGATAGTATCTCCTATAAAAATTTTAACTTATATAGTTCTGATAAACTAAACTACAGACCAAAGGCAATAACAGACGCTATATTTATCACTAAAGGATCTACTTACAGTGATTTCAGAAAAACACTGACCTATCGCTATTTAAGTAACCTGAGAATTTTCAATTATCCTTCAATACAATATATTGAAGACACAGAAGACGAAAAAGGAGAATCTTTAATTGCCAATATTATATTAACTCCAAGAAAAAAGTACAGCTTTGGAGCCGGTATAGACGTTACACATTCTAATATTCAGGATTTTGGTTTAGAAGCAACTACTTCTATTTCTATCCGAAATATTTTTAAAGGGGCAGAAACCTTAGAGATTTCAGCAAGGGGAAATATAGGATCTTCAAAGGATCTTGCAAACCCTAACGACGTATTTTTTAATTTATCAGAATACGGATTAGATTTTAAACTGAATTTCCCACGGATATTTATGCCTTTTAATACCGAAAAAATCATCCCTAAAACCATGATCCCTTCTACCATGATGAGTTTTGGATATGCAAAACAGCGAAACATTGGTCTGGATAAAGAAAGTTTCACAGGAATTGTCAATTATAACTGGAACCCGAAACGTAATGTGACAAGCCGGTTTGATCTAGTAAATATTCAATATGTAAAGAACCTTAATACAGCTAATTACTTTAATGTTTATACTTCTTCTTACAAACAATTAAACCGTTTGGCTCAACAATATAACACAAATCCGGATTATGTTGACGAGAACAATGACCTGACCATTGAACAGGGAACATCTGGCTTTATTAATGAAGTTCTGACAGGAAACAGCACTATTCCTCTAAACTCTCCCGATATGAAATCAGTCAGAAGTATTGAAGAACGACGCAAAAGACTTAGTGAGAACAACCTGATATTTGCTTCTAACTTTACCTATACAAAATCTACCAAAAGAGATATTTATGATGATGATTTCTATATTTTTAAAACAAAAATAGAAACTGCAGGAAATTTTCTGGATCTAATGGCAAATCTGGCAGGACAGAAAAAAAATGAAGATGGTAAACGCGATCTCTTTAATATTGAATATTCTCAATATGTAAAGACTGAAGTTGATTTTATTAAACACTGGGATTTTGGAAAAAAACAGGTATTCGCAGTAAGAGCTTTTAGTGGCATTGCCATTCCTTATGGAAATTCATCAAACATTCCTTTCTCCCGAAGCTACTTTGCAGGAGGATCAAATGATAATAGAGGCTGGCAATCTTATAGTTTAGGTCCTGGAAGCAGTGGTGGAATAAACGATTTTAACGAAGCGAATTTAAAAATAGCAATAAGTGCTGAATACCGATTTAGAGTATTTGGCAATTTCCATAGTGCACTTTTTATTGATACAGGAAACATCTGGAATGTATTTGATGATATTGAAGATGAAGCCTATACTTTTAATGGATTAAGATCGTTAGAACAACTTGCAGTCGGGTCAGGATTTGGATTACGTTATGATTTAAGCTTTTTTGTAATCAGACTGGATATTGGTTTCAAAACCTATGATCCAGGAAAAAGAGAAGGTGAACGTTGGTTTAAAGGCTACAACTTTAGCAAGTCCGTATTAAATATTGGGATTAATTACCCGTTCTAATCTTATAAATTATTATTTTTGTAAACTCATTTTAAAAACTAACATAATGGCTCACAATATTAAACCGGGAGTTGCGACTGGAAATCAAGTTCAGGAAATTTTCAAATATGCGAAAGAAAAAGGATTTGCACTACCTGCTGTAAATGTTACAGGATCTAATACAATCAATGCTGTCCTTGAAACAGCAGCGAAACTAAAAGCGCCTGTGATTATCCAGTTTTCAAATGGTGGAGCAGCATATAATGCAGGTAAAGGGTTATCAAATGAAAATCAAAAAGCTGCAATAGCAGGCGGGGTTGCCGGTGCAAAACATATCCACACATTAGCAGAAGCTTATGGTGCAACTGTAATACTTCATACAGACCATTGCGCTAAAAATTTATTGCCCTGGATCGACGGGTTGTTAGATGCCAGTGAAGTACATTTCAAAGAAACCGGAAAGCCTCTATTCAGTTCTCATATGATCGATCTTTCTGAAGAGTCAATCGAAGAAAACTTAACCATTTCTAAGAAATATTTAGAAAGAATGAGTAAAATGGGAATGACTTTAGAAATCGAATTAGGAATTACAGGAGGCGAAGAAGATGGTGTTGATAATTCAAATGTTGATAATTCAAAACTATATACTCAACCGGAAGAAGTAGCTTATGCTTATGAAGAACTTCTTAAAATAAGTGATAAATTCACTATTGCTGCTGCTTTTGGAAACGTTCACGGGGTTTATAAACCGGGAAACGTAAAACTAACTCCAAAGATTCTGAAAAACTCTCAGGATTATGTACAGCAAAAATATAAAACAGGATCAAATCCTGTAGATTTCGTTTTCCACGGAGGTTCAGGATCTACACTTGAAGAAATTAGAGAAGCTATTGGTTACGGAGTAATCAAAATGAATATTGACACTGATCTGCAATTTGCTTTCACTGAAGGTATTCGCGATTATATGACTGATAATATTGAGTATTTAAGAACACAAATCGGTAACCCTGACGGTACTGATCAGCCAAATAAAAAATATTACGATCCAAGAAAATGGATGCGAGAAGGAGAAGCTACTTTCATCACAAGATTAGAGCAAGCTTTTAGGGATTTAAATAATATTAATACATTATAACTATAGTTTATACATGATTATAATCATTGTTTTATTTTTAAAACTAATGATTATAATCATGTGTTAGCTAAAAATTTGAAATATGGCTTGGTTTAAAAGAACAGAAAAAGGAATACAGACAGCAACGGAAGACAAAAAAGATGTCCCTAAAGGACTTTGGTATAAGTCTCCTACAGGAAAAATAGTTGACTCTGCTGAATTAGCTAGAAATTTTTATGTTAGTCCGGAAGATGATTACCATGTAAGAATTGGCAGTAAAGAATATTTTGAAATATTATTTGATAACAATGAATTCAAGGAACTGGATAGAGGTATGACCTCAAAAGATCCTTTAAAATTTGTTGACACTAAAAAATATGCTGATCGTTTAAAAGAAGCTACAGAAAAAACCAACCTGAAAGATGCAGCACGTACAGCTGTTGGAAAATCAAAAGGAAAAAATCTGGTTGTATGCTGTATGGATTTTGCTTTTATCGGAGGCTCAATGGGAGCTGTTGTTGGTGAAAAAATTTCCAGAGGAATTGACTACTCTATCAAAAATAAAATCCCTTTTATGATGATCTCTAAATCAGGAGGGGCTCGTATGCAGGAAGCTGCTTATTCTTTGATGCAACTAGCAAAAACATCAGCAAAACTAGCTCAGCTTGCTGATGCAAAAATCCCTTATATTTCTTTATGTACAGATCCTACCACAGGGGGAACAACCGCTTCTTATGCTATGCTGGGAGATGTTAATATTTCTGAGCCCGGAGCATTAATTGGATTTGCAGGACCCCGAATTGTAAAAGATACTACCGGTAAAGATCTACCGGAGGGTTTCCAGACATCCGAATTTTTGCTGGAACACGGTTTTCTGGATTTCATTACTCCAAGAAAAGAACTAAAAGACAAAGTCAATCTGTATCTTGATTTAATTTCAAATCAACCTGTCAGACAAGATAAATAATCTTATATTAAAAAAGCTTCAAGATACTTGAAGCTTTTTTAATATATACTACTTGTGTTTTCTAATCAATTATTATATTAATCTGCTCTGCAAAGACTCTGTCTTTGTAGGAGTGACTCAAGGTCTCCTGACCTGTTTAACTATTATTCCGAAAGAACTTAGTTGAGACAGCTACAAAGTAAAGCGAGAATTCAATTATTAATTTAAGGCGTCCCTTAATCAACAATACCTAACAGGTTTTTTAACCTGTTAGGAGAATCGTATATCTCTTTCTTCTTGTTTCTTTCCTCTAAAATATCGTAAATCTAATATCGTATATTCCTTCTTACATTCCTGTACGAATTGCCTCAACAGGATCTAATTTTGAAGCTATTATTGCTGGCAATATACCTGATATCAATCCGATTATAGCAGCTAATGAAGTTCCTAAAAACATATTTTTGATACTTAATACAAATTCAAAATCTAGTAAATTAGTCATTAATAAAGCAATTATCCAGACAAAAATCAATCCTACAATACCTCCAATCACAGATAATATAACTGCTTCAAATAAAAACTGAAACAATATAAACTTGTTCTTTGCGCCTAACGATTTCTGAATACCTATCAGATTAGTTCTTTCCTTTACTGAAACAAACATAATATTTGCAATACCAAAACCTCCTACTAATAATGAAAAACCACTGATTATCCAACCTCCCAGATTTAACCCACCCAGAATCCCATCAATTAAATCCGTAAATCCAGACAAAACATTAATAAAAAAATTATCTATTTCTCCTGTTTTTATTCCTCTGTAATTCCTGAGTTTTTGTATTAATTCACCTTTAAAAGCCTCCATATCAATCCCTTTATCAGGTTTTACTATTATTACAGGAGTAAGTGCGGTATTATTATCTCCGTATAGTTTTCGAAGAAAATTAACCGGAAAATAAACGGTAATATCATTATCTTCTCCAAAGATCCCGCTCCCCTGTTTCTTTAAAACACCAATAACAGTAAAACGCTGTCCATATAGCCTGATTTTCTTCCCTATAGGATCAACACCTTCAAAAAGACCTTTTGCGACTTCATATCCCAGTACAATCTGAGGAACACCTGAATTGGATTCTGATTCGTTAAAAAATCTTCCTTCTTCAAATTCTAGTGACTGAATATCCAGAAATTCATAAGTTGTAGGTATAACCTTAACAGAACTTACTGTTTTAGCTTCATATTTTATATTTTCATTTCTGGTAAAAATCTGGAAACACAGTTTATCGGCATTATTAAGGCTTCTTTTCAAATACTGGTACTCATCATAAGTAACATCAGGAAACTGTTCTCTCTTCCATTGTGGTACATCGGACGGACCAAATGAAAAACGCATTAAATAAACTGTATTCTTATCTAAACTGCTCAGATCATTTTTAATTTTTTTATCTAAGGAATCAACGGCTGCCAAAACTGCTATTATAGAAAATATACCGATTGTTACTCCTAACAAAGATAAAAGTGTACGTAACTTATTATTGCGTAAAGCATTTATAGCAAAAGTGAAACTTTCTTTTAACAATCGGAAATAAACTACCATGGGTCATTATTTGAATAAATGTAAAATTCAATAAAAAATAGACAAAAACCTAAAATTTAATTATCAAAAAACAGGAAGACTAAAACGTAATAAAAGTATTAACAAATTTTTATAACAATATGCTATTTTATTGACTGCTTACTCGTTGAATGTTATATACTAAATACCTACTTTTGTGTTTTAATTCTAACTACTATAATGAACACAACAAAAACAATTCAATCTGCATTAATCTCTGTCTTTTCCAAAGATGGACTTGAATCAATCGTTAAAAAGTTACATGAACTTAATGTTACTATCTATTCTACAGGAGGAACAGAAGAATTTATCAATAAATTAGGAATTCCTGTTATTCCTGTTGAAGATGTAACCTCTTATCCGTCTATTCTTGGCGGCAGAGTAAAAACCCTACATCCAAAAGTATTTGGAGGCATCCTGAACCGTCAGGATCACGCAGAAGACGTACAACAAATGCAGGAATACAACATCCCTCAAATCGACCTAGTTATTGTTGACCTGTATCCTTTTGAAAAAACGGTATTATCCGGTGCATCAGAAGCTGATATTATCGAAAAGATCGATATTGGAGGAATTTCTCTAATCAGAGCAGCTGCAAAAAACTTTAAAGACACTATTTGTATTGCTTCTGTAAATGAATACAACACGCTCCTTGACATTATTACACGTCAAAACGGAACAACAACTATTGAAGACAGAAAATTATTTGCTACTAAGGCATTTCATGTTTCTTCTCATTATGATACAGCAATCTTCAATTATTTTAATACTGATGAAACAATTTATAAAGCAAGTATCGGTGATGGTCAGGCTTTACGATATGGTGAAAATCCACACCAGAAAGGTTTCTTCTTTGGAGAATTTGATACTATGTTCAGCAAACTTCATGGAAAAGAATTATCATACAATAACTTGCTAGATGTTGATGCTGCTGTTAATCTGATGCAGGAATTCAAGGATAGTGAGCCTACATTTGCAATCTTAAAACATAATAATGCCTGTGGACTTGCAACAAGAAATACAATGAAACAAGCATATCTTGATGCTTTGGCTGCTGATCCTACTTCTGCTTTCGGTGGAGTTCTGATTGCTAATAAAAATATCAATACTGATACTGCTAAAGAGATCAACCAATTATTCTGTGAAGTGGTGATTGCTCCAAGCTATGATAAAGAAGCCATTACAATACTAGAAGAAAAAAAGAACAGAATTATTTTAATTCAGAATAATATTATTTTACCTGCTAAACAGATAAGAACCTGTTTAAACGGAATTTTAATTCAAGACAAAGATAACGTTACAGATACTAAAGAGCACTTAAAAACCGTTACAGATACAACACCTACCGAACAAGAAATATCAGATTTATTATTTGCTTCCAAAATTTGCAAGCACACTAAATCAAATACTATTGTTTTTGCCAAAAACAATCAGCTCATTGCTTCAGGCACAGGTCAAACCTCAAGAGTAGATGCTTTAAAACAGGCAATTGATAAAGCAAAATCTTTTAATTTTGACTTAAAAGGGGCAGTAATGGCAAGCGATGCTTTTTTCCCGTTCCCAGATTGTGTAGAAATTGCACACCATGTAGGAATAACAGCTGTTATTCAACCAGGTGGATCAATAAAAGATGAATTAAGCATTAATTACTGTAATAAAAATAAAATTGCAATGGTATTTACTAGTATACGTCATTTTAAACATTAATTTCACTAACTTTGAGAGCTCATTTAATATAAACTTTTTTAACCTTAGAACAACTTATGGGATTTTTTGATTTCATGACTGAGGATATCGCAATAGACCTCGGTACCGCTAATACACTTATTATTCATAACGACAAGGTCGTAATCGATAGCCCGTCTATAGTTGCTCGTGATAGAGTTACAGGTAAAATAATTGCTGTTGGAAAAGAAGCAAGTATGATGCAGGGTAAAACTCATGAAAACATAAAAACCATAAGACCTTTAAAAGACGGTGTAATTGCCGATTTTGATGCTTCTGAGAAAATGATTAGTATGTTTATCAAAAGCATACCTGCTTTAAAAAAGAAATTGCTTGCTCCTGCTCTACGCATGGTAGTTTGTATTCCTTCAGGCATTACAGAAGTGGAAATGCGTGCAGTAAAAGAGTCTTGCGAAAGGGTAAATGGTAAAGAGGTTTATTTAATACACGAACCAATGGCAGCAGCTATCGGTATCGGCGTAGATATAATGCAACCTAAAGGAAATATGATTGTTGACATAGGAGGTGGTACAACTGAAATTGCTGTAATTGCTCTTGGTGGTATTGTTTGTGATAAATCTGTTAAGATTGCAGGTGATGTTTTCACTAATGATATTGTATATTATATGCGTACTCAGCACAACCTATTTGTTGGAGAAAGTACAGCTGAAAAAATAAAAATTTCAATTGGTGCAGCTACTGAAGATCTGGAAACACCCCCAGATGACATGTCCGTTCAGGGTAGAGATTTATTAACAGGCAAACCAAAACAGGTGGAGGTTTCTTACAGAGAAATTGCTAAAGCTCTGGATAAATCAATCCAACGAATTGAAGATGCAGTAATGGAAACCTTATCTCAAACACCTCCGGAATTAGCCGCCGATATTTACAATACCGGTATTTATCTTGCAGGTGGAGGTTCTATGTTAAGAGGACTAGACAAAAGAATCTCTCAAAAAACAGACCTACCTGTTTATATCGCGGAAGATCCTTTAAGAGCTGTTGTAAGAGGTACAGGAATGGCTCTTAAAAATATCCCAAAATTTAAAAGTATTCTTATCAAATAAATAAGTAAATATTCATGCAGCAAATATTTAATTTCTTATTTAAAAACAGTAATAAGTTACTGTTTTTGCTGCTTTTGGGAATCTCACTGATACTAACAATTCAGTCCCACTCATTACAGAGAAGCAGAATTGTTAATTCTGCAAATGAAATTACAGGGGGTGTTTATTCTAAAATAAATGCCTTTACTGATTATCTGAACCTTAAAGATCAGAATGAAAAACTAGCCTTTGAGAATGCACAATTAAAAAGTATTCTCTTTAATAAAGACTCTGTTAAAACTGTTTTCACAGACAGTATCATAGAAAACTATCCTATTAAAGTAATTCTGTCAAAGGTAATTCATAATACTTATAATGTTCCTGAAAACTACCTGACAATCAACAACGGAAAAGCTTCCGGAGTAAAACCATATATGGGTGTAATCAACGGTCTCGGTATTATAGGAATAATTGAAAACACTTCTAAAAACTATGCTACTGTAACCAGTATCCTGAATACAAAATCTCAGATCAATGCCAAAATTAAACAATCAGATCATTTCGGCTCACTAATCTGGAATGGAAAAAATACCGGTTTTGTACAACTGATAGATGTTCCTCGATTAGCTTCAGTTAGGAAAGGAGATACAATTGTTACCGGAGGTACTTCTGAAATATTTCCTGAAAATATACCTATCGGAACTATTGACAAAATTTATATTGATAGTAAAACAAACTACTATACATTAGACGTCAGATTATTTAACGACATGACTAATATCGGTCATGTATATGTTATACAAAACCCTGACAGAGAAGAAATAATCGAATTAGAGAAAGAAACAATTAGTAATGAGTAGTGTTTTAATAACAAATATCCTCCGTTTTATTTTACTACTACTTGCACAGGTAGCTATATTTAATAATATCAATCTTTTTGGTTTTATTAATCCATTCCCCTATATATTATTTATACTGCTTTATCCTGTAAATGGACCGCGATATGGTTTAATCTTATCCAGTTTTGTATTAGGGATTTTAATGGATATGTTCTGTAATTCAGGTGGAATACACGCCACAGCATGCATCATTATAGCTTATTTCAGACCTTCTTTTCTGAAATTCTCATTTGGAATTAGTTATGAGTATCAGACTATACGGGTAAATGACCGATTAAACCCTGAACGTTTTTCTTTTCTTCTGACAATGATCGCTGCACATCACAGCATCTTGTTTTTACTGGAAATATTCCGTTTTAGTTTAATGACAGATATTCTTTTAAGAATACTATTCACAACAATCTTTACGACTGTTCTGTGCATCATTATCATTTACATCTTTAAACCTGCAAGAAGATGAGAAAGATACTATTTCCTGTATTAATAATAGGAGCTTCAGTTATTCTTATTGGTAGACTTTTCTTTCTCCAGATTTTAGACAATTCCTTTAAAATCAAATCCGATAATAATGCTATCAAAATCAAATATGATTATCCTGAGAGAGGTTACATTTATGACCGAACCGGAAAATTACTGGTAGCAAATCAACCTTCTTATGATATAATGGTCATCCCTCAAGAGGTAAAAGAACTAGATACCTTAGAATTTTGTAATCTACTGAAAATCACAAAGCAGGACATTGACCGACAAATAGGAAAAGCATGGAAATATAGTCCCAGACTTCCTTCTGTATTTTTACCACAATTAAATAAAAAAGAATTTGCTGCTTTTCAGGAAAAAATCAGAAAATTCAAAGGTTTTTATATTCAGAAAAGATCACTCCGTGATTATCAAGTAGATGTAGCTGCAAATGTTTTTGGCTACATCACTCAGGTAAATGACAATAATATCAAGACCAATTCTTACTACAAGAGTGGTGATTTAATTGGTATGCAGGGAGTGGAACAAACCTATGAAGAAATCCTAAGAGGTGTTAAAGGAGTAAAATATATTCAGAGAGACCGTTTCAATAGAGAGATTGGAGCATATAAAAACGGAGCATATGATACTATTGCCGTACAGGGGCAAGACATACACCTTTCTTTAGACATAGAACTTCAAAAATACGGAGAATCTTTAATGATCCACAAAAGAGGTGGTATTGTGGCAATTGAACCTAAAACGGGTGAAATATTAGCTCTGGTCACAGCTCCTTCTTATGATCCTTCTATCCTTGTAGGGAGAGAACGATCTAAAAACTATACCGCTCTATACAGAGATTCAATCGCAAAACCTTTATATGACAGAGGGCTTCTCGCAGAATATCCTCCGGGATCACCTTTTAAAATCTTAACAGGACTGATTGGATTACAGGAAAAAGTTATCGATGAGAATACCACTTTTGTATGTAATCATGGGTTTTTCTACGGTAAAGGTGCTTTTATGAAATGTCATGATGCAGGCGCTTTTAATTTACATCAGGGTATCTACAGATCCTGTAATACTTATTTTGCCAATACTTATAAAAAAACTATTGAAAAATATTCAAAACCGGAAGATGGTGTGAATGCCTGGAGTAATCATCTGGAAAGTTTTGGATTAGGTCAGTTTCTAGGGTATGATCTACCTCCGGGAAGAAAAGGACATATCCCTAATTCAAAATTTTATGACCGCTACTATCCTAAAGGGGGATGGAGAAGCACAACAATTATATCTAATGCTATTGGACAGGGAGAGGTTCTTACCACCCCTATTCAATTAGCTAATGTAATGGCAGCAGTAGCAAATGAAGGCTATTACTATACTCCTCATATGATTAAAAATATTGAAGGTCAGAAAATTGATGAAAAATTCACTACAAAGCATATTACTACCATAGATAAACAATATTTTAAACCTGTAATTGAAGGTTTGTACGATGTATATAATATGGGAACTGCTTCCAGATTCAGAGTAGAAGGGATTGATATTTGTGGAAAAACAGGTACTGCTGAAAATTTCACAAAGATTGATGGTAAAAGAACACAACTGACGGACCACTCTATCTTTGTTGCTTTTGCACCTAAAGATAATCCGAAAATAGCAATTGCTGTTTTTGTTGAGAACGGATACTGGGGAGCCCGATATGCCGCACCAATAGCCAGTGTTATGATAGAAAAATATCTAAAAGGAACGATTACACGTACTGATCTGGAAAAAAGAGTACTGGAAGGAAGTCTGGAAAGTGAATATGCAAAAGCAATAAGTGGCAAACCTTTTTCAATAAACAGATAAATGAGAAATCAGAACGTCATCAATAATATCGACTGGATAAGTGTACTATTATATATTGTATTAGTATGTATGGGATGGGTCAATATCTACTCTGCTTCTTCACCTATTGATCAAACAAACTTTGATTTCACTCTGATCTATGGAAAACAGTTTATTTTAATAACCCTGTGTATCCCTCTCATATTTATAATATTAACCTTAGATGCTAAATTTTATGAACGGTTTGCCAGCGTTTTATACGCTTTAGCTCTTCTTTCTTTAGCTGGATTATTTGTCTTTGGAAAAACCATAAAAGGACAAACCAACTGGTATGCTTTCGGAAGCTTTAGTATACAACCTTCTGAATTTGTAAAAGTAGCAATAGCGCTCGCTCTTGCAAAATACTTAAGTGACATACAAGTCAATCTTGATCATTTTGGAGATCAGATAAAGGCTTTTCTTATTATTGGAATACCTATACTTCTTATACTCGGACAACCTGATGCCGGTAGTGCAATCATTTTACTTGTATTTGTATTAGTCCTTTACAGAGAAGGTCTGCCTTCTTGGTTTTTATGGGTAGGATCTATAAGTATTTTTCTGTTTATACTCTCTCTGGTAATAGAGCCTATATATATAATTCTCGGAGCATTTGTAGTGAGTTTATTCTTTTATTTCAGAGTAAGAAAACCACATAGAAACCTGATCTTAATATTTATTTGTTTTCTGCTGACTTCGGGGTTTGTATTTACGGTAGATTATGTGTTTGATAATGTACTTCAGAAACATCAACAAGACAGGCTGAACATCTTATTAGGAAAAGAAGTTGACCTTCAAGGAATTGGATATAACACCAATCAGGCACAAATCGCTATTGGTTCAGGAGGCTGGATCGGAAAAGGTTTTTTGGAAGGTACACAAACAAAAGGAGACTTCGTTCCGGAACAGCATACGGATTACATCTTTACCACAGTAGGTGAAGAATGGGGATTTGCAGGTTCCGTCTTTATTATAATCTTATTCGCAACCTTAATTCTGAGAATACTTTATTTAGCAGAACACCAGAAAACAAAATTTGGCAGAGTATACGGATATTGTGCTGCTGCAATTCTATTTATACATTTCTTTGTGAACATAGCAATGGTCATTGGAATATTCCCAACAATCGGAGTACCGTTGCCTTTCTTTTCATATGGAGGATCCAGCCTCTGGGCATTTACAATACTGCTCTTTGTTTTTCTGAAATTAGACGCCAATAGAGTTAATGAATGGTAGGTCATTTAAAACTCCATTCTTTATAGTCATCGTCTTTTTCCAATCGATTTTCAATATCATCCGGTAATGCAGGAAAAAAATCTATTCCTGTCAACTTTTCAATACTGTCTACACTAACAACAAAATCATAAATTGGCTGTGACGTGTCTTTATGAGGGACAAGAAAAGCAATCATTCTGTAATGTCCATTTTTCTTATTAAAGAGTATTTTATAAAAATATTTTGGAACGGCTACTTTCTCTGTACCTATCGTTTTCAGACTTTTTGTAAGAACACCTCCTGTAATTACATAAAGTGTATCATATTTTGTTGCCCAATAACGAACTTTCTGCTCTAATCTGTTCCATATTCCGGCATTAAACCTCGATAGTTGTGGAGAAATATTAGAAGTATAAAAGGTTTCATTATACGCTTCTCTTGAAAATTCCCTATCTCCTGCGGGACAGAGATGTCCTTTATCATATCCTGATTTTCTATAATTTCTCCAGTCTGCAGAACGGGTTTTCACTAAAGGATCTTCAATGAAATAAGGCCTTTTGTAATTATTATTCACTATCTGGCTTTTTGTTAATTTATACGCCACCCATTCTGCCTGCTCATATGGTTCTGCATAAGATAATGTATAACTATTATGCTCTACGATCTGATTTGTTGTTGAAGTTGGAAAATAATTAAATTCACCCTGAAGTTCTTTGGGTAATGTTACTGAAGCAGATATGCTGTTATTGTCTGAAATAAAATCAGAAAGATGGATTCCTTCTTCTTTACAATAGAACACTATTCCGGAAACAAACAGTAAGAGTGCTGTCAGATAAAATTTATACTTTTTCATTCAAATTATTATCATTGTATTAACATTGCAAAGTTAATCTAATGTTTATCTTTCACCCACATTTATCAAGTTAATTAACCCCCCTAATTATTAAATCAAAATTAACCAATGAAGAACAAATTTTTATTTATCGTTTTACTTACTTTGTCATTCCATATTTTTTATGCACAGGAATCTATTGAAGATCAAGAGATCGCCTTAATGAAACAACAAGAGCAAATTGATCTGACAAAACAAAAGGAACTGATAAAAGCAGAAAAGGCAAAAATAAAGGAAGCTAAAGAATTAGAAAAAGAGCATAAAAAAATTGAAAATGCTCAGAATAAAATTGAAAAAAAGAAACAATTAATTGCTGAACGAGAGCAGGAAATAGAAGAAACAAAAAAGAAGATTAGTAAGGAAGAAAATAAATTACAGAAAGAAACTCAAAAATATACTGCAAAAAAAGCAGAAGGTATCCTGTCAACCGATGCAGTCACCAAATGGGAAATTCGACTTAGCAAACAGGTAACAAAAATAAACATTCTGAAAGATAAACTTCAGAAACAACAAGTCAAAATTTAATAAAAACTGCCTTATAAGGCAGTTTTTATATTTTAACAATATCAATCTTTATGTTTTTACATCTAATGCGTCTCTTAGTGCATTCCCTATCATCATAAAAGCCAGAACCAAAAACATAATCGCTAACCCTGGTACAATTGCTAAATAGGGTTTTCCTAAAATAATATAATTGTAATGATCTTTTATCATTGCTCCCCAACTCGGAATGGGTGGCTGAGCTCCTAATCCGAGAAAACTCAATCCACTTTCAACCAGAATAGCAGAAGCAAAGTTAGCTGCTGATATTACAATAACAGGAGCCATAATATTAGGTAAAATATGGTTTACTATTATTCTAAAATCACTAAAGCCCAAAGCTCTTGCTGCGGTAACAAACTGCATCTCTTTTACGCCAATTATCTGTCCTCTAACAACTCTGGCTACTTCTACCCACATTGTGAGACCTACGGCTACAAAAACCTGCCAGAATCCTTTTCCAAGTGTTAGTGTAATGGCAATAACGAGCAGAAGTGTAGGAATAGACCAGATAATATTGACGATCCACATTACAAAAGCATCTGCTTTACCTCCAAAATAACCACCTATGGACCCAAAGAAGATTCCTAATACTAATGAAATAAATACGGCTACAAAACCTATGGAAAGGGAAACCCGTGAACCGATCAGCATTCTGCTCAATAAATCTCTTCCGTATTTATCTGTTCCCAGATAGAATTTTTTAGTGGCAATATATTCTTTTTCAATTGTTTCAGGCTCTATATTCTCTTTGAACTTACCGAAGGCAATCTGTTTGGTAATCGCAAGTGAGGGCTCGTCATTATACTCTACATATTCCAGACTGTCTTTTTTAAACTGATAACTTCTGATCGGTATTTCTGTCACAGTATTCGGATGTCCTGTAAAATAATAACTGAACTTATTTTCTGTTTTCTCACCCAAAGGAATGGACAGCATCTTAACCTTAAATCCGGGTGATTTTGAATGAATCGATAAATGCATCTGATTTGCATTAACAGAATTATCAGGAGCCAGAACATATGCGAAAACAGACATAAAAATCAGAATCAGAATGAACCCTAAACTGAAAACGCCCCAGAAATTCTTTTTGAATTTCTGAAGCGCTAAACTAGTTAATGACTGTGAAGTACTGCTCATTAAATGCTTTCCTCAATTATTGTGAAATGACTAACTTACTTTTGATTTCTTTATTAGATTCTTTATTTACTTTAGTAAGTGATTTTGATGTCTGATCACTTAAAATATTTAATCCTTCTTCAACATAAACATCTTTTGAGAGACTTTCATGCCATCTTACTCTTTTCTGCTCAAAAACAGTATCATTTTTCATCAGCTCAACTTCGTAAGGGAGAGATTTAAAAGTAAGATTGTTTTTATAATCTGATATAGCTTTAAACTTCTTAGCATCTGCCTCTACTTTATCTAAATCGATTTTAAATCTCTTATAATTCAAATGATATAGATTATCTTCTCTCCTTTTACTAATCCATTTTGCATTCTCATCTATTAACTTGAACTGTTCATTATCTGCTATACGGTGTTTACTATTAGAAATTACAATATCCTGATTATTTTGTTGGTTACTCCACAATTTATAATTTGCAGGATCAATTTTATCCCATGGCATAGCATTTTCCAGGTCACGCTCTCCTATATCAATATAAGAATATCTGTCTGGCATTACCACATCACTGGCAACTCCTTTTAACTGGGTTGATCCTCCGTTAATTCTGTAAAATTTCTGTGTTGTAATTTTCACAGCTCCGAAATCACCTAAGGAATTACCTTTGATAAACTTATTCAGATCGACAACGTTTTGTACGGTCCCTTTTCCATAACTCTGCTTGCTTCCGATAATAACTCCTCTTTTATAATCCTGTATTGCTGCTGCAAAAATTTCCGAAGCAGAGGCAGAAAAATTATTAATCAAAACTACTAATGGACCATCCCAGTGCACTTTACTATCTGAATTTGATAACACTTCTTTATCTGTTCCGGCAGATTTTACCTGAACCACAGGTCCTTTTTGAATAAATAACCCTGTAATATCTACAACTGTTTTTAAAGAACCTCCTCCATTATCTCTCAAATCCATTATGATTCCTTCAACACCTTGTTTTTTTAACCTGTCGATCTCAACAGCAATATCCTTCCCTGCGTCTCTGTTATTCTTATCTTCAAAATCGATATAGAATTTAGGAAGATGGATCACACCAAATGTTTTACCATCTTTTTCTACTATGCTGGACTTAGCATAAGTTTCTTCTAATTCAACAATATCTCTAACAATTGGTATGACTTTAATTGTACCATCTACTTTTTTTACGGTTAATCGAACTTCGGTTCCTTTAGGTCCTTTTATCTTCTTAACAACATCATCTAATCGCATTCCAATCACATCGATAGGCTCTTCTTTTCCCTGACCTACTTTCATAATCACATCTCCTGCTTCCAGCTCTTTTCCTCTCCATGCGGGACCTCCGGATATTAGTTCTGTAATTTCTGTAAAGTCATTCTTCTTCTGAAGTTTTGCTCCGATACCTTCTAATTTACCACTCATACTGACATCAAAACGTTCTTTATCATCAGGAGCAAAATAAGAAGTATGCGGATCTACTCTTCCTGCAATAGAATTAATATAAACAGTAAACCAGTCATTTCTCTCCAGATCATCTATGAATCCAAAATAATCATTCAGTGATTTTAAGGTCGATTCTCTGGATTCTTTTTCAATATCTTTAAATACTTTTGGCACATATGTGGCAGTAGAATCTGCTTTTTTCTTATCTTCTTCTAATTTTACCTTATCTGTAATAGTAGATAAAACGGATAACTTCAACTGTTTTCTCCATTTATCTTCTAATTCTTTTTTGTTTTTTACATAAGGTGCTTTTTCATAATCGGTATTAAAATCCTCATCTATATTATAGTCAAAGGGCTTACTTAAAATGGATTTATAAATCTCTTTAGATTCTGCCATTCTCTGCATTAATCTGTCATAGGTAAGGGAGAAAAAGCTCAGATCATTATTTTTAAGCTGATCGTCTATCTGATCTTCATAATTTGAAAACTCATCAATATCAGACTGTATCAGGAATCTTTTTGACGGATCCAGAGCTATAATATAATCTTTATAAACGCCTTTGGAAAAAGCATCATCTATAGTAACGGGATCATAGTGTCCTTTTTCAATTACAAACATTAATAATTCCAAAAGCACTTTATCCTTTTCAGGGCTCTCTGTTTTTTGCTTTGGGATAAAACTCCATAAAGCTGCCGAAATAATAGCAACTAATAATATTACTTTATAATTCTTTTTCATAAATTGCCAAATTGCATTCATCAATTTTTTAACTAAATTACACAAAAATTGCACCAGCCTAAATTACATGCGCATAATTTTTTGTTAAAGATACAAAATTAGGAGGCAGCAAATAAAATTTCTTATTTTAGCGAAAGTATTAAAAAATAACCATAAATGAAGAAGAAACCACTTATATTAGTTACTAATGATGATGGAATTTCAGCACCGGGAATCAGAGCACTGATTACTGTAATGAAAGAAATAGGAGACGTTGTTGTTGTAGCACCAGACAGTCCTCAGTCCGGAATGGGACACGCCATTACGGTAAATAACACACTATATCTCAACAAAATAAACATTGATGATGATGTAAGTGAGGAATACAGTTGCTCAGGAACTCCGGTAGACTGTGTGAAAATTGCTGTACATGAAATTCTAAAACGTAAACCCGACCTTTGTGTTTCGGGCATAAATCACGGATCAAACTCCTCTATAAACGTGATCTATTCCGGTACTATGAGTGCTGCTGTGGAAGCTGGTATAGAAGGAATTCCTGCTATTGGTTTCTCTTTACTGGATTATGACTGGAATGCTGATTTTGAACCTGTAAAACCATTTATCAGAAAAATAGCCTTAGAAGTTTTAGAGCATGGTTTACCGGAAGGTGTTGTTTTAAACGTTAACTTTCCAAAACTAAAAGAAAATGAAATAAAAGGTATCAAAGTATGTCGTCAGGCAAAAGCAACTTGGGTGGAAGAATTTGATAAACGCAAGACACCACATGGTCGTGACTACTACTGGTTAAAAGGTGAATTTGTCAATCAGGACAAAGGTGAAGATACAGACGAATGGGCTTTATCACAAAATTATATCTCATTAGTGCCTGTTCAGTTTGACTTAACAGCGCATCATACTATTCAAAATTTAAATACATGGAAATTAAATGAGTAAAAAAGACTTATTAATTGGATTTACAGTTGGTTTTATTGCCACTTTATTAGGAATGTTTCTATTTTTGGAATTTTTCACTATTCACGGATTTATAAATGGAGTTTCTGTTTTAAAAGCACAGGGTTATCTCGGTAAAGTAATTACTATTGGTGCTATATTAAATTTAGTCGCTTTTTTTATTTTTTTACAAAAAAATCAGGATATAAAAGCAAGAGGTGTTATTTTAGCAACGGTTACACTGGCTCTAATTACCATATTTATATAAATCGAGAAAACGAATGAAATATTACATCATAGCGGGAGAAGCATCGGGTGATCTACATGGCGCAAACTTAATGAAGGCATTATACAAGGAAGATTCTCAGGCAGAAATACGTTTCTGGGGAGGTGATCTGATGCAGCATGCGGGAGGAACTTTAGTAAAACACTACAGAGAGCTTGCTTTTATGGGGTTTGCCGAGGTGGTAATGAATCTCAAAACTATACTGAACAATATCAAATTCTGTAAATCAGACATAGAACAATTCAGTCCGGATGTAATTTTATTTATCGACTACCCCGGTTTTAATATGCGTATTGCAAAATGGGCAAGACAAAAAGGATACGCAACACATTACTATATTTCTCCTCAAATATGGGCATGGAAAGAAAATCGTATAAAAGCAATTAAAAATGATGTGGATAAAATGTATGTTATTCTACCTTTTGAGAAAGATTTCTATGAAAAGAAACATCAGTTTCCTGTTGCTTTTGTAGGGCATCCTCTTATTGATGCGATACACAACAGAACGCACATGGATTTTGATACTTTTATAAAAGAGAATAATCTAGGCAATAAAAAAATAATTGCATTATTACCGGGAAGCCGAAAACAGGAGATCACTAAAATGCTTTCAATCATGCTGAGTATTGTGGATGATTTCCCGGATTATCAGTTTATAATTGCAGGTGCTCCGAGTCAGGAATATGATTTTTATACTCCTTTTCTTAAAAACAAAAATGTTCATTTTATAAATAATAAAACTTACGATCTGTTAAGTGTAGCATATGCAGCACTTGTAACTTCGGGTACAGCTACTTTAGAAACCGCTCTTTTCAAGGTTCCTGAAGTGGTTTGTTACAAAGCAAACTGGATTTCTTATCATATTGCGAAAAGAATAATTACTTTAAAATTTATTTCTCTGGTCAATCTGATTATGGATAAAGAGGTAGTTACAGAATTAATTCAGAATGACTTTAATAAGAAAAGAGTCAAAGAGGAATTAACAAAATTACTGGAACCTAAATATCGTAAACAACTTCTGGAACAATATGATATTCTGGAACAAAAACTAGGTGGTATAGGTGCCAGTGAAAAAACAGCCCGATTGATTGTAGAAAATCTAAAATAGGGATTCTTCGATTTTTAGATTGTTTAATAGATAACTAGACAATTGAACAATGTCCTTTTTGTTTTTATTATAGAATATGTCTTATCTTCTATAATGTAGTAAACTGAGCGTTGTGACTGGAAATTGTTTTTTTAGCAATCTGAATCAATTTTATTTTCAAGGGATTTTGTTAAAGTTTATTATTTTAAGAACAGTCTTTTGTACCTTGAAGCATTAAAATGAACGAATTACGTTTCTAAATCTTGAAATTTCACAAAAACAATTTATTTTGGCAAAGTAATTGTAGTTCAAAAAAACTTATAACTCTTTCTGTTATAAAAGATTAAAACAAGCGGATTTTATTAATAAAGGTTGAAAAATGGAATTAAAGAAACTACTTTATATACTACTTATTTTATTGTTTTTTACTTCTTGTAAAACAACTTCGACAATAATAACATCAAAAAGTGAAGCAGAACGTAATGGAATCTATTCTCCGTCTTTAAATAAAAGAGCAACTGCATCTGTTACTTCTTCAAAAACACGTACTTCTTATTCTGCTGCTGCAAAAGCCGGTAAAAAAAACAAAGAATCTAAAAAAACGAACAACACTCCTCTGAAAGATAACGAAATAGAAGATGATTATGCTTTTAATGACGATGATAGTGCAAGCTATTTAGTAAAACAGCTAATCAATACAGCTATGGAATATACAGGAGTCAGATATCGTTTTGGAGGGACTACGAATGCAGGAATGGATTGTTCGGGATTAATCTTTACCACTTTCAATACATTTGACATCAAAATGCCCCGAACTTCTATTGATCTTTCGAAAGAAGGAACAAAGTTAAAAAATTCAGAAATTAAAAAAGGCGATCTAGTCTTCTTCAGAACAAATCCTCGTAAAAAACAGATCAATCATGTGGGAATAGTAGTAGATGTTCATGATGATGAAGTAAAATTTATACATGCTTCTGTACAACGTGGCGTAATTGTTTCTTCTACAAAAGAGGCCTATTATAAAAATGCTTTTGTACAAGCGAACAGAGTTCTGAATTAATTTTATTCTATATTGATTGAATATTTTATTAGACTACTCTATATCAACCTATCTAATATATTATTTAGAAGTTTAGATTTCATCTATTTTGTAACATAATGCAAATAACAATCTTTCTAGATTTCTAAATTGAATATAATAAAGCTAGAATTATCATGACTTCAAAATGAATGATTCAGAGCTTCTTGACTATCTAAAATAGGGAACACAATTCTACACTACAAATAAAACCTTTATAGTATCTCTTTTTTAAGCTTTCTTATTACCATAAATAATCTATTGACTTTAGTTTATTAAATATATCAATTCGCTAGTTTTATGTTTTTATCTAAAAAACACAAACAGTATATACAATAAATACATTAAACAACGTTATTTAAATAATTATAATTTTTTTGCTCAATTAAGTTTAAATTTTAAAAAAACATAAAAACAGACTTTAATTTAAAAAATGTGATAATAATCTATTTTTTTAACTTCAATTAATTCTCCAATAAAAATTACCAAATGAAACAATATTTATTATTTCTATTGCTTTGTGTAATACACTCATATGCTCAAAACAGGGAAATTAACCTTAATGATAAGAATCTTATTGAAGTTGATAGTCCAATTCTACGAAACCTGTCGAATGACGATTCCCCTAAAGCGATACGTAAACGCCCCTTCACTATGAGTAATGCACTACTTTCAAGCAGGACTGTAGGTAAAAAAGATAAAATAGTATTGGATTTGTTTGAAAACAAAAAGTATACCGCCCTGATAGAGAAAGTGGAAACAGACCGTGAAGGGGTAACATCAATCGTAGCTAAAATTGAAGGCTACCCCTTAAGTCACTGTATTATAAGCTCCTTTTCCGGTAATAGTTTAATAAGTATAGATATTCCTGAGTTACAAGAAAGATATACTACTCAAATGGATATTAATACTAAAAAGAGCTATTTATTAGAATTGGACAATACTGAAAAAGAACTTGATTGTGGCTCACCTTCTCACCAAGAAGAAAAAGAACATAAAGCTTCTATGGGTCCGGAAACAACTAATGCCCCTGCCTTAAAATCTACACGAGCTACCGGAGTAAATGATCCCGCTACCATTGATCTTATGATTGTATATACTCCTGCTGCTAAAAATTATGCTGCTAAAAAGAATGGAGGGATTCAAAACGCAATAAAACTATTAATGGAAAGATCCAATATAGTTTTAACGAATAGTAAAGTTAATATCAATCTTAAATTAGTTCATTCTCATGAAGTAAATTATACGGAAACCGGAAACAGTTATACTGATTTAGATAACTTAACCAGCAAAAAGGATTCTTATATGAATGAAGTTCATACATTAAGAGATCAATATAAAGCAGACTTAGTTATGCTTTTACTCAAGGTTGAAGAGGTTGGAGGATTAGCCTGGTTACTAACATCACGAAATGGAAGTCCAAATCAGGGTTTTTCATTAGTTCGGATCCAACAAGCCGCTAACACTGATACTGCAATTCACGAAATAGGTCATAATATGGGTATAGACCATAATAGAGATGCCCCAGATAATAGCTTACTTTATCCTTATGCGGCAGGATGGAAATGGAAAGGAAATGATAATCAAATGTATTGCTCTGTAATGTCTGTTCAAAGAAGCAATATTCCAGGTGGACCATCCGCAACACGAGTTCCTAATTTTTCAGACCCTACTGCTTATCATAAAGGAGCTGCTATGGGAAATACACAAATAGGGGATGCTGTACGTACTTTAAAACAAATCAAACATGTAGTGGCTGCATATAGAACAAATGATTGTACTCTTAAAGCTACAAATTTAACTGTAAATTCAATTACTGGAAAAGACGCTGTTCTTTCATGGAATACCGTTAGTGGGGCTTCTTCCTATTCACTAAGATACAAGG